>NZ_JAQFIL010000001.1:7387593-7735187 GCF_029504655.1 Catalinimonas alkaloidigena
GAGGACAAGATACTGTACCTTACCTTCAAATTCCGCTAATAAGTTATAAAATTATAGCTCAACATCCGGACATCAAATGAGAAAGCTATTACAAAATATCGGACTAATTTTGTAAGCATCCTTATATTAGGTGTTCAGATGTATTATTAAAGCTGGCACTGTGAGCCCTAAATCTATGACAGCAATCAAAAACCCCCTCTATTACTACCTAATCTTATGCTTTTCAGCAGTTTCACAGTTTTCTGCTCTGGCGCAGTCCGACCTGCAAACAGAGCCAGAGAGGCCATCTAAGCCTCCCACCGACTGGCTGTTGGAGCCTACGCCTTATCAGGCTGATGTGTATCAAACCAATCGTCCTGATGAACTGGCTCTTTCCAATGGGCTCATCCGGCGGACTTTTCGCATTGCGCCTAATGTAGCTACCGTCGCTTTTGATAATCTGATGACAGGAGAAGCGATGCTTAGAGGTGTGAAGCCTGAAGCAGAAATTACCCTTAATGGTATTGAGTATGCAGTAGGTGGTTTGCAGGGTCAGCCAAATTATGCCTATCTGCATCCTGAGTGGCTGGATCAGATGAGGAACGATCCTGCCTCATTACAATTTGTGCGTTATGCAGTCAGTGAGCCTGAAGCGCCTTTTAATTGGAAAAGAGTAAGGCATCATGATAAGTCATTGGAATGGCCTCCTGAAGGAGTACACCTTCGTATGGACTACCGCTTGCCGGAGGCAGAAGACCTGAGAAAGTCAGGACAACTGCTTCCTAGTGACTACGGGCGAGAGGAATTAGTAAGTACCAATTTCAAATTTTTAGATGATGCATGGAAGACTGTCGCCTCAAGAGCACACCCTAGGAGCTCATTTGTAAATGAAGGGAAAGTAGGAGAAATCTACACCCCTGCCCATAGTAGTGTGTTTGTAGAGCGCGAGCTTTCTGAAAATACGCAATTGGTAGAAGCAAAAATTGATGCGGGGACCGACACAAGCAGCGGCTGGGGGCCAGGCATTGCATTGGTATGGCCTGAGCAAAACATTAAATTTTATCTCCGCCCCGGAGGAGATGAAAAAGGCAGTACTCAGCCGGTCTTCGGCCTTTGGGATGGTGAAGAGACACATACAATTCAAGGCAAAGAAACTTTAGAGTTATCCGCGCCCTGGACGCTACGTCTTCGCTGGGATCAGGACAGCTTGTACTGTGAAGTGAAAGGGAAAAGTGGAATATGGCAGTCACTAAAAAGCATTAAAGGGTTTAGGGAGTCACCGACTTCGGTTCGTGTAGGAAAAATGAACCCAAGGGGAGAGGAAGGAGATAAAACGGGAGACACAGGTGAACTGGTCCGGCTGCATATCTTACAGTTTGCTGCATATAGTGGTGACAATGGTGGTAGTGCACCCCAGGCAGAAAGTCAAACACAAGCTATTAAAGTTTCTGTGCATTATGAGCTTTATGATGGTCTACCCGTTATGGCAAAATGGATAACTGTTGACAATACATCTTCCGAGCCGGTGATAGTGGATCATTTTACCAGTGAGATTATCGCCGCGGTAGAGTACGGCTCAGCGGTAGAAGCTCGAAAATATTTGCCGGATGTACCAAACATTCATGTAGAAACGGATTATGCCTTTGCCAGCTTTGACGTAGAAGATGCCAACCATCACGCGGTACACTGGCAGGCAGATCCCGATTATAATACACAGGTAAACTACCTGATGCAGACACCCTGCCTGCTCAAGGTGCATCCCGAAATTGGCCCGGCACAGCGTATAGCCGCAGGCGAAAGCTTTAGTAGCTTTCGTACATTTGTGCTGCCGCATGATAGCTATGATCGTGAACGAAAAGGGTTAGCCCTGCGCCGTATGTACCGTACACTAGCCCCCTGGACAACAGAAAACCCGCTGATGATGCACGCTCGATTTGCGGATTGGGAAAGAGTTAAAAAAGCGATCGACCAAAGCGCTGAGGTAGGCTTTGAAATGGTGATCCTTACCTTTGGAAGTGGGTTTGACATTGAAAACGACAGTCAGGAGTACATGGACCAGATGCGAAAGTATGCTGACTATGCCAAAAGTAAAGGTGTAGAGATTGGGGGATATTCATTACTTGCCTCCCGCAGTATCGGCAGTGGACAGGATGTGGTGATGCCCGAAGGGCAGCAGCCTACCTTTGGTAATTCGCCCTGTATTGGCAGTCGCTGGGGGCAGCAGTATTTTGACAAGCTTTACCGTTTTTATGAAAAAACAGACTTCAGTTTGCTGGAGCATGATGGCTCCTATCCCGGTGATGTATGTATGTCAGCAGAGCATCCGGGGCATAAGGGCTATGAAGATTCTAGATGGAGTCAGTATCAGGTAATCTCAAAATTTTATCGATGGTGCAGAAGCCAGGGCATATACCTTAATGTCCCTGACTACTATTATATGACGGGCTCAAACAAATGTGGAATGGGTTATAGAGAGGTAAACTGGAGTTTGCCCAGAAGTCAGCAGCTTATCCATACACGCCAGAATATCTATGACGGTACATGGACCAAACAGTCAAGTATGGGCTGGATGTTTGTCCCCCTGACTGAGTATCATGGTGGAGGAGAGGCAGCTACCATTGAACCGCTGCATGAACATTTATCTCACTATCAATCTATGATTGCCAGCAATCTGGGAGGCGGAGTGCAGGCCTGCTATCGCGGCCCCAGGCTATTTGATACTGATGAAACCAAGACGATGGTGAAGCAGTGGGTAGGTTGGTATAAAGCACATAGAGCAGTACTGGAAGGCGATATCATTCATCTGCGCCGTGCGGATGGCAGGGATATAGATTACTGGTTGAATGTTAACCCCGGAGGAGAAGAGAAAGGGCTGTTATCTGTATATAACCCACTGGACTCAGCCATAAAACGTAAAATCTATGTCCCTCTGTACTATACCGGACTGAAAGAAACCGCCCTGGTAAAACATGGGGATCAGGAAGCTACAGCCTATCCAATAGACAGAGATTATGGCATTTGGCTGGAAGTAGAAATTCCGGCGCAGGGCTATAGCTGGTATGTCATAAAATAACATATAAATTAGAAGAGAGTAACAAATTCGGTAATCGTCATAGGCAAATGAATTTTTATTTGGAAATAACCTGCCTATACCCCTAAATTCATAAGTCCACTATTTTAGCCAAAACCTTATTTTATTAAAATGCCTGAAACCATTACACCTGCTCCC
Source organism: Catalinimonas alkaloidigena (assembly GCF_029504655.1). Lineage (NCBI taxonomy): Bacteria > Pseudomonadati > Bacteroidota > Cytophagia > Cytophagales > Catalimonadaceae > Catalinimonas > Catalinimonas alkaloidigena. The sequence continues at coordinate 7,390,802 of NZ_JAQFIL010000001.1, forward strand.
AGTCTGGATCAAAGCCTTATAAAAAATTCTGTAGTTGCCTCTAAACGCCTATTGTCACTTGACGTGATGCGAGGCATCACCATTGCCGGAATGATCATTGTCAATACGCCGGGATCATGGAGTCATGTTTATCCTCCTTTGCAACACGCAGAATGGCATGGGCTTACACCTACCGATCTGGTTTTTCCATTTTTCCTCTTTATGGTAGGAGTCTCCATTACTTTGGCTTTTAATAAGCGCCTTGCCAAAGGAGTAAGTAAGAAACCATTGGCCACTAAGACCCTCAAGAGAACACTTATAATCTTTGCTTTAGCGATGTTTCTGGCCCTATTCCCGGAGTTTGATTTTGCTAACCTTAGGGTAGCGGGAGTCCTGACACGGATTGCGCTTGTCTACTTCATCTGCAGCCTGATCTTTCTTCAGGTCAGGACCTGGAAAGGCATTGCTATCCTTAGTGCTGTCCTTTTAGTAGCCTACTGGCTGATGATGGTGCTGATCCCGGTACCAGGTGTAGGCCCTGCGAACCTGGAGCCAGGGACTAATCTGGCTGCCTGGCTGGATAGTGTAGCCATGCCCGGGCGTTTATATCGCGAGACCTGGGACCCTGAAGGTTTACTTAGCACCATTCCCGCAGTAGTTACCGGGCTGACAGGCATACTGGCAGGTTACCTGATCCAGAGCAAGAATAGTGGAGAACATAAAATCATCTGGATGATGGTGGTGGGTACTGCGCTTTGTATTCTGGCCTATTTTTGGAATCAGGTATTTCCGGTCAACAAAAATCTTTGGAGCAGCTCATATGTGCTGGCTTCTTCAGGGATGGCCGCTTTGCTATTGGGCTGTATGTATTGGCTCATAGATGTACAAAAGTACCAGCGCTGGACACCTTTTTTTGTGGCTTTTGGCATGAATGCCATCACTGCTTATGTACTGCATGGCGTTCTCATCAGTGCTTTTATGGATTATGATGGCGATGGTAAAACTTTAAGAGCAGAGAGCTATGAGGCTTTGGCAGGCCTGGGGCTAGGCGCAGAGTTGGCCTCATTCGTCTGGGCACTGCTCTATCTTTTACTGTGCTTTATTCCTGTCTGGATCATGTACAAAAAGAAAATTATTGTAAAAATCTAGTGCATTGCTCAAATACCAAAGCATAGAAAGATGAGAGTAGCTTTCACTCTTACAGAAAAAGAAGAGCTAACACTTGCTGAAATTTTGGTGAAGGGGCTCTTCTTTTTTTTATATAAGCCACATTATCTGTACACAACCCAAGTTTTGAGGAAGCTATGACAAACCTAATCCATTCACTGCCCCTGATTTTTTTGCTGTTTCCTATTTGCAGTTATGCCCAGCAAGGAAACGTATATTTTGCATCCCATCCCACCATTTCACCAGATGGGCAAAGCATTGTTTTTAGCTACGAAGGTGACCTCTGGCGCCTGGACGAAGGGCAGAAGCTGGCGATGCGCCTGACCGGCATGGAAGGTGAAGAAACGCATCCCTACATCTCCCCGGATGGACAATGGATTGCTTTTACCGGCTCTCAGTATGGCAGTGAAGATATCTTCTTGATCCCCATTGATGGAGGCGAAATTCAGCAACTTACCTTTCATGAGGCTTCGGATGAGGTAGATTCCTGGTCCTGGGATTCGCAGCTCATTTATTTTACTTCTGACCGGGAGAACAGCTTCTCTGCGTACAAGGTGAATGTGGAGGGCGGAACACCAAAACGTTTGTTTGGTAACTATTTCAACACAGTACATGATGTGGTGGAGCATCCTTCTTCAGGTGAGCTATTCTTCAACGAAACCTGGGAGAGTGCCCGTTTTGCCAGTCGTAAAGGCTACAAGGGAGCCTACAGCCCGGACATCAAATCCTATAACCCCGGCACTGGTGAATATAAAAAATACACCGACTACGAAGGGAAGGAGATGTGGACGACCATCTCTCAGGAGGGTAAAGTTTTCTTTGTCTCTACTGAAGCCAACGGAGAGTACAATCTTTATCAGTTGCAGGATGATGGCAGCCGGCAGCAGCTTACCGATCATACTTCTTCGGTCATGCACCCCCAGGTATCAGCCAACGGAGAGAAAATCGTTTTTGTCAAAGATTATCAACTGCATGTGTATAACGTAAGCAGTGGAAATACGGAAAAGCTGAGCTTCAGTGTACCCCGTAACCTGACGCTCAACAAAGCACAGGACTTTAATGTGAAAGGTAAGATTTCTTACTTTGATGTCTCTTCCGACAATAAGAAACTGGCTTTCGTGTCTCGTGGAGAGCTCTTTGTATCAGATGTTGAAGGAAAATATGTTCGTCAGTTGGAAACCAACCCTATGGGCAGGGTGAGCGAAATGAGCTGGCTCAAAGATGACAAAACACTGATCTTTAACCAGACAGTTAAGGGTTACCAGAACTGGTTTACCATGGCTGCCGATGGGAGTGGCACTGCAAAACAACTGACCAGCGATAGCCAGAACAACCGGCAAATTTCGCTCAATAGCGATAAAACAAAAGCGGTATACCTGAGTGGCAGGAATGAAGTAAAGCTCATGGACCTGGATAACTTCAGCAGCCAGACGCTGGTCGAGGATGAAATATGGGGCTTTTACAGCTCCAAACCTTATTTTTCACCTGATGATCAGTATGTGGTTTACACCGCTTACCGGGATTTTGAGCAGGACATTTTTGTACATGATCTGAACTCGGGCAAAAGTAGCAATATCACGAATACGGGTGTATCTGAGGTTCAGCCCTTCTGGTCGCCGGATGGCAAGTCGCTTTTCCTCTCTACGGATCGTACCAATCCCGGCTATCCTTTTGGTACCAAAGCCGCTCACATCTACCACATGCACTTTGATCGTTACGAGAAACCTTATCGCTCAGATAAATTTGATGCGCTATTTACAGAAGAAGATAAGGAAGAGGATGATGAAGAAAAGGAGAAGGTAAAAGTAGAAATTAACTTTGAGGATTTGATGAAGCGCTTGGATCAGGTGAGTACCAGTGTGGGAGAGCAATCAGACCCCTATGTCATTCAGAAAGATGAAAAACTGATTGTCTTTTACATTTCTAACCATGATAAAGGTAAAAACAGCCTTTGGAAAACGACCATAGAACCTTTTGAAGATGATAAAACCGAAAAAATAGAAGGACTGGAAAATGTAAATGGTTTCGGCATTGCCAAAGCAGAGGACAATTACTACCTCTGGGCCGACAATAAAATTCATACCCTTGACCCGGAAGCGGGTAAGGTAGAGGTAATTGATATTTCCTACCAGTTTAGCCGTAAGCTTGAAGATGAATTTGAGCAGATGTATTATGAGTTATGGGCCAATCTTGAAGAAAACTTCTACAACGAAGATTTTCACGGCATTGACTGGCAGGCTATGCGGGACAAATACGCTGAGTTTCTTCCCTACATCAATTCCCGTTCAGACCTTCGTCATCTGACCAGTGATTTACTAGGTGAATTGAATTCCTCTCATCTGGGCTTTTATTCCAGCGGCGAGGAAGAAAAAGCTTATTACGATTTCAACACGCTGGCAACAGGCATACAGTTTTCCGAGGACAACCCTTACGAAGTAGCGCGTATCGTCAAAAACAGTCCTGCGGATGTCAAAGGAAAAGACATACAGCCGGGCGATCTGCTGACCAAAGTGAATGGAGAAGCCATGGATACCACCAAAAATCGGGAGTACTATTTCACCAGACCCAGTGGCAAGGATGAAGTGCTGCTGACTTTTGATAGAGATGGTAATGAGCACGATGTAAAGCTGCACCCTACTTCTTACTATGCCATTCGTACGAATCTTTACGATGAGTGGATAGAAAAAAATCAGCAGTATGTGAATGAAAAAGCTGAGGAGCGCATTGCCTATGTACACATGAAAAATATGGGCATGGGCTCTTACGAAGCTTTTGCCGAAGAGATGGTCGCCGAAGCTGATGACAGAGAAGCCTTAATACTGGACCTCCGCTACAATACAGGAGGCAATGTGCATGATTTGGTACTTAACTTCCTGAGCCGTAAGCCCTATCTGCAATGGAAATACCGGGGAGGAACAGCTACCTCTCAACCTAATTTTACGCCTGCCGCCAAACCTATCGTTTTACTGATCAACGAGCAAAGTCTGAGTGATGCGGAAATGACGGCTGCCGGTTTCAAGGCATTGGGCCTAGGAACCATCATAGGTACGGAGACTTATCGCTGGATCATTTTTACATCCGGTAAAAGCTTGGTAGATGGTTCATTCTACCGCTTGCCATCCTGGGGGTGTTTTACGCTGGATGGCAAAAACCTGGAAAAAGAAGGGGTAAAGCCCGATATTCAAGTCGCCCAGACCTTTAAAGACCGACTGGATAATAAGCAACCTCAATTAGATCGTGCTATCGAAGAAATTATGAGCCAGTTGAATGTGCAGGGTAAGTAGAAGAGTTGTAGTTTTGGTATCGTATCGCAAAAGACATCCTGACTCTTGACAGACAAGACTAAAATGAACTACACTTCCAGGCTTAACTACATTTTATTATTCCTATTTCCCTGGCCTGTGTCCCCACAGGCCGGAAACCTATGTTCTGCAAGGCTATTCTATGCAACAGCTTGCATGCTGTTTCTATGCTCTTCCTCCCTATATGCACAGTCGCTAACCCAAACCATAAGGGGGCAGGTGGTGGATGCAGAGACAAGGCAGCCTCTGCCCGGCGCAGCTGTTTATCTGTTGGACACTGACCCGCTTTTAGGTACCACTACCGATGAGGAAGGTAAATTTATCCTGGAAGATGTTCCTGCTGACAGGTACCTCCTGCAGGTGAGTTTTGTAGGCTACCAATCTTATATCAATCCCGAACTGCTGGTAAACGCTGGTAAAGAAACAGTGCTGGAAATTACCCTGAGGGAATCGTCGCGTAATCTGGAAGAGGTAGTAATTAGCGGAGAAAGTATAGCCCCCTCTCCCACCATTGATCGGATTAGCAGCCGTGAATTTACGGTGGAAGAAACCCGGCGCTATGCTGCCACCTTCTTTGACCCAGCCCGCTTAGCTACTTCTTTTCCCGGGGTGATAGGTACCAATGATCAGGCTAACCATATTTCGGTACGAGGTAATTCTCCCAATAGTATGCTCTGGCGCTTGGAAGGAATTGATATCGTCAACCCTAATCACCTCTCCAACGCGGGAACTTTCAACGATCGCCGGGTACAGGGCGGGGGCAGCCAGTCGGTACTTAGTGCACAGATGCTGGATAATTCTTCATTTCTTACCGGCGCTTTTTCGGCCCCTTTTGGCAACAGCATAGGTGGGGTATTTGACATGAAGCTACGCAAAGGCAATAATCAGCGGCGGGAATACACCGCACAATTAGGATTGATCGGCCTGGAGTTTGCCGCCGAAGGGCCTTTTAAAGAAGGCGGTGAAGCTTCTTATCTGGCTAACTATCGCTATTCTACGGTGGGCCTGCTGACCAATGTCGTTGGGCTGGATTTTGGAGGAGAGGCCATTACTTTCCAGGACCTGGCATTTCATCTGTCTTTGCCTACTGACAACAAAGGGGAATTTACGGTTTTTGGGATGGGAGGGTTAGGCAAAAATGTATTTGAAGCGCCCCGCGATTCTGCGGACTGGGAAAGTCAGGAAGATCGCTATGATGTAACCTTTACCAACGATATGGGGGTGATAGGCATGACCCATGCTTTACCTATCAACGCGCAGACCTTCTGGAAGACCAGCCTGGCGATATCCGCCCTGAGCAGCGACCGCTACGGTGACCGTTTGGATCAAAATTATAATGTGGCAAGACTGGAAGAAGACAACTATCAGGAAAATAGAATCTCTTTAAACACCAGCCTGACCCGTAAGTTGACCCACAGTCAATCACTACGAGGCGGGTTTATTTTCAACAATCTTCATTACGATTTACTAAGTCGGGAAAGTCCGATTGGTGGAACTCTGCAAACGCTGGAGTCAGGCGAAGGTGGTGGGCAACTATACCAGCCTTATCTACAGTGGACGAAAAACTTCAAAGCGCCCATTAGCTTCACTGCCGGACTACATGCCATGTATTTTACGCTAAGTGAGGCCTTCGCTCTGGAACCAAGGGCTACCCTGGAATGGGATATAAGAGAAAACCAGTCTCTGAGTCTGGCGTATGGCCTGCATAGCCAGCTACAGCTTCCGGGGATTTACTTTTCAAAGGTAGACGGCACGGCAGGAAACCCCAATCAGGATTTAGGTTTTACCAAAGCTCACCATTATGTGCTGAGCTACCATTTGCGGTGGAACCCTTCTCTCAGCCTGCGAACCGAAGCTTATTATCAGGATCTCTTCAATGTGCCCATCTCTCAGAACCCTGGCAGTACCTTCTCTGCTTTGAATGTATTTGAGGGCTTTGTCACGGAAGAACTGGTAAATGAAGGTACAGGTAAAAATTATGGACTGGAAGTAACACTGGATAAAAGTCTGGCAGAAAGTTACTATCTCTTGCTGAGCAGCTCGCTTTATGAGTCAAAATATACTGCAGCAGATGGCGTGGAAAGAGATACACGCTTTAATGGAAATTATGCTTTCAGTCTAACCGGAGGTAAAGAGTATAGCTGGAGCAGTGATGACAAACAGCGAGTTTTGGGAATCAATCTGCGCTCGGTTTATTATGGCGGCTTACGAGCAACGCCTATTGATGTACAGGCCTCCCAGGAACAACAAGAAACTGTATTCATAGACTCCCAGGCTTTTGCAAACCAATTGGACGATTATTTCAAAGTAGATTTTCGCCTTAGTTTACGGACCAATAAAGCAGACCATACTTCGGTTTGGTCATTGGACCTGCAAAATGCACTTAACACCCAGAACGTAGCTTTCCAGTACTATGATACCATAGAGGGAGAAGTCATCACCAAGTACCAGCTTGGACTAATTCCCGTTCTGACATACAGGGTGGAGTTTTAGCAATTGGTTTGAGAAGATAGTTTTGTTAGATCTGACTGGGTGAAACGAAGCTCTCCTCATGTGTTCTTCTCACCCTATGGTAGTGTAGGTTAAAATTGATATATTTATTATAAGCAATAGCTACTTTTCAATGAGTGTGCTTTCTAAAAACGCATTGAAACACTTCATAACCTAATACGCCACAAATGCTAGAAACAGCAAAAGATAATCAAGTACTCCTAACCAAAATCCGGGAAAAACGGAAAGAGCTTGCCATTTATCTTAGCAGGACAGAACCCCGAAATATAAGACTTATCAACTCTTCTATCATTGCAGGAGCACTGGCTGCTGCTTTGACAGCCGGACCAGGCGTTGGTGGAGAGGGATTTATTGGTGCTGCAAAAGATGTGGTGTCATTTGGTATCCCGGTTTGGCAAATGTTGTGCCTGATAGCTACCGTTCTTTCGGTGTCCGCTGTTATAGCCAATGGCATGTTGAAATCTCACGGCTTCTCCGCCAAAGTGGCGAGAACCCGCGCCTGTGATGCTAAACTTGAAGGCCTTGAAACGATGCTTGAGCTGGATCAGGTAGACGTCAAACAGGCTACACAAGTCTACACCCAGTGTCTCACAGAGATTTCTCATATTTAATACTGGCGGTAAATAATGAAACCTCTGGTTTTTTCATAAACATCGAAATTCTCAAGATGTAAGGCATTACGACTTCCTGTTTCAACTCAGCGCATTTCTATTATATTTGTAAAAAGCAAACGATTGCATAATTACGAATACATGTCGTTTGCCTCCTCCTAGAAGAATAGGAGTTTATCAATACAACAGTTTAAAACAGAGATTAAAGATGAAGAAGTGTGCTACGACTTATTCAGTATTAGTTTTTTTATCAAGTTTCTATCTCTTTTCTTGTAATAGTGAGTCTACTGAGAAGAGTGCCTACCTGCAGGATGCTGAGGCGATTCAACATGGAGAGGAGCTTTTCTCTCAGTACTGTGCTTCCTGCCATAATTTTGATCAGGCTCTGATCGGGCCTAACCTGAGTGGAGTAACTACTGAAGCAGGTCATGAGTGGCTGAGCAAGTTTATTGTCAATGCGCCGGAAGTGATTCAGAGTGGCGACCCTCGCGCCAAGGAGCTTTACGAACAGTATAAGCAGTATATGCCGGCTTTTACATCACTGGAGGAGCAGGAAGTAGAGGCTATCCTAGCTTATATGAATACCTATCAGGAAAAGCCACAGGAAACGCAGTCTGCCCTGACTGCCGCCAATGCCCTGGAAGATCCTATTGCTGAAAAAATTCCTGATTCCGGCCTCACCCTGGTAATGGAAAAGTATTTGAAGGCTCCCCCTTCCGCCGATGAGGGCATACGTGCCCGGATTAATAGAATGGTAGCTATAGCGCAGAATGGAAATGAGCGAATGTTTATAAATGACCTGCGGGGAAATCTGTACGAAATCATCAAGGGGGAGTTTAAAGTCTTTCTGGACATGAAAGCGCAGATAGGAGAAAGTTTTATGAATCATCCCGGATGGGGTTCAGGGCTGGCTCACTTTGAATTTCATCCTGAGTTTGATCAGAACGGCTTATTCTATACCAGCCATACGGAAAAACCTGGTTCCATACCAGCGGATTTCACCTATGCCGACTCTATCAAAGTAACCGTACAGTATGTGCTGACAGAATGGAAAATGGATGATCCTACCTCCAAAACATTCTCAGGCAGTAAGCGAGAGGTTTTCCGTGCCAATATGGTGACGCAGGTTCATGGTGTGCAAGATATCAACTTCAACCCTACTGCCAAGCCCGGTGATGATGACTATGGCTTGCTGTATATTGGCGTGGGTGATGGAGGTGCCGCTTTTGGTAGATACCCCTTCATACCGCATCGTAAAAATGCTATATGGGGTACAGTTCTACGTATTGATCCCCTGGGCAATAACAGTAAAAACGGACAATATGGCATTCCTTCTATTAACCCTTGGGTGGATGATCCTGATGCCCTGGGTGAAATTCTGTGCTATGGCTTTAGAAATCCTCACCATTTTACCTGGGAACCTTCGGGAGAGAGAATGTACGTCACTGATATCGGGCAGCATCAGATTGAAGAAATCAACATCGTAGTACCCGGAGGAGATTATGGCTGGCCGGAGCGTGAAGGAACCTTTATGATCAATACCGGAGGTAAGGCTGATCAGGTATTTCCTTTGCCTGATAATGACCCTGACAAATTTATCTACCCGGTTGTCCAGTACGATCATGACGAGGGCAATGCTATCATCGGAGGGGTGATATACCAGGGAAAAGCCATGCCTCAGCTGCAAGGCAAATTTATTTTTGGTGATGTTGTGAGTGGAAAAGTTTTTTTCGCAGACCCGGATGAGCTGGAATTAGGAAAGCAGGCCCCCATTCATTCATTACAATTAAGACTTGAAAATGAAAGTGATACCACCAGTCTTCAGACGCTAAGTGGCGTACAGAGAGTAGCGCTTCGTTTTGGGACAGATGTTGATGACGAGTTGTACTTATTTACTAAGAGTGATGGTGTAATTTATAAAGCTGTAGGTTGTGAGGGGAATGAAATGGCAAGCACTGAATGAAGGTGGATGCCGGCAGCCCGAAGACTGAAGCCTCTAATTTCAGCCTTCAGTCTCCCGCTTCCTGTTTACCGTCCAACATGGCTATAATTTTTGCATAATCTTCACCCCCGAGGGCAGAGGCTTTACTGTATTGCTGCATTACCTGCTGCATAATGGCATCCTGCTTTTTGCCCATGCTCAAAGCCTCGGCATAGGGACGGTGAGAAAAAGTCACCATATTATAAAGCGGGGTCCACTGTTCGGGATAGCGCAAAAACAGCTCCTTTTCAATTTTTTTGCGTTCCACAAAAGTCTCGTCTGCTACCAGGTCACGCATTTCTATGAAGTTTTGCAAGGCCAGTTCGGCAATAGCATCCGCATCAGGCTTGCGGCTTTTCTGAAACTGAAAAATCACCTCAGCGAGATCATCAGTTTTTCCATAAAGCATTTCTGTAAACAAACGACAGTCTTCAAAAGCAGCATTCATGCCCTGTCCATAAAAAGGAACGATAGCATGGGCTGCATCGCCCAGCAATAGTTGCTTTCCATTGTATGTCCAGGGATAGCACCGAATCGTGACCAGATCTGAAGTAGGATTTTGGAAAAACATCTCCTCCAGGTCAGGCATGAGCGGAAGCGTATCAGGGAAATTGTTTTCAAAAAAAATTCGCACCTGCTGTTTATTCTGTAAAGCGGCAAAGGATCTTTCTCCTTCATAAGGGAGAAAAAGTGTGCAGGTAAAGCTTTTGTCCATATTGGGCAGGGCAATGAGCATGTAGCCTCCCCGCGGCCAGATGTGCAGCGCATTAGGTTCCATAGCAAATTCTCCTTCGGAGGTAGGCGGAATGCTTAGCTCTTTATAGCCATGGGCAATGTAATGTTGACTGTAATTGAAGCGAGGGGTCTTTTGTAAAGCCGAGCGTAACGCCGAGAAAGCACCGTCAGTGCCAATGAGCAGATCAGAAGGCATACGTTTTGTCTCTCCAGAAAAGCGGAAGCTGGCTTCATTTTTTGCCAAATCTATTTCCTCACAAAGGTGATTGAAATTAAAAGTAACCCCTTTTTCCTCCGACTGACTGATCAAAATGTTATTAAGTGCAGCTCGAGAAACCGAATAAATAGATTTATCATCTGCACTATATGGCTGCAAATGTGTCTCTCCTTCCAGGTTATGGATCATCCGGCCTTTCATGGGGATAGCCTGTTTGCGGATCACCTCCTCTATTCCTGCTTTACGCAATGCCTCCCAACCTCTGAGACTGAGTGCTAGGTTGATAGAACGGCCTTCTGCAATTTGGGCGTTACGAGGGTCATCACGTTTCTCATATACACTAACCTGATATCCTTGTTTTGTAAGAAGTAGGCTTAGCAAAGAACCCGCCAGCCCCGCTCCCAAAATATTGACACTTGTAGGTTGATTAGTATGCATGTAAGGTGCTTTTTAGAATTTCGTAGAAGCGGTACACCTCCTCAAAAGTGTTGTATAATGGGTTTGGCGCTACCCTGATTACGTTAGGCTCACGCCAGTCTACCACAATACTGGCTTCAGTGAGTTTTTGAAAAAGGTGTTTACCTCCCCTTAGTACAAACATAGAAAGCTGGCAGCCTCTTTCCTCCGGATTAGAAGGCGTAATAATTTTGATCTGTTGTCCTTCAGGGTCAAGCTCTTGAATGCAGCTTTCCAGAAAGTCAGTAAGTTGTATGCTTTTCTTCCTCAGATTTTCCATTCCAGCCTGGGCGATCATTTCTAAAGCGAATCGCTGCACGGAAGCAGATAAAATATTGACATTACTCAGTTGCCAGCCATCTGCGCCGTACATGGGTCGGAAGCCTTTTTTCATCTGAAAACGCTCCTTTTCATCATGCCCCCACCAACCTGCAAAACGTGTTAGTGTGGTATCACTTGCATAATGTTCATGGACAAATACACCTCCATTACTTCCCGGTCCGGAATTCAGGTATTTGTAGCTGCACCAAACCGCGAAGTCCACATTCCAGTCGTGCAGTTGGAGAGGAATATTACCGACAGTGTGTGCCAGGTCAAAACCAGCTTTGGCACCGATCTCATGCGCTGCTTCAGTGATTTTTTGGATGTCAATGTATTGCCCGGTGTAATATTGCACACCGGGGAAAAGTACCAGCGCAATTTCTTCCTTATGTTCATGCATCCTGGCGATGATATCATCCATGTGCAGCGTTTCTTCTCCCGGCTTAGGTTGTACTTCAATGATGGCATCTTCTGGATCGTATCCGCGAAAGCGAAGCTGGCTTTCTACCGCGTACTGATCGGAAGGAAAAGCGCCTGCCTCCAGCATAATTTTATATCGCTGCCCTGAGGGACGATAAAATGAAACCATCATCAGATGTAGGTTTGTCGTCAGGTTATTCATAGCCACCACCTCATGCTCATGTGCACCGGTAATATGAGCCAGCGAGGCTTTCAGTAATATATGGTAAGTTAGCCAGGGTGCGGGTTCTTCAAAATGGCCTTCTACCCCCTGACTTTGCCATTTATGCAGAGATTCCTGCAGATATTGGGTAACCTTTTTAGGTTGCAAACCCAGAGAGTTGCCGCAAAAATAGATTTTAGCTTTTCCTTCCTCATCTTTAGGAATATGAAACTGCTCCCGATAATGTTTTAGGAGATCGCTTTTGTCTAGTTGTAAAGCTGTATCTAAAAGTTTAGGCATGCTAATTTTAACATTATGGTGCGTAAGTGTTATCGTTAGATGGTGTGTAGTGTTATAGTTCCTATTCTCCAAAAACTATAACTCCGTAACACTTAGAACCATAACACTTTCCTAATGGCGCAAATTTTATAATTTTAGCGGAGTTTCCTATAATTTACTAAACTACCAACTATGAATATTGATTTGAGCAGCAAAAGAGCTATTGTCTGCGGAAGTACGCAAGGTATAGGCAAGGCAGTGGCTGAAGAATTAGCCGGCCTGGGCGCTTCTATCACTCTGATAGCCCGTAGCGAAGAAAAATTAGAAAAAGTGCAGGCAAGCTTACCTACAGACCAGGGGCAGGTGCACCATCATGTGGTAGCGGATTTTTCTCAACCTGAATACGTGAAATCAGCAATCCGGTCTTATCTGGATAAGGTGGACGAAGTGCATATCCTGCTGAACAATACCGGAGGGCCTCCCGCTGGGAAATTGTACGAGGCTGATCCTTCTGCATTTATCAAAGCGGCGCAGATGCATGTGGTTTGCAATCACATATTGGTACAGGCAGTATTACCCAAAATGCAGGCGGCACAGTACGGGCGTATCATTAATATCATTTCAACCTCAGTAAAAGAGCCAATCCCTGGTTTGGGTGTTTCTAATACTACCCGTGGTGCAGTAGCCAGCTGGGCAAAAACTTTGTCCCGAGAACTCGGCCCTATGGGTATCACAATCAACAATGTGCTTCCGGGCTCTACAAAAACGGATCGTATATGGGCATTGATCAGTAACCGGGCTAAGGAGCAGGGAAAAACGGAGCAGGAAATAGAAGAAAATATGAAATCACAGATTCCGCTGAGGAGGTTTGCCGAACCTTCTGAAACTGCGGCAGCAGTGGCATTCCTGGCTTCTCCGGCTGCAGCTTACATTACCGGCGTGAGCCTGCCAGTGGATGGAGGAAAGATCAGTTGTCTGTAATGATATTAAAAAAGCCTTCCATTTTTACAGGAAGGCTTCTTCTTAAACCAAATACCCGCCAAATCTTAAGTTGTAGAAGCGAAAGCTTTGCCGGCTTCTTTAGGGGTTTTTTTTAACCTGGCGATATTGAAAATTTTCTTGGTCTTATAGCCGGTATAACTACATTCGTAATATTTCATCAGCGTACCTTCTTTCTCCTCAGTAGGAGATTCTATAATTTCTTCTTTGACGACCCTAAGTGTATAGTATCCACAAGTAGGAGACTTTTCGGCATGCAGGTGACCCTTGTATTTTTCAATCTTCGTTTCATCTGTTTTTTCGTCTATCCAGACATCATAATCCACGGAGAAGATGTTTTCTTCGGCCTGCATCCCTTCATCCAGATATACATCCTCTTCTGCTTCGCTGAGTAACTTCATCTGGTTGCCAGTGCTGGAAATTCTGGGCTTATACCTTAGCTTTTGCAAACGCTTTTCAATAAATGTAGGGTAGTAATACTCCAGGTAGTTATAAATCACCACGCCGAGAATCATCCCAAACATAAAAGAGACAAATACGCCCACAAAAACATACAGCCATTCTGTAGCTAGTATTGAAGTTACAAAAGCTCCTGCTGCTATAAGCAGTATCAGAAAACTGCGCCAGAGTGTTTTTTTCTCATGCTTATTGATAAAATCGTACTTTACTTTTGAATCAGAGGTTCCAGCCAGTCTGATAAAATAAAAGATGAGCAAACCTACCCCCACTGCGATTAAGGCAAAGGATAGGAAATATAAACCCTGCCTAACGATATTGAGTAAACCTTCCATGATGATGTACAGTTATATTACCTTGTGTTTTGATATTGACTATGAGCGACTTGACATAAAAAATGTGTACACAAGTACGGTAAAAAGCATTAAATAGTGAAAAATACCCTTACTCTAGTTTAACGAATATATTACATCAGTCATTACCTCATCAATACAATAAAATTTACGAAAAAACTGCGTGAATTAATAGCAAGGAGACTATAAATTATCCTTTATAAAGACTGTCATCATCCTGTAAAGGTGCAGGCGGGTATTGCCCCCGTAAATTCCATGATTTCTATTAGGATAAAAGAAAGATTCAAATTGCTTACCAGCTGAGATAAGAGCATCCTGTAGCATCAGCGAATTCTGTACGTGCACATTGTCATCTCCTGTGCCATGAACCAGCAGGTAATTTCCTTCAAGCTTAGCTACATGTGTTAATGGTGAGTAGGCATCATACCCCTCAGGATTAAGTTGAGGCGTTTGCAGATAGCGTTCTGTATAAATGGTATCGTAAAAGCGCCAGTTAGTGACCGGAGCCACAGCGATAGCAGACTTGAATACATCATTACCCATAAACAATGCAAGTGAGGACATATACCCCCCATAACTCCAGCCCCAGATGCCAATACGGTCTGGATTTACAAAAGGTAATCTGCTCAGGTAACGGGCGCCGTTAATCTGGTCTTGTACTTCGTATTTACCTAATTGCCCATACGTTGTATGCTTAAAAGCCTTTCCTCTGCTACCAGTTCCACGATTATCTATGCTAACTACAATGTATCCTTCCTGTGTCAGGTAATGATGCCAGTAATCGCGATAGCCTAACCACTCGTCCTGTACTGTCTGTGAGCCGGGGCCACCGTAAACGTACATAAGCACCGGATATTCTTTGGAAGGATTGAAATCTGCCGGTTTGATCATATAGCCGTACAGCAGTGTATCTTCAGTATTGCGAAAACTAAAAAATTCTTTGGTCCCCAACTGATATTTATCAAGGCTATCCAGAAGCTCCGGGTTATTTTCCAGTACCCGTACCACATCACCCGAAGGAGCCTCATGCAGGCTTATTTTGAGTGGCGTTTGCGAAGAAGAATAGTTCTGTATATAAAAGTCACAGTCGGGACTAAAGTCAGCATTGTAAGTGCCTGCTTCCTGGCTGAGCTTTCTTTTTTCCTTCCCCTCAAAATCAATAGAGTACAAATGTCTTTCCAGCGGAGATTCCTCCGTAGAAGTAAAGTAAATAAGCTCTTTCTCCTCATCTACACCTAACAATTCACTCACTTCCCATTTTCCTTCAGTAATCTTTCTCTCCTGCCCTCCCTCTATGTTGTAGAGGTAAATATGCTTATAACCCTCTTTTTCACTACTCAATATAAAGTGTTCTCTATCTTCCAGATAGGTAAGATTGTCGTTGAATTCTACATCAACATAGGTATCGGAAGTCTCTCTTAAAATTACTTCGTTGGCTCCGTCGCCAGCATCCGCATGCAGAATTTCCATCCGATTCTGCAGACGGTTCATTCTAATGAAGGAGAGCACATTTGGGTCTTGCGTCCACTGAAAACGAGGGATGTACATATCAGTTTCTGCTCCTACATCTACACTGACAATCTTATTTTCAGAGAGGTGATATACTGATAAGCTTACTTCAGCGTTTTGCTCGCCTGCTTTGGGGTATTTGAATCGATAGTCTTCAGGGTACAATTCGTTCCAGAGCTGCATATTGTACTCTTTGACAGCGGCTTCATTGAAAGAGAGAAAGGCAATCTTTTCACTATCCGGCGACCAGTAGAATGCTTTGGCGAAGCCAAATTCTTCTTCATAAACCCAGTCAGCACTAGCATGAATCAATTCATTGAACTTTCCATCTTCAGTTACCTGATGCAGTTGCATATCATCGATGGTAACATAGTAGAGATTATTATCTCGCACAAAAGCCACCTTACTGCCATCCGGCGAAAAGGTAGCATAAGATTGCTTTCCGCCATCGTCCAGCGCCTGAAAGCTATCCTGTTTGATGTTGTATAAATAGTAGTAAGCTTTTGTGGAGCGACGATAGACAGGTTCTGTTTCGGTAGCAAAAAGGACCTGCTGTTCATCTGGACCTAGCTGATAATCGTCAAAAGCCAAAGCATAAGGCTCATCTTCGGGCAGCAGTTTTGCTCCATTTACCAGCGTGTCTACTACTTCAGCCGTGCTGACATCATACCGAAGAATGTGTTCATAATAGGCAGTATCATCAGGTACTACAGAAGTATAGTGCTCTCCGTCTTTCATCCATCTGATGCCCTGTACATCATACTGATAAAAGGTTTGATCTTCAAAAATATTTTCAAGCGTGATGGGCTGCTTGTCCTGAGCACATAAGTCGGAGTAGAAAAAGAAAAGAAAAACGGCTATTACAATCAATATTATTTGTTTGCTTTGCGGCTTCTTTGTATGTAGCGTACAGTGCATAGGAAATAATGGATAAAAAATAAAAGACATTTTGTTAAGAACAATTTTTCCCACTTAGAGATTATATGAGAACAAATTAGTCATCTTTTTTAGTTTTTATGTATTGGGCTATATTATAAGTATCTTTTAAATAAGTATGAGTACGATTAAAAACAAGAAAAAAAGTTTTAAGGAACTGATCAACTCCGATTCTACAGCAGTACTGGTAGATTTCTATGCTAGCTGGTGCGGTCCCTGCCAGACTCTGAGCCCCATAGTACAGCAGGTAGCCAAGGAACTAGGCGATCAGGTAAAGGTTATCAAAGTGGATATTGATAAAAATCCAGCCGCAGCTCAACAATTTCAGGTTCGTAGCGTTCCCACACTGATGATTTTTAAGACGGGGAAGGTACTCTGGCGCAAATCCGGCTTGATGACTAAGCGAGAGCTACTCTCTTCGGTACAGCGTGTGGTTAATCACTAGACATTAGAAAGCAAGACTACAAAAGACTATTTGTTTGGCTGACCATATAGATTTGGTATATGAGAGGATTTTTTGAACTGTACCTTTTTGCTCTTTCAAGAAAGTTTACTCCCCTTTCACCTTTCTTTTGTTTGAATAGGATATGAAGTCTAACAGACGTAGTAGGGCTATTTTCAATAGTTTAAAATAAGAAAGGTCGCTTCAGTAGATCGTTTATGCGTTGGATTTCCTTCAAAAATAATATGTACCTTTTTTTTGACTATTACATGAACAATATGCTAAAAAAAACCTTGGTAAGGCAGATGCCGCACAAGTTTTGCATAAGACATGTAATTATTAATCAAGTTTTTTTAAACCAATATTTTAAGACGTATGAGTAAATTGTTGCGTTATTTTTTATTTAGCTCATTAGTACTGTCCGTACTATTTTTAGCGAGTTGTGAAGAGGACACGGAAACTCCCATGGGGGATCTTGCCGTATCTCTTGATCCTTCAGGAAGTATTCAGGCGGCTCCAGGCGATACAGTAGAGGTTGAAGTGACCCTTACAAATGCTTCAGCCGGAGCTGAAGCTACAGCCCTTAGTGATAGCGGCGGAGATTTCATAGGTGATAATTTAGTTGCCTCTGGTGAGTCTGTAGAGTTTGTAGTTCCTGAAGATGCTGCTTCCGGTGATATTATCACATTAACATTCTCGCTTACCGATGGTAATCAGCAGGCGAATGCTCAACTTGAAATCACTGTTGGCTTTGAATCCATCGTAGATATAGCTACCAGAAGTGATGATTTTGAAACCCTGGTACTTGCGCTGACAGAAGCAGGTTTGGTGGATGATCTTCAGGGTGATGGTCCTTTCACCGTATTTGCGCCTAACGATGATGCTTTTGCGGCAGCAGGAATTTCTTCAGAGGCAGACCTTCCTGAGACTGATGTTCTGGCTAATATTCTTCAATACCATGTCGTATCGGGCCTAGTTTTATCAACGGACCTGGAATCAGGTTACTATGAGACACTAAGCGGAGACAGCTTATATGTTGATGTAACTGATGACGGTATTTTTGTAAATGGTGCTGAAGTACTGACTGCTGACCTTGAAGCAGGTAATGGTGTTATCCACGAAATTGAAGAGGTATTACTGCCTGATGTAACTTACTACGAGGCATTCTTGCTGGCTGCCCCTGATAGTGATGAGCAGTCAGAAACATTCTTTAGTACCATGGATGGTGAGATATACTCTTATGATGAAGTTATCAGTACAAATGAGACTGTATCTGAAACTATAGATTTTGGTTATTACTACGGGCTTACCGCAAATGCTACTTTGGCTTCGCCTGATGCGTACCCTACAAATATTTACGCAGGTCTTGTAGCCTGGAGTGTTAGAAATACCACTGTATTCAGAAGCACAAACTTAAGCCCTGAAGGCTTTGATGCCCTGGCATCTTCCCAAGGAGATGAGATTGAAGCTGAGTTTGAAGCAGGTACTGCTCTGAATAATACAGGGCGTGCTACTGGCTTAGCGGCTGATAATGTAGTTGCGTTCCAGACTGAAGATGGTCGTTTCGGGCTCATAAAAGTCGTTGAAATTGTAGACGGAAATGGTGATGGCAATTTTGACGGAGCTGAAGATGGAATTCAGATTGCTGTTAAGGTCACTCAGTAGTAGAGAATAGACATATTGTGAGAAAAGCTCTCCCATTAGGAGGGCTTTTTTTGTTTTATAGCATCGTAAAAACTTATCTGTATGAACAAATACAATTTAAGTGTGTTGTCAAAAATAGGGTGTAAGGCCGGGAAAGTATGCTGCGAGATATGAGAGCGTCTGTTTCTCTTCAGTCAGAAAACATCACCAGATATTTTTATGTGTTTTGGGTTCCGGTAAGTACACGATTGGAAATTTTTCAAACTAAATCAATGAAGAAGATGAATAAAGCTTTGCGTTATTTTTTGTTTAGCTCATTAGTGCTATCCGTACTTTTTTTAGCCAGTTGTGAGGATGAGAATGAAGGCCCCTCCGCATCTATCTCTCTTTCTATAGATGGTGAAACCATTGAAGACGATACGTATATCGCCCCTCCCGGTGCAGATATTGAAATTACTGCCTCTCTGGGAGCTAGCAGTACCGATGATATTACTGTAGTAACCAATGGTGCGGCAGTAAGCGTACCTAGTAACAATGTGATTACTTCAGGAAGCAGTATAACCATATCGGTAAGCCCAACTGCTACACTGGACGATGAAGCCACACTCACATTCTCTTCAGGAGGTGTTAACCGTCAGTTGGTGATAGATGTAGGCTACCAGACTGTGGTGGATGCAGCTATGTCTGACGGAAATCTTACTACATTAGTAGCGGCGCTGGATGCTGCTGATCTTGTAGAAACATTAGATGATCAAAGTGCGGAGTATACAGTATTTGCTCCTACCAATCAGGCATTTCAGGGATTGATGACCGCTTTGGGTGTTACTCAGGACGAACTTTTGGCAAGAGAAGATCTGGCAGATATTTTATTGTATCACGTAGTAGAGGGGACCTCTGGTTCTGGTGACCTTGAAAGTGGACAAATTATTGAAACATTGCATCCTGATGGCCTTAGCGTAGTGCTTACTATTGATGACAATGATAATATTATGATTAACGGCGCTACGGTAACTACGTCTGATATAGAGACGGGTAATGGCGTTGTGCACATCATCAACCAGGTGCTGTTACCACAAACGGTAGCTGAGTACGAGGCAGTTTTATTAGCCGCTCCTGTAGGACAAGGGCCAGGTGAGCGATCTTCCACTACTTTCTTTAGCGCAGATGATGGAGGAGTATACTCAGTTGATGATGTAGTTAATGGTACTGATGGAATTACTTCTGCCGATATTGATTTTGGTTATTATTATGGTGAAAATAACAATGCCTCTATCGCTGCTCCTTCTGACTATCCTTCAAACATATACAATCTTGGAGCGGGTGGTGCTAACTGGAGTGCATTGAATGCGACGATGTTTCGTCCAACCAATAACCTGACACTGGATGACTTTAATGCGATCAGTGCCGCTGATGCAGCCCGTCTGGTACAGGAATACGAAATTGCTACTGAAGATCCCACTACCGAAATTACTGATTTATCTGCCGGAGAGCTTTATGCTTTCAAGACAGTAGATAACCGCTACGGAATATTCTTTGTGGAAGAAATTGTAGACGGCAACGATGACGGCGAATTCGATGGAATAGAAGATGAAATTGAGCTTGAAGTAAAAGTGACTCAATAAGCCTTGCAGCCCTAGCTATAAAAGCTCTCTTTTACGGGAGCTTTTTTTTAGTTTATATACTGCATTGCAAAATCTTTTTTCTATATTTGCAGTTCTTTTTGGATAGCGTATTTAAAATACAAATATATCATGAGCGATCTGTTAAAATTTATAGAGGAGGAATATCAGGATGTACGTAAAAAATACCCTGAATTTCAGGCAGGTGATACGATCAACGTACACGTAAAAATTACTGAGGGTAATAAAGAGCGTATCCAGCAATTCCAAGGTGTTGTTATTCAGCGCCGTAATGAGAACTCAAACGGAGAAACCTTTACTGTAAGAAAAGTATCTAACGGTATTGGAGTAGAAAGAATATTCCCTTTGATGTCTCCCAGCATTGACAAAGTTGAGGTAATCAGAAAAGGTAAAGTGAGAAGAGCGAGATTATTCTATCTGAGAGGTCGCCAGGGTAAAGCTGCCCGTATCAAAGAAAGAAGATAGAAGTTAAGTTAGTATAAGATATAAGACTTTTGAAGCGCCATTGTCTGTGAGAGATAATGGCGCTTTTCTATTATTTACTTTTTTTTCCCCCACTTAAGTTTGTCGTAGTCCATATCGTCAGCGGGCTTGCTCTCAGGATTGTTCTTAGGCTGTTCGCCAGTGATTTTTGCTGAGCCTTCATAGCCTTTATGAGGGTGGTTACTCTGTCTTTCCTGTACATATTGCCGGCCATCTGCCGATTCATGTGATTGGTTTTCCATAGCCTTTTCTCCATAATAATTATAGAGCTTTTCAAGTTCCTGATCATCACTTCCCTTGAGCTTATGGATGTCTATGGAAGGAGCGTTTTTGATACGGTGAGCAGCTACCTTGAGCGCCACATCGGAGGCTTGAGGGTTGAACCTGAGTAGATGAAACGGAAGGGCGATATAGTCACTGCCCAAGCCTAAAATGCCTCCTTCTGACAGGATGGCAATCTTAGCTTGATTATCTTCCGGGTTGATTAATATGTCGTATATCTTCCCAATCTCTTCTCCTGTCTCATCATGAACAGTGTTGGATAGAATATTGTCGCGAGTGGATAAATATTGATTTAACATGTTTCTATGTGTGTAAATTTTTAACTAATTCTACACAGGTAGAACCAAGTAGGGTTTATAAAGTTTAGGCGCCGGAGCCTATAGTACCAAGCTGATTTACAGTTTTATCATACACTTTTAAGAAACCGCTTTCGGTTCCATCTTTGTAGCCCTTCTAAAGCCATATTGCCATTTTTGTGCTAAAATTTTCAATGAGTTCCTGCCTGCCCCTTTTTGATGACCTCTTTGTTCCTGAAGCTTATCCCTTGCATAATAACACTGCCAGCGACGCTGCCTTAGACCGTCAAGCTTCTCTACTGAGCAGGTTTCCCTTATGAAGCTACACTTACATCAGTAAGGTAATAGATTACAAGAGTTCATTGGCAAGGTTAGCTAACTCGGAGCGCTCTCCTTTTTCCAGCGTAATATGCGCATATAGCGGATGACTCTTGATCTTGTCTATCAGATAAGAAAGTCCATTACTCTGGGAATCCAGATAAGGTGTGTCTATTTGATAAATGTCGCCTGTGAACAAAATTTTGGTGTTTTCCCCTGCCCTGGTAATAATTGTTTTTACCTCGTGAGGAGTGAGATTTTGTGCTTCGTCTACAATAAAAAAGATATTTGATAAGCTCCGCCCTCGAATGTATGCCAGCGGAGTAATGACCAGTTTTTCCGTATTGAGCATTTCGGTAATGCGGGTATGGTCCTTATCATTCTCATGAAACTGATTCTGAATAAATTTCAGGTTATCCCAAAGCGGTTGCATATAGGGGTTGAGCTTGGATTTAATATCACCGGGCAGGTAGCCTATGTCTTTATTACTAAGCGGCACGATGGGGCGTGCCAGGTAAATTTGTTTGTACTCCCGACGCTGCTCCAGCGCACCGGCCAGGGCAAGTAGTGTTTTTCCGGTACCGGCCACGCCTTGGATAGAGACAAGCCTGACCTCTGGATTGAGGATAGCATGCAGCGCAAATGCCTGCTCAGCATTCTTGGGCCTGATGCCATAAGCCTGCTTTTTTTCTACCTTCTCAATACGTTGCAGTATCGGGTTGTAATAACATAAGGCAGAGTTTTTACTACTCTTAAGGATATAATAGCCATTAGCGCTTACCTGTTTGGGGTTCATGAAGTCTTCTACCTCAGCAAAGCCCTCCTTATACAAATCAGTGATCTTATCGCCGTTAACACGTTCAAACACGGTCTTACCACTATAAAGGTCAGCAACATGCTTTACTTTGCCAGTCTCGTAATCCTCGGCAGTCAGGTTAAGAGATTTAGCTTTTAAGCGAAGGTTAATGTCTTTGGTGACTAAAACGATCTTATGCTCAGGATACTCTTCTTTAAGTGAGAGTGCGGCATTGAGAATTTTATGATCGGGCTTTTTTTCATCAAAAATTTTCTCTGCGTCTACTTCACTTTCAGGACTCATTATTACTCTAAAAGAGCCTTTAGCCTTTCCATTTAGCGGAATCCACTCGCGGAGGGTATGGTCCTTGGATAGATCATCCAGCATACGGATAAACTCCCTCGCCTCAAAGTTACGTGTATCGCTGCCCTTCTTGAACTGGTCCAGTTCTTCCAGGACAGTGATGGGTATGCCTACATCATGCTCATCAAAGTGCATGATAGCATCATGAGCATATAATATGACTGAGGTATCCAGTACAAATATTTTCTTTTGGTTGGACTTAACCCCATTGCTATTGGCTTTAGACTTTTTAGTAGTAGTGGCACTGCCTGCCTGCTTGCCGGGCTTCTTTCTCGTAGTCCCCATAAATCATTTTGTGACGAATACTAATCTTCAATTGCTTGTACACTTCCGCGGATGTTGATGTTTTCCGAGAGAGGACAATAAATGTAAGGAATATCTTACGAAAATTTTAGCATAAAAATGTCTTCTTTTTCTCTTGGAATAATTTTGAGCACATTGGCTAACACGAGTAAAACCAAGGTTTGTGAAGCCCGGAAACGAGGCAGATGCGCTAACCGGGTGAATTCAGTAAGTGTGATGTGGGAATGGCTATCCAGGTATTCCATCAGTAGCTTCTCCTTCTCTCCGAAGGTAAACTTCATATCGCGGGGTTTGCGCCCCCTTTTGAGGATTTTCCATACTTCAGGACTAGCCTGCAGGCTTTTGTCTTCAAAGCGTACGTAGGCTTTGCCTTTGGGGCTGCGGATACGCTGACTCCTGGGTTTAGGGTGTTGTAAGTTTGCATTGAGGACATAATGTGGCTTTTTCTCGCTCTCTTTGATCCTATAGTGTACTACCGACTTTTTTCCATTGATGGGGACCACGTCAACTTCGTAATCAAGTTTGGGGCGACACCACTGGCGGATAGCTTTTTCCAGCACAAAAATCTCTTCATCAGCAAACTTGATCCCCGGTATATTACCATTATCATCTACCCCTATGAGTAAATTTCCACCTTTGGTATTGGCAAAGGCCACAATTTCTCTGATGATTTTCTCAGGATGGGCTACTTTTCGTTTAAACTCAATGTTTTCTCCTTCACCACGGCTAACCAGTCTCTGAATTTCCTGCATAGACATGACCCATAATCTTGTTAAACCTACAATAAACAGAGCCGCATACTTTCTATGAACGGCTCTTTTTACATAATAATAGCGTAACGGCTATATTTTATTCATCAAAATCGTTCCCATCACCATAATCAGGCATGGAGAACATGCTGCTCAGCAAATCTTTGAATTGAGTGCCGGCAGTCAATTGCTTTTTACTCAGCTGGCTGTACTCCGCTAGGCCATGTAAAGCAAATTCCATGAGGAAGAGTCGGGTGTTCTCATCTGTTTTAGCATGATGATTTTTGACAAGCTCTTCAAGGCCGGGCACACTCTTCAGGCGTTTTTTATATTCCTTATTGCTGAGGTCATTTAAAATATCTACTTCTTTGCCTTCTCCAAACCATTCTACGATCTTTTTGTAAGGATTTTTTTCTTTCTGCTTACGCTTGTCGTCCGGATTAGGGAAGTATTTCAGAAACTGGGTACGTATGGCTTTACCTACGAGGTTATGCGCTACAATGCCGGGACCTTCCTGCTCTCCTTCGTATACCAGCTCTACTTTTCCGGTAATGGAAGGGATGACACCAATAAAGTCAGAGACACGGATAAAAGTTTCTTCCTCATCATTTAACAAAGTGCGCCTCTCCGCGGCGCTCATCAGGTTTTCGTAAGCAGAAATGGTAAGCCGGGCAGATACCCCACTTTTTTCATCTACATACTCGCTCTCCCTGGCCTCAAAAGCGACTTGCTCAATAAGGTCATGAGCTAGCCCTGTAAGCTTGATTTTAGCCTTCTGTGGCTCTTTGATCTTGGCCTCCTGTGCGGTAATCTTCTTGCTGATCTCCAGCGTACGCGGGTAATGCGTCATGATCTGGCTATCAATACGGTCTTTCAGCGGAGTAACGATACTACCGCGGTTGGTATAATCCTCAGGGTTGGCAGTAAAGACAAACTGGATATCTAGCGCAAGCCTCACCTTAAATCCGCGGATCTGAATATCGCCTTCCTGCAAAATGTTGAATAAGGCTACCTGGATGCGTGCCTGCAAATCTGGAAGCTCATTGATCACGAAAATAGAACGGTGTGATCGGGGAATGAGGCCGTAGTGAATTACCCGCTCATCCGAATAGGGCAGTTTCAGTGAAGCCGCCTTGATAGGGTCGGTATCTCCGATCAGGTCAGCCACCGACACATCGGGCGTAGCCAACTTCTCGGCATAACGCTCGGAGCGGTGTACCCAGGCCACCGGCGTATGGTCCCCATGCTCTTCTACTGCACTTTTACCAAAATGTGAAAGAGGTAGCAGAGGATCATCATTTAACTCAGCGCCTTTGATTACCGGCATATATTCATCCAGTAATTCTATCATCATACGAGCGATCTTGGTCTTGGCCTGTCCCCTAAGTCCTAACAGTATAATATTGTGCATGGAAAGTATAGCGCGCTCCATATCAGGAATGACAGACTCTTCGTATCCCCATATACCTTCAAATACCTTCTCTTTTTTGCGTAAGCGATGAATCAGATTATCTCTGAGTTCCTGTTTGATAGACCGGGCCTGGTATCCACTGGCTTTAAGTTCTCCCAGGGTATGGATTTTTAGAAGTTGTTCAGACGGAATGTCCTGGTATTTCATCAAAGTTAAAAGTTAGAGGTTAAAAGTTTCAGGTCGCAAAAAAACATGGGTTCTTGCTGAAGAGAAGAACCTATTCTTAAAATAATACCTGAGACTACTGTTTAAAGTTTTTACGGCGGTTTCGGCGGTAATCTTCAAAAATAAGATTTCCCAAACCTTTGAGGCTGCTGTAGTAGGCATTGCCATTATTGACCTCGGTAAATTTCTGCACAAACTGTTTCAGATAAGGGTCAGAGGCAATCATAAAAGTGGTGACAGGCACACCAATGCGACGGCACTGTGCTCCTAGATTTAAAGTTTTGTTAAGAATTTTGCTATCCAGGCCAAAACTATTTTTATAGTATTTGATGCCCTGTTTCAGACAAGTAGGCTTACCATCAGTAATCATGAAGATTTGTTTGTTCTTCGTTTTACGCCGGCGTAAGATGTCCATGGCCAGTTCCAGCCCGGCCACCGTATTGGTATGGTAAGGGCCTACTTTCAGGTAGGGTAAATCTTTGATCTGAATCTGCCAGGCATCATTCCCAAAAACAATAATATCCAGCGTATCTTTTTTGTATTTGGTCGTGATCAGTTCCGCCAGCGCCATGGCTACCTTTTTGGCAGGCGTAATCCGGTCTTCTCCGTAGAGAATCATGGAATGGGAAATATCAATCATGAGTACGGTAGAAGTCTGAGTCTTGAACTCAGTATCATTGACCTCCAGGTCGTTTTCAGTAAGCATAAAGTTGCCCAACCCATGATTGATCTGCGCGTTACGGATGGAGTCGGTCATGGCAATCTGCTCCAGGGAGTCGCCAAACTGATAATCCCGCCGGTCGGTACTGGCCTCATCTCCGGCGCCGCTATGTGGTGTCTTATGATTGCCCTGCCCGGATTTTTTGAGCTTGCCGAATATTTCTTCCAGTGCACTCTTACGGATGGAACGTTCGGTCTTGGCAGTTAGCTCAAAAGTGCCGTCGGGGTTTTCATCGGTGATATAGCCTTTATCTTTAAGCTCCTGAATAAAATCGCCCATACCATACTCAGCATTGGTAATGTTGTACTGGTTATCCAGGCTGGTCATCCACTGCAATGTCTCATTAACATCACCTGAGGTGATCACCATGAGTTCCATAAATATCTTCAGTAGCTGATCAAAAGTACTTTGTTCCTGCTGATTGGGGTCGGGCTGGTAGTCGGTAAATCGGTATCCTAGCATATGTGCAAAACCTTAAAAATGACGGATTTGTTCTGTTTCTTCTCTATAACGGAAAAGAAAGCAAAGGCATTCGCTGAGGTGCCATTTAAATTTGATGTACAAGCACAAAATATGGATTTGATACGTACATAGCAAGGAGCTGAAATGTAGGCTGAACGATAATTCCCAAAGCTCCGGCAAAAAAAATTATGGTTCAGCTTTATAAAACCCTTTCCAATCTGAACGTTTTCTTCAGTTCTTTACCATTCCTGAGTACTTTAACGCGGATGCGCTTGCCTGGTCTTTTATTTACTAAAGCGCTAAACATACCCAGGTCAAGCTCCGGAGGTCGCCTCCCATTGATAGAAATGATCATATCGCCTTCTAGGAGGCCGGCACGTTCAGCGGGGGTGTCATCAGTAATTTTTGAGATGTAAAGCAGGCTGAGCAGTGGCCCGGTAGCAATCAATTCCATACCACTCATGTTGTACTCAAAATCTTTTCGGAAAAGCCGGTTTTTTTTGATGTACATTTTCTGATTAGCGTAGTCAAACACTACCCGAAAACGTTTGAGCACTGACCCTCCCATGTTACCATTATGCATGGTCTCGGATTGGGCAGGAAGTATCATGCTGCTGTCTTCAGGAAAAGAAGTAATAATGCCCTCCAGTTCATAGTCAGCAAGCTTCAATCCTCCAATTCGGCCCAGGGAGCCGTATATTTCACCACTTAACCCCCGACCCAGATAGCCTGATAAGTTTTTTTCAGGGACTGTAATTTTGGGATGAGAACTTGTGTTCAGGAGCAGCGAATGGCTGGCCCCGGTGTCAACCATCAGCTTGATCGGCACATAAGTAGTATCATTAACCTTCAGTTTTACATCAGAGAGATAAGGCTTGGTATCTTCTATACTCATAGAAAACTCCCGGTAAGAACTGCGAGGCTTAAAATGTTCGGGGCGATGGAGCGTAAGCTGTTGGTTCATATAATCTACTTCTACCACAAAGCGGCTAAATATTTCGTAGCCCAGTATACCGTGGATACGCACTCCGAGATGATTATCTAACTGTAAGTAGTCTTCCTGTAACACCAGCATGGCATTACCTTCGGCCTCTACCCCTTCCGGTAAGGCGAAGGAAATATTGTTACTCACAAATGCACTGATCTCACCTTCCTTACCAGCTCCCATCAGGTGGATTACTCTGTCATTAGGGCTGGGTACTCCCTCTACATAAATGTCATCAGTAAGGATAGCTGTGCGCACCCCCGTATCCAGAATAAACTTAAGCTCATGCTCAGCCTCGTTAACCCTTACGGGCACTACGATCAGGTTACTGTGCATCTCAAAGGGAATTTCTACCCGCTTGGTTCTTTTGTTGGTAATACGAAAACCACGGTACACAAACTGCGCATAAGTCACATGAGAAGCTACTTCTCCAATAGTAAAAAAAAGAAGGAGTGCGAATCGCATTAGAAATTTAGTACTCATGTGGCTGAGCAAGGTAGTTACAGGGTTAATGTGCTGAATCTCAGAATATATACTACATGTAAACTCTGTATATAACAAACAATTGGAAAAAAAGATTACTTCAAATTATACAATCTCTACTATGTAGGAGACGGGCCTGTTTATGTGTTTTATCTGAATAAAAAGAGCGATTTTTTGTTAGATTTGCGGTTTGTTCTATCTACAGAAATAAATATGTCAACTTTTTCGCTCTATTTTGATCTTGGCCTTACCCACATTCTGGATATTAATGGCTACGACCATATCTTGTTTGTAGTAGCTTTATGCGCGATTTATCTGCTCAACGACTGGAAAAAAGTGCTGGTGATTGTTACGGCTTTTACTATAGGTCATTCCATTACTTTGGCGCTGTCCACACTGAATATTATTACAATAAACCCGTCGTTGATTGAGTTTTTAATTCCGGTAACCATATTCGTCACCGCGATGAGCAACGTATTTAAAAAAAGCAGTGGGCTTCAACAAACCGGCGGACAGTTAAATTATGCCTTCGCTCTTTTCTTCGGACTGATTCACGGCATGGGCTTTTCTAATTATCTGCGTAGCTTATTAGGTAAAGATGAGACAATAGTGATGCAACTATTGGCTTTCAATATAGGTTTGGAGATAGGGCAAATTATTATCGTAGCTGTGTTCTTACTGCTTTCTTACCTTTGTGTAAACCTGCTACAGGTAGCCCGTCGTGACTGGAAACTGGTCATTTCTTCCGCAATTGCGGGAATCGCCCTTATGTTAATGCTGGATACTAAATTCTGGTAATTTGCGAAACAAAGTTTTGTTATTTTTATATATATTTACTTAAAACACTGCAAGACAAGTATTATTTAGATTATTTAATTGTTGCTATGAGATATTTACTGATTAGCTTGAGCTTGATAATAGGCCTGGGGCAGAGTTTGTTTGCCCAGGAAAATCAGCATACCGATAAGTTTGAACAACTGGGACCGGCAGCTTTACCTACCCCCAATGTCTACCGTGCGGGTTCCGGCGCTCCGGGGCATAAGTACTGGCAGCAGCGTGCCGATTACAAGATTGAATGTGAACTTAATGATGAAACCCAGCGCCTGACCGGTTCAGAAACTATCACCTACTACA
Organism: Catalinimonas alkaloidigena; assembly: GCF_029504655.1. Taxonomy (NCBI): domain Bacteria; kingdom Pseudomonadati; phylum Bacteroidota; class Cytophagia; order Cytophagales; family Catalimonadaceae; genus Catalinimonas; species Catalinimonas alkaloidigena. Next base: position 7,419,973 of record NZ_JAQFIL010000001.1, read on the forward strand.
ATAACTCTCCTGATCCGCTGGAGTATCTTTGGGTGCAGTTAGATCAGAATATGCGCGCCAAAGATTCGGATACTTATAAAACCCAAACCAACAGCATCACCGACCGCATGAATGTGGATAATCTGGAGAGTATCGTAGGCTATGACTTTGATGGAGGGCATAAGATTCAGGCAGTAAAGGATGCTGCGGGTAATGATATTCCCTACACCATCAATCGTACCATGATGCGGGTAGATATTCCTGAAACTTTGATGCCCGGAGAGCAGATTACTTTTTCTGTAGACTGGTATTATAATATCAATGACCGCCTGCTGATGGGCGGCCGTGGCGGACATGAATACTTCCCGGAAGATGGAAATTACCTCTATACCATCACGCAATGGTTTCCTCGTATGGCTGTCTATGATGACCACAATGGCTGGCAGCATAAGCAGTTCCTCGGCCGTGGTGAATTCGCCCTGACCTTTGGAGATTATGAAGTGGCTATTACTGTACCTGCCGACCATATTGTGGCCTCTACCGGAACACTGCAAAATCCTGAAGAAGTACTGACCCAGGAGCAGCGCGAGCTGCTGGAGAAATCCAAAACCGCTGATAAGCCGGTAATTATCGTGAGCCAGAAAGAGGCGGAGAAAAAGGAAAAGTCTAAAGCCAAAGATAAAAAGACCTGGGTATACAAAGCAGAAGATGTGAGAGACTTTGCTTTCGGTAGCTCCCGTAAATATATCTGGGATGCGATGGGCGTAGAGATTGACGGCCGTACCGTAATGGCGATGTCTTACTACCCTAAAGAAGCTAATCCGCTGTATGAGCAGTATTCTACTGAAGTGGTAGCGCATACACTGAAGACTTATTCAAAGTATACGATTCCTTACCCTTACCCCAAGGCAATTTCAGTAGAAGCCTCTAACGGTATGGAATACCCCATGATCTGCTTCAACTACGGCCGTCCTAATCCCGATGGTACTTACTCCGAGCGCATCAAATATGGGATGATAGGCGTGATCATTCACGAAGTAGGACACAACTTTTTCCCTATGATCGTAAACTCCGATGAGCGCCAGTGGACCTGGATGGACGAAGGCTTGAATACTTTTGTACAGTACCTGACTGAGCAGGAATGGGATCGTAACTATCCTTCACGCCGCGGTCCTGCTTTTAAGATTGTGCCTTATATGAAAGGGGATAAGTCGCAGATCAGCCCTATCATGACCAACTCTGAGCAGGTGCAGCAGTTTGGCTGGAACGCTTACGCCAAACCTGCCACTGCACTGAATATCCTGCGTGAAACCGTGATGGGACGTGAGCTTTTTGACCATGCTTTCAAGACCTATGCTACCCGCTGGGCATTTAAGCACCCTGAGCCGGCTGACTTATTCCGCACGATGGAAGATGCTTCGGGTACAGACCTAGACTGGTTCTGGAGAGGTTGGTTTTTTACCAATGACCATGTGGATATAGGGATCAAAGATGTGAAATACTTCCAGATCAATACACAGGACCCTCGCATAGAGAACCCTATTGCCAGAGAGAATTACGAACAGGAAAAGAAGCACATCAGCCAGATGTACAATAAAGACGACGTACCAACCACTGCGATTGAGGCCGATCCCAGCCTGAGAGATTTCTACAATGACTACGACCCCTTTGAAATCAACCAGGAGGATGTGGAAGCGTACAATGACTTTGTGACGAGCCTTAATGAGCAAGAGCGTGAGTTGCTTAAGTCAGGCATGAACTTTTACGAAGTAACTTTCAACAACATCGGCGGTCTGGTAATGCCCGTCATTCTGGAGTGGACTTATGAGGATGGTTCTACCGAGATAGAAAGAATCCCTGCTGAGATATGGCGCTACAATGCTGAAGAAGTGACCAAAGTATTTGCGAAGGATAAAAAAGTAAAGCAAATTCATCTGGACCCTTATCGTGAGACAGCAGATACAGATGAAAGCAACAATTTTTTCCCCGAGCGTGCTGTACCTACTCGCTTTGAGATTTATAAAGAGCAGATGAATGCTCGCGGCGCGTCCGGCCCTAACCCGATGCAGAAGAAAAAGAAAAGTAAAGAAGCAATAGGAAGTAACTAATCTCTCCTGCAAAAACTTATCGTGAAAGCGGCTTGTCTAAGGATGGGCCGCTTTTTTTATGATGGGCCAACTATATTGCTTGCTTAATTTTAATGGGTATGTATAAACACTTACTATAATAGGATTTTTTTTCTCCAAAGTCTTCTTTATCATTGATACTTTAACCACACTGTTCCCTTTATTATAAACATATGCCTCCCCTTCATGAAAAATCTCTTGCTTATTGTATTCACATTTTCTCTTTTCGCGAACTTATCTTATGCGCAACCTATACTCAAGCCAACTGCCAGCATGAATATCTCTGGTATTTCTAAGAGCTCGGATTTTGACAATGCAACAGGTCAGGCCAGCTGGCAGGGAGGTGTAAGCATTGCCTATGGCGATGACCTTTATGGAGAAATAGGAGCTTTTTTTGTGAATAAATCTACTGACCTGCAAGACAGCCTAAGTCAGGAATACATGACTGAGTTTGAGGGAGTACGTATCCCCGTATCTATTGGCTATCAGATCATAGGTAATGAGAATAGCAGGGCAGGAGTACGTATTTTTGGTGGAGGCTCTTTATTCTGGATAACAGATGTGCAGACAGACTTGAACTATACCAAAGATGATTTCAAACCCAGAGCAGGGGGTGTTTTCGCAGGTCTGGGCGTAGATTTTCTGTTTCTCTTTGCTGAAACTAAGTACGAATGGTCACTTACCGAACTTTCTGAGGTACCAGACTTTATGCTTGGTACGCATCGCTCATTCTTTCTATCCGCAGGCTTAAGAGTGCCTATCTAATAAACGCTTACCACCTACAGGGAAGGCGGTAACCTTGCTCTTTAAGAATGTTCAGTGACTACGGTTTCCTTCTTCTCTTTCCGCAATACGAAGAAGTGGAAATAGCCATAAGCTAAAAGCATAATACTGAAGTAGATCAGGGCAATTATCAGGTTATAAACGGTCATGGCGATGAGGGCAATGGTAGCGATCACTAAAGCAATGGCCGGGAATGCAGGATAAAAGGGCACCCGGAAAGGGCGCTTCATATCGGGCTCTCTTTTGCGTAGCATAAAGAAGCTGATCATGGAAATGATATAAAGCGTAAGCGCGCCAAAGCAGGCAATAGTAATAATCTCACCGGTTTTACCGCTCAGCAAAGCTACGATGCCAATAAACATATTGGCTGCTAAAGCATAGGCGGGGGTCTGGAAGCGCGGGTGGACTTTTCCTAACAACCTAGGCACATAGCCTACTCTTCCGAATTCAAAAGTAGCCCGGCCCGCTGCCAAGATGATTCCGTGGAAGGAAGCTATCAGCCCCAGCAAACCTACTGAGATCAGCAAATGATACAGCCAACTCTCAGCCCCCACTACATAAGAAAGCGCAAGCGGTAATGGAGAATCTGAAGCTTCGGCACTGCCTTCAGGATAGACTACAGCTTCCCATCCTGCCACGCCTACTGCTGAAGAGAAGGTAAGCACACAAAGTATTACCAGCGTAAAAATAGCTGAGCCAAAGCCCAGCATCACATTACGTTGAGGGTTAATCGTTTCTTCGGCCACATTGGCTACGCCTTCAATGGCCAGAAAAAACCAGATGGCAAAGGGAATCGCCGCGAAAGCTCCTCCCCAGCCATTGGGCAGCGCATTTTGGGTAAGGTCTGCAAACTCAAACTCCGGCAGCGTTATTCCCGCGAAGATCAGCAGTTCTGCTACTGCCAAGACAGTCACTATCAGTTCAAAAGTAGTGGCTGTTTTTACCCCTGAAATGTTGAGTAGTGTAAAAATGATATAGGCGACTATGGCGATGCCTAGTGTAGGCAAAGCAGGAAAATAGAGATGAAAATAAGCGCCTATGGCAGCGGCAATGGCCGGGGGAGCGAATACAAACTCTATGATCTGTGCCATCCCTCCGAAGAAACCCATTCTTTTACCCAATGCCCGGTCAGCATAATCAAAGGCTCCCCCTGCTTTGGGAATGGCACAGGCCAGCTCGGAATAGCTAAAGGTAAAAGTGATGTACATGATCGCAATAACTACTGTAGCTGCTGCCAGCCCGGCAGTGCCGCCTTCAGCCAGCCCGAGGTTCCATCCAAAGTACATGCCTGAGATCACCAGCCCCACACCTATGCCCCACAAAAGTACTGGTCCCAGCGTTTGCTTTAATTTTGCTTCTGCCATAATGGTTTAGATGAGTAATTATCAGGTGAACATAAGGGAAAAAGTAAAATAAATAAAATTTAAATCCTGTGAATTTAACTTTTACTTAATAAAATTCTGCGACAGTCTTGCTGTTTAAAAGTGAAAAATCAGCTTTCTTAATTTTTTTTTCCTTCTAATCAATCTACTTGGCTCCCGGGCTTCGTAGGTAAGATACTTTTTAACAATTAAAACTATTATGAAGAAGCACAAAGTTAAAGTATCCCTTTCCGATAGCCAGCCCTTTCAGGCAGGCAAATCAAACCGGAGACAATTTATCAAGTTAGGCGGAGCTTCACTGGCTATCGGCGGCATGCTGCTGACAGCTTGCGAAGATGATGATGAAATGATGCCTAACCCACCTGCCAATGGAGAAGATGAGGTGTTTGACCTGGGTAGCGGCGACGTAGGTATCCTGAATTATGCCTATGCCTTGGAGCAGTTGGAAGCGGACTTTTACACCAGGGTATATAATAACTTCTATGCAGGCATCACTGCTGAGGAGCAGCAGGTGCTCACCGATCTGTATTATCATGAAGTGATTCACCGTGAATTTTTTAAGACCGCTATCAGCGCGGCGGTCAGTGATAGTGCGCAGGTGCTACCTGAGCTGGAGTTTGACTATGGTGATCTGGATTTCAGTAATCGTGATGCGGTACTGGCTACAGCCAAAGCCCTGGAAGACACGGGGGTAGCTGCATATAATGGTGCAGGTAGATTGATTAGCAGTCCCGATTATCTGCTGATTGCCGGTAAGATTGTCTCAGTGGAAGCACGACATGCATCTGCTATTCGCAGCCTGATCAATCCTGATTCTACTAACTTCGCTGGTGACGATGTGGTAGACGCCAATGGATTAGATGTAGCCATGTCTCCGGCCGACATACTTACAGTAGCCGGACAGTTCATCACCACCGAGTTTACCGCTAATAATTTACCCACATCATAAGATCTAAAAGCATTTAACTATGAATATCATACATTTTTTAGACCATTTCACAAGTGACGAATTGTCTTCCAGCAAAGAGCAGGACAAAAAAAGTATTGTATCACGACGTCAGGCATTCAGCCAACTGGGTAGTCTGAGCAAGAAGCTGGCGATGAGCGCCGTGCCGATGGGAGCAGCGATGTTTGCCTCATCAAAAGTGAAGGCACAGAGCATGAACAGTCCAGTGCAGGCGTTGCAACTGGCGCTCACGCTGGAGTATCTGGAAGATGAATTTTATCGCAAGGCACTAGAGTCAGGTGTAGTGCCGGGCGGTACCCGTGCTGAGAAAGTATATATGCAGATCTCTAAACATGAGAGTGCACATGTGGACTTTCTGATTGCAGGACTGGGAGATAATGTGGTGGATAAGCCCACATTTGACTTTACTGCAGGAGGCGCTTTTGACCCTTTCAACGAGAATGGTGTGGGGCAGGACACCGCCTACGCCCAGCTACTGGCTTTGGCCCAGGCGTTTGAAGATACCGGAGTACGCGCTTACAAAGGACAGGCTGCCAACCTGATGGACGCCCCCGACCTGCTTACCGCGGCACTACAAATACATTCGGTAGAGGCAAGACATGCTTCAGAGATACGCAGGCTGAGAGGTTTGAAGGGATGGATTGTGCAGGATAATCGTGGAGCGGGCATGCCCGAAGCTACTCAGCCGGTATACAATGGTGAAGCAGTAACAATGCAGGCAGGCTATGATACGGCGATGGAGTTTGGTGCCGATGCCGGTACAGAGGCTTACGATGAACCCCTGTCCGGAGATGATGCCGTGGCGATTGCCAGCTTATTTATTGTGAGCTAGATAAATAGCTACCCTTGATCGGGCGCTTTTGTAAAACGTCCGTAATGTATACTGATTTATATCGCTCACTTATTTTTTCATTTAAAAAAACGATACGATATGGAAAGCTTATTATTATTCATAGGAGGCCTGGGCGGATGGGAAATTTTCCTGATCCTGGCCATCATTATGATCTTTTTTGGGGCTAAGAAAATTCCTCAGATGGCGAAAGGCCTGGGACAAGGCATCAAAGAATACAAATCTGCTATCAGTGGCGAAGCAGAAAGAGAACTCAAAGACTCATGATGAGTGGTAATGAATGAATATTAATGGAGAAGTAGGTAAATGTGCCCGCCAGGGTTCATAAGTTTTTGGTTAAAGGAAAGGTGCTCCACAGCGTGGAGCACTTTTTTTCTACCTTCAAATGCATAAATCATTTAATTGATGCCTTACTTGAGTGATATCAAATTCAATTTCTACATCATATAATGGAAGGACACTATTAGCAGGATAACCTTGGATCTGAAGTGAAAAGTTATCAAATTTTCTACTGCCGGGTATAGTAGCTCCTGGATTGATATTCTGAGTTACCAACCGGTTTTCCTGTCCGATAATCTGACCAAACCTATTTCTTACAGTTAAAGTGTATTGAAGACTGGTGATCGTATGGTCTGTTTTGTTGGTCAGATAAGGATACCACCCATTGTTATTTGCACCAGTTTCTAACTTCAAATCAATGATTTCTTTACCACTTACGCTACAGAAGCCGGTAACATTTTTGGTTAAGGCAAACACATCATCATCGTCACAAAACTCACTGATGGTTGCTGAAATATCTGATGTATTCTGAATTTCTTCAGGTATATCCCAATATTCAATGATAAAAGCGGTAAGATTTTCTCCTGACTCTTCTATTACCGAAAAATCACTGGATGTCGCGTTTTCATTGAAATAATTAAAGTTCGGTTTAAAAGCCTTGGCACTGAGTATTTCATTTAGAGAAGCGGAAAGGTTAATATCTACTTTTTCCCCCTTCTTATTCAATGCTTTGTATTCCACTTTGAGTTGGCCTTTGATTACCCCTGTCACCAGTATATTCCCGTCTGATTCTAATCCTTCTGACAATAGCATCTCCTCATATTTATCGATAAGGGGCGCGGTATTTCTTAGATATTCCCTTTCAACATTGATGAGTTGCAATCTGAAATTAAATGCATACACATTAGTTTTTTCATAGGCCGCTTCAAGTAAGGCTTCTAACAGATTGTAGTTAACATCTATACCAAAGCCAGTCCTGGTTGACCATCTTCTTTCCCAGTCAAATGAGATGGTGTTCGAGGTTAAGGGGTCGGTATCAATGCCGGTTAAATAATCATCCCCGGGAAAACGAGAAGTTAGATTTTCCGCATTGTTCTGAATAGAATTATCACACGTATTCCATATCCAGACCTGTCCGGGCCGGGCACTGTTTGATGACCTAAGCAAAATGGAGTTATTACTGGCATTTCTCTTTAACTGCCCCTTGAAGTCGTCAATCAGGTCAATAGCACCTTCGTATGAATTTTTAAGAGAATAATCAGTACCGTTAGAAGGAGGATCATCATTGCAATCTTTCCAGGGGGGAAAGCAGTCGCAGCCAGAATTTAGAATTAACAGGGAGAGAAACAGTACTTGCCATAGGTTTTTAGTGAGTAGTTTTTTCATGACAATTGTGTGAGATAATAAGTGTTCAGTACATGAGGGCTTGTTTTTCTTGCTTAACTAAACTGAGTTGAATTTCAGATCTCCGGGGGCAGCTCTTAAATCACCAACTGTACTATTAATCCGTTGGGACATAGGCATAGTTAATATATAACTTAGTTTGAGAGGTATAAGAGGTCTGTGCTATGGATAGTATTTGGGACAAGATATTCATGTGCTAATCGTATTATACCCGAATATACTGCCTGGCATAGTGCAGATAAGATGGCAAAGTAGGCTGTGATAGAGAAAATTGCGGAAAGGTATGTTATTTCTGCTCGTATGCCATCGTTATATAATTTACTCAAAAAACGGCTGGTTTACAAAAGCTGATAATGTATGAGTTCTATTTAGGGTATAGTTTTCACGAAAAACACTCAACAGTAGCTAAAATCATTTATTTTAAGGAGTGTAGAAGTCTTGGCAGCTATATGCCTATGAATATTATTAGAACTTAACAAATGAAAGCATCTTACCACCTGAAATATGGCCCTCCTGAGGTATTAAGCGTGAGAGAAATAGAAAAGCCGGTTCCAAAAGACAATGAACTTCTGATCCGGGTGCATGCCGCCACTGTAAACAGAACCGACTGTGGTATTTTAGGGGCAAGCCCAATTGTGCTCCGCTTTATTACAGGTCTGTTGAAGCCTAAACTTCCAGTGACAGGAAGCGATTTTGCAGGTGAGGTAGAAGCAGTAGGAAGCAAAGTGAGCCGCTTTAAGATTGGCGATAAGGTATGGGGGTTCAATGACCAGGGCATATCCTCACACGCGGAGTATATGACGATAGCCGAAAAGCAGGCGATCTTGCCTTTGCCAACGGGCTTCAGTTATGCGCAGGCAGCGGCAAGTGTGGAGGGAGCGCATTATGCCTACAATTTTATCAATAAGGTAAAGCTGCAGGCAGGACAAAAGGCGGTAGTCAACGGGGCGACTGGCGCTATCGGCTCAGCACTGCTTCAACTTTTAAAGTACCATCATATTGTTGTAACTGCGGTATGCAAATCAGAACACTTTGAGACAGTAAAAGCCTTAGGTGCTGATAAAGTGATAGATTATACTCAGGAAGATTTTACCCGGGATACCAACCAATACGACTATGTGATGGATGCGGTAGGCAAAAGTACTTTTTCCAAGTGTAAACGTCTGTTAAAAAATAAGGGTATATACATTTCATCCGAGCTGGGACCCAATAATCAGAATATTTTTTTGCCTGTCATTACCCCCCTAGGCGGGGGCAAAAAAGTAATTTTTCCTTTTCCGATAAGTATTGAGAAAAGTATGGATTTCATCAGTAAGCTGATAGAGGAAGGAAAATTTACCCCTCTGATAGATGAGAGAACATTTACGCTTGAAGAAATCCGGGAAGCCTTTACCTATGTGGGTGCAGGGCAGAAGATTGGCAATGTAATGCTTAAGGTACGTTAAAACACCTCAGCGTTCGCTCAGCGCCGGTCGCTTGCAGGCTTAAGTTTACAGGTGACTCTGAGGAAGGAGTATTACCCACAGAGTAAAGGGAAAAACAGAAAATAATTTTATCTTAAGGGCAGATGGAATACAAACAGGACGGCATATACACCAGACTGGCCGGATAAGCTATACAACCAAGCTTAAAATGAAAACTTACTGTAAAATCCTCATTGCCCTGCTGTGCTTTACCTCTCCAGCCTACGGATCAGTTTTCTCCCCACCTCCTGTATCCGACAACCATGACAAGGTGAATACAGTGCTGTTTGAGGTCCGTTCTGATGAAGTAGACAAGGTGTCTTATCTGTTTGGCACCCATCATGCCTTTGGTAACACCTTTTTTGATTCGCTGAAAAACGCCACTCAGGCGCTCTTATCTTCTCAAATCCTCATCAAAGAAAACCTGGATATTCCCGGGCAACTGGCAGAAGACATCATTAACCGGCGTACTACCACCACAGACTGGTCAAGATATCTGCATAAAAGAGACCTTCCTTTCGTGGATAGTATTTTCTCTAAGAGTGAAGTGGCTCTGGACAAAGTCACGCCTACTGAGCTGCATGTGATTTTAAGCAGGTATTACAATGAAAGGATATGCAATGCCAAAGCCCTTGGGGATTCGGTGCTGACACTGGATGGCTATATCGGTACGTTGGGTAAACAGCAGGGCCTACAACTTATTGGCCTGGAAACTATAGAAGAACAACTGGCCTTGATTGCCAAAGATGTAGAAGGCATGCCCAGGAAAGTGCATAAAAGGAGGCTTAGGGATCTGATTGAGCGTATCCGGCAGAAAGACCAGAATGCTTGCTCCCAGACTGACTGGTACAAGAATATGGAATTTGATTTACAGTTGGATCAGCCCTGCCAGAATACCCTGCTGCTCACCCAAAGAAATGATAAATGGATGCTTGAGATTGACAGGCAACTCCAAGCCGGAAGCTGTTTTGTCGCGGTGGGTTTTAGTCACCTCATGTTTGAGTGTGGCCTAATCAATCAGTTGAAGCATCTGGGATATACTGTAAAGCCTATTCCGGTGAATTAATTAAACAGATAAAGAAACGATGACTAAAGCTAATATAAGCGGCAGATATCCAAACCTATGTAATGCGCTTCTGAGTGCAAAGACACCCCTTGTTTACGCATCCCAAAGCCTAAACAGCTTACCTTTATAAAAAAAATCTTCAGTGCCCTGTAATGATTTGAGAATTCAGCCACTAAACAAGAAAAAAAGTAGTGAGCAGCGACTTCTATTCTTCATCCATCCTTCCTTATGCCGCCATCATCATCAAGATATGCCGGGCTTATACCAATACGCAGGAAGATTTTGAAGATTACTATCAGGAAGTGTGCCTGCAGATATGGAGGAGCCGGGAGAATTTCCGGCAGGAGGCTGAATGGTCTAGCTGGATATACCGGCTCTCGCTGAATGTCTGCCTGACCCTGCTCAAGAAAAAGAAGAACAATGGGCAGCATTTCGCTTCCGATGCTTTACCAGATATAGCCGTAGAGGACAGCCGCGCCTTTACCGATGAGTCGCTTAATTATCTGTATGCCGCCATCCGGCAACTGTCTGAGGTGGATAGGGCGGTGATACTGCTTTATCTGGAAGAGAAGTCATACCAGGAAATCGCTGACATTATGGGGACCAATCCCAATAACATTGGAGTACGCATTACAAGAATTAAAGAACGTTTAAAAAAACTATTAGATGGAAAAGTCAATTGAATCAATCTGGAAAAAAGGCTTTCTGAAAAGTGACGCCTTAGTGGCTCCCCGCCTCAATAATCTGTACAATCAGAAGTCTCGAGACATCATTGAGAAGATCAAGCGCATGATGCATATCAATGTGTTTGCTATTGTCGTATTTGCCTTCGCGGTATTGATAGGCTGGTATTTTATGGGCATCCCTTATATCGGGGCCTTTATATTTGTGCTGCTCAATATTTTTGCGTGGTATGCTAACCTGCAGATGAAAAAATTGCAGGATATAGATAGAAGCAGTAGCAGTTATCAATACCTCCTATCCTTTAACCATTGGCTGAAATCCAGCCTTTCCAATAATGCCAGGATCATGTGTTTCTTTTATCCTCTGATCTTCCTGGCAGCTATGGCGACCATATGGTTTTCCAATAACAACGAAGCTGTGCTGAGTAAAGTAATCTACAAATATTTTCCCGACATCAATCTGATCGGAGGAATTCCAGTATGGTGGTTAGTGGGGGTACTTGCAGCAGCTGCTATCATAGGGTTTTTTGGTGAAAAAATTTATAGGTGGGATGTGAATGTAGTGTATGGAAATGTATTCAAAAAGCTGGAAGAAATCATCGCGGATATGGAAGAGTTGAGGGCCTGAAGCCCTCTCTCAATCATTTCTCAGGGATGCTCTTCAGGAAAGTGTACATGTACCTCAGGGTGCATAGTATAGAGGCGGTACTGCTGTCCGTCATGCACCAGCAGGCCGCTGGACTTATTATCTTCCATGATGGGGTTCTGCTCATATTTTTTCCAGTGAATCAAATCTTCTGAAGTAGCCAGATTGGTCGTCCAGCGGCTCCAGTCTTCCAGCTCGGTGCCATGGTAATAAGCATAGTATATGCCATCTTTTTTCACAATCTGGTTGACTGCCAAACCATACTGATCATAGCTTTCAGGTCCCATTGTCAGTACCGGATCATCCTGCACGTGGGTCCATACTTCAAGGTCCTCGGAGGTCGCCAGCCAGATGCCCGTATCCTCCCTTTCATAAAAGAGGTACCAGCGATCCTCCTCAAACCAAACGGTAGGCGTACCAAAAGGTCCGGGAGAGAGGGCCTCACCATTGGTATAACGAATATCCAGTTTCCCCTGCTCCTCCCAGTGGATGCGGTCGGTAGAAGTAAGGCGGTGGGCGATATCATTTTTGCCTTCGGCAAACATATGGTAAATACTATCCTGTTTGATCACCATCATATCTTCTACCCAGTTTTCTGTATAGATAGGATTATCAGGGTGGCGGGTCCAACTCAGCCCGTCGGGCGAACTGGCATAGCCCAGCATCATACCTTTTTCGGCCCCTTCCTGATAGCCGGTATACCACATATGGTAAGTATCTCCCTCCTTCAGGATATAGCCTCTTTCACGTATGCGCTCATCCCAATGCGTACTGTCAGTACCACCAAATACCGGATTTTCAGTATAAGGGCTGAAATCAATCAGCGTGGGATCATAGGCCGTAGTGGTAGAACCTTCAGAAGAGCTTTCCTGAGAAGCAGTACTACATCCCAGAATAAAAGTCATAAAAAATAGAGAGAGAACATGAATAATTCGCATAGGTTAGGGTTTGGTAGAATAAGATATAGATCAGTCTACAATATAGGCTTTGTGAAAAATAAGCTAAAACAAAGCTGTGAAAACCGTAAAAAATATTTAATACCTCTCCCCCGAATGTTTTGAACTTATGCTTATCTAAAAAAATGTAGTTTTAGAAAGCTTATTATGCATGAACAGCAATAACTCCCTGAACCAGCTATGACACTAAGATTTTTTCTGCTTTTTTGTCTGATCTTCTCTGAACTACAGGCTCAACCATCAGATGCTGGAGTGCCGGATGTTTTACAGTACAAACTAAGTCTTGAGCCGGATATTGAAGCACAGACGATTCATGGAGAAGTCAGTATTCGTTTCCAGGTAGAAAGTCATGCACAGGAAGTAGCTTTTGACTGTGGAGCGCTTAGCGTGACGAAAGTGGAGGGAGCAGCGGTGAAATCATTTCACCAGCAGGGACAGCAATTGTTTATCCAGTTTACCGAAAGTGTCGCTACAGAAAGGGAAGTACATATTAGCTATCACGGAAAACCCCAAAGAGGCCTGATCTTTTTGGAGGAAGTACAACAGGCATATACGGTATATTTCACAAGCGAATGGATGGTCTGCCACGATCAAATAAGCGACAGGGCGAGTATCAATATGAGTATCATCGTTCCGGCTAACCTAAGCTGCGTAGCCAGTGGAACACTCTCAGAGAAAAAGAAGGTGCAGGATAAAATACAGTATTCCTGGAGGCAGGAGCAAGCTACCCCTGCTTATACTTATGGCTTTGCAATAGGAACGTTTCATGAGCTGGTGGAGCATCAGGGCAGCACTGACTTACGATATTATGCTGCTAAACACTCAGCCGAGGAGTTGGCAGAAATTTTCAAATCCTCTGCGGATATGCTGCGCTTCTTAGAAGAAAAATCAGGCGTTCCTTATTTTCAGACTTCTTACACGCAAATCCTGATGGGCGATCATTTTCAGGAAATGTCGGGCTTTGCGGTGATGAAAGAAAACTACGGAGAGATGATACTGCAGGATAGTACGGAGATTAACCTAATCGCACATGAAATGGCGCATCAATGGTGGGGTAACATGATTACCTGTGAAAATTTAGGACATTTCTGGCTGAACGAAGGCTTTGCTACCTATATGTCGGCTGCCTATAATGAACATCGCTTTGGCAGAGATAAATACATGGAAAATATCAATGCCTATCATGAGGTATATCAAAAAATAAAGGATAAGGGAGTAGATAAGTCTCTGGTATTTAAGAACTGGAATAACCCCAGTGCTGATGACCGTAGCCTGGTTTACTTCAAAGGGGCTTATGTCCTGCACCTGCTCAGGGAAGAAATGGAAGATGACGCCTTCTGGGAAGGTATCCGGCACTATAGCCGGAAGTTCTACGGAAAATCAGTGCTGAGCAAAGACTTTCAGAAAGCTATGGAAGATTCTTCCTCCAGAGATTTAAATGCGTTTTTCAACGCATGGGTGTATTGAAAAACAGATCTCAGCGCTTCTACAAGATGGCAGAAGCGCTGAGCTGTTAATGCTGGCTACTGTAAAGTCTGCTTATTAGCGTAATAATCCTGTAGCACAAAAAAGGCTTTCTTACGTTCACCATTATCAGTAATTAGTCCTTTACGGTTCCAGTAATCCTGCACTCCCTGATAAAGGCGCATGGTAGAGCGGAAGTCTTTCAGTATCCAGGGCGACATGCCTACCAGGCTCTGCTGCTGCTTAGCCATCTCTATCTGCTTTTGGTAAACCAATGCCTGATATCCTTCAGTAAATACTGCCAGGGCCTCTTCACTTGCGGTTTTACCCCGTTTGGCACCGGCGCCCAGTTCGCTAAACACAAAGGGTTTTCCTTCGGGAATATGAAAACGGATTTTGTGCATATTATCCAGCATGGTCTGGCGCCCCTGCTTGGCAGGCAAATTGGCAGCTGATGCCAGAAAGCCGGAGTAGTACCAGCCAAAATACTGATTGATAGCCGCTACATCTACAATGGCTGCCAAAGGGTCTTCAATATGTATGTCCCAGGTGTCGAACTCCTGGCCGGCCATCGTAGGGAAGTAATACTCCTTGGCCATCTTCTGTATCTCTTCTCCCCCAAAAATCAGCGCGGCGGTAGTCAGGCGGGTATCGTCCAGGCTCTTCACATAAGTATTGAGCGCTTTGAAGAAATTGTTTCTGGCGTCAGACAAAGGGGTTTCATTGCCCAGGCTCCAGAAGATAATACTGGCGCGGTTCTGATCGCGATGGATCATTTCCTTCATACGGGTTTTTGCCATTTCCAGCACTTCGGGGCTTTCAAACTTTACATTCCAATACACAGGAATCTCTGCCCATACCAGTAAGCCCATTTCATCCGCTGCCTGTAGCATATATTCATTATGGGTGTAATGCGCCAGCCTGACGTAATTACAGTTCAGCTCTTTGGCATAAGTGAGTAGTTCTTTGGCTTCAGCATAGCTGGAAGCTCTGCCTTTAGCGCCAATGGCTTCTTCGTGGAGAGAGGTGCCTTTCAAAAAAACAGCGTTGCCATTCAGAAGTACCTGATCGCCCTGCACTTCCAGCATGCGAAAGCCAATCTGATCACGCACCGTGTCCTCAGGAGTAGTGAGTACTACATCATATAGCTTAGGCCGCTCCGGCGACCATAGTTCGGGAGATGCCTTTACACTAATTTGTGCCCTGTTTTCCTCAATAGGAAAAGACTGACTTATGTTGAGTTCCTCAATTTCAAGCTTTAGACTACCAGACCCCTGCCCTTCCAGAGCCACCCAACCTTCAATACGGTTGTCAGATTGTGGAGCAAGCTGAATTTTGTAGTTCTGGATAAAGCTTTCAGGCACTTCCACCAATTTTACTTCACGGGTAATGCCGCCGTAGTTCATCCAGTCAGTGCTGGTAGTAGGGATATCTTCAGCAGTGAGGGTGTTATTCACTTTGACAACCAGCAGGTTATCGCCTTCCTTAAGTTTTTCTGTTATTTCACAGTTGAAAGAAGTGTAACCACCAGTGTGGCTGGCAACATGCTCCCCATTCACATAAATCTGTGCTTTATAGTTGATTGCTCCGAAATAAAGAAAGTAGCGTTTGGCTTCCTGCTTATCCACATAGAAATCACGTTTGTACCAAACCTTACCATTGTAGAAAAACAGCCTGTCATCCTGGGTGTTCCAGTCGCCCGGCACCTGCAGGGTCAAACCATCTTCGAGGTTAGCCTCTACCAACTCACTGGGTTGAGGCTTATAGTTACGCTCCAGGTAATGCATCCTGTCGTTCAGGGAAAAAACGGAAGGGTCAATCAGAGCATTCCAGGTGCCATCCAGTGAGTAGGTGGTCCGGTCATCTACATTGGCAATGATAGGAGCAGTAGGAATATCTTCTATTTGCTGGGTAGCAAAGATATCTTGTGCTTTGAGCGGGTGTACGCCTGAGAAGATAAAGACTAGCAACAGGCTTGCGTAGTAATACGATACTTTTTTCATAATTATAGGGTATTCGTTTTAACACTACAATTATGCTTATACTTACAAGCTTAATCGTCCCAACGGTATGATTGAGGCCTATTCAGAGGTGCCAACAGTATCGTTAGGCCTTTTTACCTGCTGACGAATTTCGTTTTCACTATTTTTGTCAGCGATTCAAAGTCTGCTGGTACTGGGAAGGCGTTTGTCCGGTGGTTTCCTTAAAAATTCGGTTGAATGAAGATTTTGAATTGAAGCCCGCTTCGTAGGCTAGACCTAATAATGTGAAATTTTTTGATTTGGGGTCTTGTAGCAAATTCTTAAACTCCCGTACGCGGTACTCATTGATAAGCTGATAAAAGTTCTTGCCTAAAGCCTCGTTGATGGTTTGCGAAAGATTCTGCTGGGAGATGTTCACATCTCTGATCATACTTTGTAAGCTGTACTCAGGATTGGTATAGGGCTTTTCTTTTTCCAGATATTCAGTGATACTTTGCGCGTATCGCTGCATCACCGCTTTGCTGAGACCGGAGCGATAATACTTTTCGTTGAGCAAATCATCTGCTTCAGATTCTGCAGATCGCAGTTCGGGCGCATAGATGACAGGCTGCATCAGGCCAAATACCAGCAATGTATAGCTTAGCATGGCCATGTTAAACTGATGTAGCCAAAAACTCATATTGGCGATAGAAGTGAAATAAGGGAGCAGGAAAGGAGCAGCAAGGAAAAGCACATGGCTAAGTAAGGCAATCAGCATGATAGAGGACACCCAGCTTAGGGTACGCTTTCCTGAACGCGTAGAAAAAAAGTTAAGAATATTTTTGTTATGCCTGAAAAGTAGCACCAGGGTAGCCACCCAGTACGCTAAGAAAGAAGCCCCAAAGAGAAGTACTGCGATCAGATGGTAGGCGCTAAAAGCGCTGTCGGCATATTGCTTGGGGCTCATGGACTCGGGTAGGTAAATCACCCTGAGAATGCTTACCAGCACAAAGGGTATCAGGTGGACTAAGTCTACCCATTGGAACTGAGAATGAATGTAGATGAGGCTACGGACATAGAAGTAAAAAACCGGACCGCTTAGCATGAAGAAAGGCACGAAGCCTACCTTGGTATAAGTGGTAAGCCCTTCAGGAAGCAATAGTCCCAGAAAGAACAAGGAGAAAATCAGGAACCAGAATGACAATACAAAATTGGAAGAATGCCTGGGCTTTCTCAGTAAAAAAACTATTGCGCTAAATATAGATTGTAGCAGTCCGATGAATAACATAGGGCAAAAGCTTCATTCAGTAAGGTAGTTAATTCTCCCCACATACGAGATAATGCAGTTTATCTTTTCCTTATGCTAAAAAGAAGGACGAACTTCAACAAACAAAAAAACTGTATATTCAGTAATTATGCCTTCTTTTCAGTAGGTTCATGACAAAAAACTTTCGTTCTATTGGAGCTAAAACGAGAAATCAGAAGGTGGGACCTGGTACTGCTGCTGATCAATAACATCATAGGTGCGGGCATATTTGGACTACCCTCCAAAATATTTGCTTTGTCAGGTATCTACAGTGTGCTCGCGCTCTTTGTATGTGGGTTTATCATCTTCGTTTTGGTGCTCTGTTTTGCTGAAGTCGCCAGCCGATTTGATAAGACCGGAGGGCCTTACCTCTACACGCTTAATGCATTTGGCAAGTGGCCAGCCTTTATCATTGGCTGGTTGATTCTGATCACCCGTCTGGCTACCTATGCCGCACTGCTCAATCTGCTGGTCACTTACCTAAGCTATTTTTATCCGCTCTTTACAGAAAGTAATACATACAGGTTTGGTATTATTATCCTGGCGACCGCACTGCTCACCCTGGTCAATTACCTGGGGGTGAAGAATTCAACGCAACTGAATAACACTTTAGGAGTCATCAAACTGGTCCCCCTCGCCATTTTTATAGGGACAGGTTTGTTCTTTATTGATCCGGCGATGGTTATCGCTGAGCAGCCTTTGCCCAGCCTTTCCGATTTTTCATCTTCGATTTTTGTTCTGGTCTTTGCCTTTACCGGTTTTGAAGCTACGCTGGTAAATACGGGAGAGGTAAGAAAGCCTGAAAAAAGTATTCCCTTTGCCCTGATCACCGCCATTACTTTCATAGCGATCTTCTATGGTCTGATACAAATTGTAAGCATTGGTACGCTGCCCGGGCTGGCTGCTTCTGATAAGCCCCTTACCGATGCGGCACAGATATTTATGGGGCCGGCAGGGGCTGTCTTTATCAGCATAGGTGCAATCATCTCCATTAGCGGTACCTTAAATGCGGTAATGCTGGTAGGCTCTCGGGTGCCTTATGCTTTAAGCGTAGAGCGCCAGTTTCCTAAGTTTTTTGCACACCTACATCCTAAGTTTCGTACCCCTACTTTTTCTCTGCTGGTATTCTCATTGGTCTCACTTTTTGCTTCCCTGAGTGGCTCATTTATCTATGCCGTTTCTATCAGTGTGATCAGCAAAATCCTGATCCTGCTGGCAGTCTGTGCAGCATTAATCCGGCTAAGGTTGAGAGAGAAGGGGGCTACCACATTTTACCAACTACCATTTGGTTATTTCTTTGCTAGTGTCGGTATCCTTGCCTGTATCTGGTTGCTGGCCAGCGCCAATTTAGAAGAGTTCAGAGATGTACTTATCACCACGCTTGTCGGAATAGTATTGTATGGTATGTATCGTTTTGCTGCAGGCAGAAGAAAAAAAGTTTAAGCTCCGCAAAACCTACTGACATAGGGCTGTCACTACCCCTGCTTTTCTTTGTGTATAACAATTTCAAACATACCAAACACACAAACGCATGGAAAACAGCAGCATTCAACAAAAGGAAACCGCATCAAATGTAGTCATCACCCCCGAAGCTTTGCTGGAGCAGTGGCAGGGGCATCGTCGCCTTACCCGTAGGGTGATTGAGGCTTTTCCTGAAAAAGAACTTTTCAACTTTTCAGTAGGGGGTATGCGCCCATTTGCGGCATTGGCTATGGAAATGATTGGCATAGCTGGTCCCGGCATGCGAGGAATCGTAAGTCGTAAATGGGAAAATATAGATGTTCTGATGGAAGAAGCCGAAAAAAATGCCCCTCAGACTAAAGAAGGTTTACTTCAACGCTGGGACGAGACTACTGAGGAGATCAATAGATTATGGCCACAAATTCCTGCAAACCGGTTTCAGGAAGTGGATAAAGCTTTCGGGCAGTACGAAGGGCCCATCTACTGGAACTTCTTTTACTTTGTTGACAATGAAATTCACCATCGGGGACAGGGCTATGTATACCTGCGTGCCCTGGGCATTACCCCTCCCTTTTTCTGGGAGCGTTAGTATGTATTTATTTTATCTCAAACTCCTCTGCTCAAGAGGAGTTTTTTTATGTAGGTCGCGCTCTGATAGTAATTTTTAAAAAGGTTTGCCAAACTATTTTGTCAAGGGATATCAACATTATCCGCTACTATAGGTTATGAGTTTACTGAGAGAATAAAGGAATCTATTATTAATTTTTTAAACTTTTAATGTTATGAATGCAGGGAAATCACTACTGGCAGGTGTAGCGGGGGCCACTTTTTTAAATGTTTTACATGAAAGCGTACGCAGGATAGTCCCTACTGCTCCAAGGGTAGATTTATTGGGGAGAGAAGTTGTAAGACGCGTTTTTCATAAGCAGGGAAAAAAAGCACCCAAAGGAAATAAAGAATATGCCATCACGCTGGCAGCTGATGTGCTTTCCAATGCAATCTTTTATAGCCTGGTGGGCTGGGGAAAAGGTCGCTCCGCCTGGATCAGAGGGCTAGTGTTAGGACTGAGTGCCGGCTTGGGAGCGGTTAAAGCTCCTGATTATATGAAGTTATCTAAAAAAGCAGTCAAGCGACATCAATCTACCAAACTGATGACAGTGGCCTGGTATCTGCTAGGTGGTATTGTTGCAGGTGCTGTAGCTCAAATCATCAGTAAGCGTGACTAGAGTTTTGTAGCATAATACTATCATCTTCTGCTTCAGATGCTGCTGCGCTTGAAGTAGAATACATTGCCATCGCTGGTCCTAAATATTTATGTATAAAGCTACTCAACAAACCCAAAGCACCTCCCATCACCACCTCAATGCTTATTCGCAGACTGTATGATTTCAGGGGTGCTCCCGTGATAGCCCTGAGCGTCCTTGCGCTCTTTGTGCTGGAGAGAAAGTTTCCTTTGAGAAAAAGAAAGATGCCTCAGGTTCCCCGCCTGCTGACCAATGTCCAACTGGTTTCTCTTGCTTCCCTCAGCCTCCGGCTGGCTTTAGTACTGGCCGTTGTACATGCAGCCAGATTCTCCCAAAAGAAGAATTTTGGTTTACTCAGTTGGCTTCCCCTCCCTCCTGTATTGTCTAATGTACTCAGCTTTATGCTGCTGGATTATAGCAACTATGGCTGGCATTGGCTGAACCATCGTTCCCGCTTTATGTGGCGTTTCCATCAGGTACACACCATGCCGATCTGGATATGGATGTATTTACCGGACTGCGTTTCCACATAGGAGAGATGCTGATTTCAGTCTTTTACAGAGTTACCTGTGCAGCATTGATCGGGCTGAGCAGAGTAATTGTCACGCCTCGCATGCATGGTACATATCACTCCATCGTCAGGCAGGAAACCGACAATAATTACTGCATTGTCCTGACCTTCTGGAATCAATTGCACCGCACTTTTAGGATAGATATACCGCAGGAGGCCATTAATATCGGTGTGCCTTATGTGAGAAAGCATCTGGAGGCAGGCGAACTGATGAAGATGCCCTGGGAAAAAGCCGGTAAGTGGGAACTTTCCGAGGGTACCGTACCGCAAAAAGTTCCAGTAAGTCTCCCCACAGATGATATAAAGGATCTGTGATTAATGTGTTAAAGCCAGATAAACTTTAATCCATCAGGGTTTATGTTTCACCAAGCCTCTGCTTCTAGCGCTTACGCAGATAAATATCGCTGCTAATAGTTTCCAGTGCCAGCCTTCTCCCCCCATCTCCGATTTGTCCTTTGAGGGTATAGCCTACAGTCTGAGGCATATCTTTTTTATTCAGGATATCAAAGTCAAGGTCAGTATACAACTCGCCGGTAATAGACTTAAGGGCCAGCTCTGCTTCCTGCCTCTCCTGCCAGTTAAAATCTATGAAGCCGCTGATAGACTTGATCTCGGTATCTCCTTCCAGGCCTTTGGCTTCAATATCAGCGCTGATGGTCTTCAACTGAAGTATCGCAGCACGGGGTACGTTGATCACATAATGAATGTATGCGCAGACGACCACCTGCTCTTTGTCATTATAACTAACATAGCTTGCCTTACCTTCACCACAGTCTATTGCTTTTCCGCCCTTCAGTATATCCTCATCCAGATCAGCGGTAAACGTAAGCGCTTCGCCTTCCTGCACCTCCAGTTGGTAAGCCTCATTCAGGCGGTTGCTGTTGATATCAATCGTGGCAGTAAGGCTTACTTCATTTTTGTCCCAGCCGTGGAGGACAATGGATTTGCCAATAGGTAGGTCAAACACAATTTTCTGCCCGGGGCTATATTCCAGCCTACGTTCCACTATTTTCTGAGCATATAGTGAATGGCCAGCAGTCAGTAAGCAGACAGCCATTAGCAGGCTTCTCTTGAATGTGTGGTAATGCATAACTATTGGGCTTTTCGGATGTAAATATTGCTGCTGATGGTTTCTATGCCCAGCTCGGCGCCTCCACCATTGGTACTGGCTTCAATGGTATGCCCGCCTCCCAGTCTGCGCATATTATTTCCTTCACTGTCCTGTTTGAAGTCCATATCAAAATCCGTATATATTTCTCCGCTGATAGACTTCAGCTTGAAATTAGCCGGGCTGTTGGCGGGCAATGAAATTTCTACGTCGCTGCTTATCGCTGAAATTTTACTGGCCATCGCCTGGTTTAAGGTGTTAAAAACAACTTCAATATTTCCGCTGGTACTTTTGGCGATCACCGGCCCATCCACATTGAGCAGACGTACGTCGGCAGAATTACTCTTGATCTCCACTTCGTTCTTCATATTCTCCACCTCTATATCCTGTCCGTTCCAGTTTTGCTGCGAGATGCTAAGCTTTGCGTTCTGAGGGATTTGGATGATGTACTCTCCATCCTGGTTGGAAGCTTCTCTGATGAGTAATGTGCCTCCTTCTTCGGTGACCGATAATCCGGTACTGGTATTGTCCACAGCACTGTTGTAGAGCGGCCGCAGGCCTTTGGCTCTTTCCGGCGGAGCTTCGTAGTCCATGGCAGAGATTTTCACGTCATTACCCTCGTAGCCTTCTACCTTGATATCGCTGCGGTTCAGGAGGATTTTTACCGGCTGGTTAGCTTTCAGTGCCTGGGTAAACTCCTGGGCATAGCCAAAACTGATAATGGTACAAAGCAGGAGGCTCAGTAAAAACTGTTTTTTCATCATTTTCATAATTATTTTTGATAAGAGTTAATGTATTTAGCGCTGGTATGTATTATGAAGACGAGGCAGGAAGAGAAGCATTACAACCCCTCTGAAAAAATAGGAAGGATCGCTGTGGTTTGTCCAACTATTAGCAGTAGAAAAATGTCACTTAAGAGAGCGGAGCTTCTTAAATAGCATTAACTTTATTTCAACGGAACCAATCTTAAGCATACTATGGACAGACAACTCATTCTCTACATCGCCATGAGCCTGGACGGCTATATCGCTAAGGACGATGACAATATTGACTTTCTTTTCATAGTAGAATGGCCGGGCGAAGATTATGGCTATGCAGCCTTTCAGCAGCAAGTAGATACGCTGATCTGGGGAAGAAAGACGTATGACAAAATGTTATCCTTCGGTATTGAGTTTCCGCATAAAGACAAAAGATGCATTGTATTGTCCAGAACAAAAAAGGGCAGCGATGAAAATGTAGAATTTTTCAGTGGCGATTTGAAAGCTCTGATTACCGAACTCAAGCAGGAGGAGGGAAAAAATATTTATTGTGATGGAGGAGGGGAACTTGTATATGCCTTACTGAAAGATGCATTGATTGACAAAATGATCATTTCCATCATTCCTCACCTGCTAGGCAGTGGAGTAAGGCTTTTTAAAGATGGTAGGCCCGAACAGCATTTAAAATTCACCCATAGCGCTACCTATCCTTCAGGCCTGGTACAGCTCTGGTATGAAAAACATGATAAGCAAGATGAGGCTTCTGCTGCTCCAAAACAAGAGCGTGCGTAGACTTTTGGAGTTGATCACTTGGCTGAAAATATTTAACAGATGCTTGTACCCTAATGCGGTAAAAATATTGTAGCTTCAGATGGGTGGTAGGTTTATTCTTACTACCTGTAAACGATGAAAAGAAAACAATTCCTCAGCATGCTTGCTGCCGCTCCCTGGCTGGCGAGCAGAAAAATGAAGCCCTTGCCTAACAGAGAAAGTAAGGGTTTTGTAGTGAAAGCAGGTGTAGGTCGTATTCACGGGCATATACAACTGAAAGGGGTTAACGGCAATATTCTGGATGTAAAAATTTCTGGGAAGGATACGGACGGAGACATGGCTATCTTTGAACAAACGAGTATATCACCTAAAAGAGGAACGCCCTTACACATACATCCTTTTCAGGATGAGGTTTTTTATGTGGTGGAAGGAGCGTATTATTTTCAGGTAGGAGATGATAAGTATCACCTTTCAAAAGGGGATAGCATTTTCCTCCCCAGAAATGTACCTCATGCCTGGACGCAAATGAGTGAAAGAGGAAAAATGACAGTGATTTTTCAACCGGCAGGAAAAATGGAAAGTTTTTTTGTGACGATGGCTTCTCTGGAAAAAGAGCCTACCCCTGAAGAAATCGCAGCAATATTTGCAGCAAATGAAATGGAAGTTGTCGGTCCAACGCTGAAGATAGATTAGAGAAAAAATAACCCGTCAGTTGTTAAACTAACGGGGTAAAGCGGTTCATCTTAGAAAACGGTTATTTGATATATCTGAAGTCATGCTTGTCTTTGAGCTGTAGCAAAAATTCATACATCAGTTGTATCACATTTTCTACGTCATCCTGATGGGCCATCTCCACCGTAGTGTGCATGTACTTCAGCGGCAGGGAAATCAGTGCGGAAGCTACTCCCTCGTTAGAGTAGGCGAATGCATCGGTATCGGTGCCCGTAGCCCGTGAAGCAGAGGCCCGCTGAAAAGGGATCTTTTGCTTTTCGGCTACATCAATAATCATGTTCAGCAGATTATTCTGCACTGCCGGTCCGTAAGTGAGTACCGGCCCCTCACCTGCCTTCAGGTCTCCGCTTACAATCTTATCATACATAGGCGAAGCGGTATGGTGACATACATCCGTGATAATGGCGGCGTCCGGCTTGATCCGCTGGGCAATCATCTGAGCGCCTTTCAGCCCCACTTCTTCCTGAACAGCATTGACCACATACAGGCCAAATGGTAATTTCTTCTTCTTCTTTTTGAGCTGCTTGGCTACCTGGGCGATCATAAAACCTCCAATACGGTTGTCCAAAGCCCTACCCACGTAATAGCGATCGTTCAGTTCCATGAACTCATCTTCAAAAGTGATGACCGTGCCTACATGAATTCCTTTTTCCAGCACCTCATCCTTTGAATTGCAGCCACAGTCAATGAAGATATTTTTCATGCTGGGGGCTTCTTCCTTGTTTCTGTCGCGCACGTGAATAGCCGGCCAGCCAAATACACCTTTCACAATGCCTTTTTTGGTGTGGATATTCACTCTTTTGGAAGGGGCGATCTGGTGATCAGAACCTCCATTGCGACTGACGTAAATATTACCTTCATCCGTGATATAATTGACAAACCAACTGATCTCATCGGCATGTGCCTCAATGACTACCTTATACTTTGCTTTGGGATTAATGACCCCTACGGCGGTGCCATACACATCGGTGAAATAGCTATCCATGTAGGGCTTCATATAATCCAGCCAGAGTTGCTGGCCGGAAGACTCAAAACCGGTGGGAGAAGCATTATTCAAGTACTTTACTAAAAAATCTTTACTGTCTTTATCCATGATATGGGTTTAATTTTTAATGGGTTCTGTTTAGCTATCCATAACAGCAATCGGCTGAGCATGTTTAGCTGAGCAAAGCTACAAAACACGTAAGGAAAAGAATAACCGGTAAATGCGATTTAAGTAGGCATCAATAAAGCGCTGGTCTCAAAAAGACTTGTTTTCACCTTCAGAAACATGATAAAGCATCAGCGGACTGGGAGGTGGTAAGGCTCCTTCGCGAGGACGGTCACGGTTACGGGTTAAAGTCTCCCAGCGGAGCGTGTAAGTATCTCCATCATCGGTTTGGTCAGTAAGCAGGTTGACTTCCATCCCCGAAAAAGCAGAGCGTACTTCTTCCAGATCTTCAGGATAGCCTTTGTCTACCGGCAGTTCTTTTACTGTAGCGAGGCTTTCTTCATCCAGCATGAATTTCTGTAGCCCTAAAGTGTCTATCCAGTACTGCTGGGTAAGCTGTCCTTGTTCTACGACAACAGGAAAAATACCCAGCCTTTTGCCGAGAGAACCTCTCCCCCCAAAATCCCAGCGGAAGTCCCAGTCGGTAGCCTGATAGATTTTCCAGTCTTCCTCTTCTCGTCTTGCATTATAAACCTGTGTGTTGCCTTCAGGCCCAAATTTATGATAGGTGACTACCAACTGGTCGTTCTGGTCAAAGCCAATCTTGGTATTGCCGTTGATCATGCCTTGCTCAACTGGTACCGGATCAATGATTTCGCAGTTTTCCAGGGTAATGGGTAGAGGCTGAGGTGTACCATCACTTTGCTCCCAATGGACCAGGTCTTTGCTCCTGGCATAGGAGATGTCATGATTGGTTTCGGCATCGGGCGTCTCCCGCCATACCCAGATCAGGTGATAGTAATCATCCGGGCCGGGTACAGGACCGTGCAGGTAGGCATTCCTTTCCCCTTTTCCGTCCATGAGGGGTTCATCTAGCAGGCGGCTCCATGCTTGCGTCTCAGGGTTGTAGCGGTTGTAAATTTGATTGCCATTGCCACTCCCGCCATCCCGGTAGGTAAAGATAAGGTCGCCATCGGGTGAAGAGAAGAATTTGGGATAAGTAGCCCGGCTTTCCAGATTTCCAATGAGTTGTTCCTTGCGTTCAAGACTATTTACATCATAGGTCTCAGTGGCCTGGAAATAGACCAGGCTATCCACATGCATATTACCGGATACATGCAAGTGCCCTTTGCTGTCCAGCTCCATGGAGATGTAATTGTGTGAATCCCAACCTATGGTTTCGGGTAGCTTTTTCTTCTTCCAGTTCTTTTCTCCCAGTTTGCGTTGTGCTATCGTCATCACCCGATTGCTATCATAATAGGCTGCAAACTGATGCGGTGGATCGGTGAGCAGGGCGAAGCCTACCGGATGTCCTGACCATACATCATCAATGTATAGTGAGTCAATCTGCTTTGTTGCTGGAGCCGTGTCTGCGGTAGTGCTAGGTGTGTTGCAGGATAGCAGCATAAACGTGCATCCATAAGATAAAGCCAGGAAAGCCAGTTTTCTAGAAAAAAGCATAGTGTTTAAATCTGATTTTTGGAATAGGTGGTTGAGTATTTTTAATTCATAGGGTCACAAAATATCAAAAAAATAGGGTATGATACATCATCATACCCTAAAGACTTTATGCCTCATTTTTACGCTAACATTCCGTGCGGATCAATGACGAACTTGGTCGCGGCTCCTTTATCAAAGTCCTGGTAACCTTTTGGTGCGTCATCCAGGGTAATGGTCTGTACATTGACCGCTTTCGCGATCTGTACCTTATCGTAGAGGATAGCCTGCATCAACTGTCGGTGGTAACGCATTACAGGGCACTGACCGGTATGGAAAGTGTGGGATTTTGCCCAGCCCAGCCCAATTCTGATATTTAGATTACCTTCCTTGGCTGCTTCTGTGGCAGCTCCGGGATCACCAGTGACGTACAAACCGGGGATACCAATAGCCCCTCCCGCACGGGTTACCTGCATGGCAGCATTGAGTACAGTAGCCGGCTGTTCCTCATGTGCATGGTGGCCGTGCCCTTTAGCTTCAAAGCCTACACAATCTACCGCTGAGTCTACCTCGTTGACACCTAGAATCTGGGCAATCTGGTCTTCCAGTGTGGCTTCTTTTCTCAGGTCAATCGTTTCACAACCGAAGCTTTTCGCCTGCGCTAACCGCTCAGGAATCATATCTCCTACAATCACTACCGCTGCGCCAAGGAGGTGGCATGAGGCAGCACAGGCCAGCCCTACGGGTCCGGCTCCTGCTACATAGACGGTAGACCCTGGCCCTACCCCGGCGGTTACGGCACCATGATAACCGGTAGGGAATATATCTGATAAGAGCGTGAGGTCACGTATCTTTTCCATCGCCTGCTCCTTGTCAGGAAACCTGAGAAGGTTAAAGTCTGCATAAGGGACCATCACATATTCTGCCTGACCACCTACCCAGCCTCCCATGTCTACATAGCCGTAGGCGGCACCTGGCCTTGCAGGGTTGACATTCAGGCAAATACCCGTTTTCCCTTCTTTACAGTTTCTGCAACGGCCACAGGCAATGTTAAAGGGAACAGAAACGATGTCTCCTTTCTTAAGAAACTCCACATCCCTTCCAACTTCAATGATTTCACCAGTAATCTCATGTCCGAGTACTAGTCCTGCCGGAGCCGTAGTACGTCCCCTTACCATATGCTGGTCGCTGCCGCAAATGTTAGTAGAAACGATTTTTAGAATGACTCCGTGGTCGCATTTCCGTTTGCCCAGGGCCAGTTTAGGAAAGTCAATGTTCTGAATTTCCACCTTGCCGGGCTCAATGTACGCTACTCCTCTGTTGTCTGCCATAAGTTTTTTGTTTAGGTTGTTTTAACAATTTAGTAAAATGAATGGTATAAAGAGAGTGTTTTTATAAAATTGCCAATAAAGGCAAAGAGGATATATTTATAGTAAGTTTGCATATAGTAAATTAATGAATGAATAGAAGGAGATGAAAAGTAGTGTACAGCACACCAGTATTTTGAAGGTAGGCAATGATACTCATCAGGAGGTAGACCTGCTGGCTGTGGAAGAGCCTATGGAAATCCGTCTGACCTATGGTCCTGTTGATGGAAGACAACAAAGCAGCATCTCAGTTACCATGCGTACTCCCGGCCATGATTTTGAGCTGGCACTGGGTTTTCTCTTTAGTGAGGGAATCATTCAAAGCTACGAAGACGTGATAAGCATCAGGTACTGCCGGGGGGGCGACCAATCAGAAAAGCAGGAAGCAGCAAAAGAGAATATTGTGCGGGTAGTACTTTCTCCTGATACCAGGCTTGATCTGCAACGATTGCAACGAAATTTTTATACTACTTCCAGCTGTGGTGTTTGTGGTAAAGCGTCTATTGAAGCGCTGGATACGCTTTGTAGCCCACCGCGTTCTGACAAATTTAGTGTAAACGTTAAGGCGGTTCATCAGGCGCCGGCAAAGTTGCGCGCAGCCCAATTAGTATTTAACCATACCGGAGGGATACATGCTGCTGGATTATTTGACAAGGATGGCAAACTGCTGTTGTGGCGGGAAGATGTGGGTAGGCATAATGCCTTGGATAAATTGCTGGGGACCTCACTGATCGGGAATAAGTTTCCAAAAGACTGCTTTTTACTGTTGAGTGGCAGGGTAAGTTTTGAACTGGTACAAAAAGCTTTGATGGGTGGTATCGCTATGATCGCGGCGGTAGGAGCCCCTTCCAGCCTGGCTGTACAGCTTGCCCATCAGTATGATATTACATTGATAGGCTTCGTAAGAGACCAAAAGTTTAATATTTACAGTGGCAGTCACAGAGTAGCACTTGAAGAAAAAACACCAACATTTACTTAAAATTTACATATGTCTAAGGCAACTAACTTATCTGCTGAAAAAGCTGAGGAACAGCATAAGATAAAATTGACACAGCCCAAAAAGGTGGCTGCGGGGCTACCGGCCATTCTCAGTTCAGCCAAGCATGTATACGGTGATGTAGGTATAGTAGAAGGGACCCGACTCATGAGCCAGATCAATCAGTTTGATGGCTTTGACTGTCCTGGATGTGCCTGGCCTGATCCGGATGACAAGCGTTCACCGGTTGAGTTTTGTGAGAATGGCGCTAAAGCAGTAGCCGAAGAAGCTACTACTGATACATGTAATCCTGCCTTCTTCAAAGCCCATTCCGTAGAGGAGCTTAGGCAGTGGACTGATTATGAACTGGGAAAAAGTGGCCGGCTCACCGAACCTATGATTTTGCGGGAAGGAAATGACTATTACGAAGCTATCAACTGGGATGAAGCCTTTGACATTATCGGAAAGCAGCTACAGCAGTTAAATTCTCCCGATGAGGCCATTTTTTATACTTCAGGTCGTACCAGTAATGAGGCGGCTTTTCTGTACCAGCTCTTTGTGCGACAGTACGGGACCAACAATCTGCCTGATTGCTCCAATATGTGTCATGAATCCAGTGGCACTGGCTTGTCAGAGACAGTGGGCATAGGAAAAGGCTCGGTTACGCTGGAAGACTTTTATGAAGCAGAAGTGATCATGATTATGGGACAGAACCCCGGCACCAACCATCCCCGCATGCTCACTGCACTACAGAAGGCCAAGCATAATGGAGCGAAGATTATTTCTGTTAATCCACTACCTGAGACTGGCTTGATGAGTTTCAAGAACCCACAACACCCCTGGGAAATGGCGGGTAAAGGTACTGCACTTACGGATATTTTTTTACAATTAAGATTGAATGCGGATGTGCCCTTGCTCAAAGCACTCATGAAAATTCTGCTGGAAAAAGAGAAGCAAAATCCAGGGATGGTGCTGGATGAAGAATTCATCCGAACCCATACCAGCGGATACGAAGCGCTGCTGGCTGATTTGCAAAAATATGATATTGATGAACTGATCAGTCAGACCGCCATTTCCAAAGCTCAGATTGAAGAGACTGCTGAATTACTGGCTTCCAGACAAAAGATCATCATCTGCTGGGCGATGGGCCTGACCCAGCATAAAAATGGTGTGGACAATGTTCGAGAAATTGTCAATCTGCTGTTGCTTAAGGGAAGTATCGGCAAAGCCGGAGCAGGCACCTGTCCGGTAAGAGGGCATAGTAATGTACAGGGTGACCGGACTATGGGTATCTGGGAAAAGCTGAAGCCGGAATTCAGACAAAAGCTCAAAGAAGCCTTTAACTTTGAACCACCAGCCAAAGATGGTTATGATGTGATGCACTCTATGGAGGCTATGGCTAATGGTAAAGCCAAGTTTTTTATGGGAATGGGAGGTAATTTCCTGTCTGCTACACCGGATACGGAATATACTGCCAAAGGACTGCGGCAATGTAAAATGACCGTACATGTGTCTACCAAGCTGAACCGAAGCCACCTGGTGCATGGCAAGACCGCCCTCATCCTGCCCTGCCTGGGCCGTACCGAGCTGGATATGCAGGTAAGCGGCCCTCAGTTTTTGTCAGTAGAAAATTCTACTGGGGTAGTACACCAGACCCGAGGCGGCAAAGATCCGGCATCTCCCCATTTACTGAGCGAACCCAAAATTGTAGCGGAACTGGCTAAAGCTACGCTGGAGAGTAAGTCAACAGTGGACTGGGATGAGATGGTCTCCGATTATGATCATATCCGTGATGCTATAGAAAAGACCGTAGATGGATTTGATGCTTACAATATCAGAGTGCGTAACTCAGGAGGTTTCTATCTGCCCAATGGCGCCAGAGTAGGTAAGTTCAATACAGATACTGGTAAAGCCAAATTTACCGTCAATGAGAACCCTGATCATCAATTGGCAGAGGATGATTTTCTGATGATGACCATCCGAAGTCACGACCAGTACAATACGACCATTTACGGTTTGCATGACCGCTATCGGGGTATAGCGTACGATCGTAGAGTAGTATTAATGAATAAGGAAGACATACGAAAACATGGTCTGAAAAAGGAAGATAAAGTTAATCTTTATAGTTATTATGATGGGTCGGAAAGATCAGCAGAGGGTTTTCTGGTAGTGCCTTACAGCATTCCCAGGCGATGTGTGGCTACTTATTTTCCTGAAGCCAATACACTGGTTCCTCATAATCGTATGGCGCGTAAAAGCAACCAGCCTATCTCCAAGTCAGTGGTGATTAAAATAAAGAAGAGTGAATGAAGTGAGGAAAGGCCGTGGAGCTTAATTACGAGTTGCGCATTAGGCTATTGTTTTTCAGCTTGGAGGTCTTTAAGGGAGTCCTCACTGCTCCGGCATCCCGGTCGGCAGGGGCTAAGCGAAGAACTACTTTAGTTGAACAAGCTTAACTACTGCTATGACTTACGCCTTCCATCAGTCCGCGGATGTAGCCGATGGCGAATAGGGTGCCAATGGTGCTGTAGCCAGGGTGTTCGTTGCTGTCTCTGGCCATCGTAGGCACATGGTCAGGGCGTATGGGTCCTTTAAAGCCTACATCATAATAGGCCTGCATGGCACGGTACATATCGGTCTTGCCATCATCATGAAAGGTTTCTTCAAAATTATTCTTACTACCCCTCACATCTCTGAAGTGCACAAAGTGGATCTTTCCTCTTTTTCCGAAATACTCAATGGCAGCGGGAATATCTACACCTTCATCTTCTCCACCCATAGAGGCAAAGCTCCCCTGGCAGAAGGTAAGGCCGTTGCTATCACTCGGCACAATCTCTATCAAGCGTTTGAAAGCATCAACTGTGGTCATGATGCGGGGAATGCCTCTGATCATATCTATGGGCGGGTCATCAGGATGAAGGGCGAGTTTGATGCCATACTTTTCTGCCTCAGGTATTACTGCTTTAAGAAAATATTCTATGTTTTGCCACATAGCTTCGTGGGTAAACTTACCATACTCTGTCAGGGGTTCATCCTTGATATCTTCTATGTCAAAAGCACTGACCAGCGCGCCTCCGCGACTGGGGCGGTCCATCGTGGTGCGTGCCCAACTGATGACCGGCATCCAGTTATAGCAAACCGTATCTATGCCTAACTGGGAAATATTTTTCATAAAGGTGATGAAGTTTTCTATCTCTTCATCCCTGCCTTCCAGTCCTAGTTTGGTTTTATGATACAATGAAGGCGGTCCTTCTATGACCCTCAGTTGCAAACCTTCTTTCTGCCAGGCTTCTTTCACCGCTTTGATGACGCTGTACTCCCAATTAGGCTTGTCATTCATGCCAACCATGTGGGGACTGATGCCTCCTACAGCCCCCAGTACCCTCATTTGCTTGGCCAGTTCTACTTTATAGGGTTCTATGCCCCAGAAATAAGCCAGACACATCTGCATACCGGCATCCTGCACTAGCGCTGAAGTGTCTGTTAAAGATTTTCTGACTTGATGAGGTGTATTTGCTGAGGCGTTATGGATGCCACCAATAGAAAGCGCAGCCACTGAGGCGCTTTTTTTGATAAAATCTCTTCGGTTGTTGTGCATAGCAATAGGTATAGGTATGTATATAAATAAACACCTTTTGCCCGAGAGATGCAACGCCAAAGTTGCTTTACCAGCTCAGCTCAATGCTGCACATTGACTGAGATGAAAAGGGAGATAGGCATTGTACTACCTCCCAATGATTCATCTACTGGATAGTAATATCCCAGGTGATATCCACATCGGTAGTGCCATCCTCAGAGGTAGAAGTAGCAGACTTAATATCCGGTTGATGAGCGAGCGTAACTCTGAAAGTGCCGCTGGCAGCATCTCCTGTTGTCCATTGGGTTTCTAGCCCTATGGGTTGCCCGTTCTCATCCTGATCCTCATAATTGAGCGGGTCGTTGCGTTCATTACTGCCGATATTGCCATCACCGCTGGGGTCAGTGAAGAGCCCTTCGGTCCAGCTGAAGAAGAACATATGTTCACCCCCCTCTTCCCTCACCTCTTCAGTGATACTTTCGGTATCATCCGGATCAATGGCATTGAGCAAGGTCATTTCCATTGTGTAAGTGGTATTAGTAGCCAGTTCAATGTCTGTAAGTACAGGGTCATTACTTCCTTCTCCGTCGGCATCTACCCAGGTGGCAGTCACAGCATCGCCACCCCCCTCAGGTGTGAAGGTAAGTGTGACATTGGTAATAACCTCTTCTTCGTTTTCGGCAGGTGGCACATCATCATCTTCTTCGCAGGCAGTAAACAGCAAAGACACAGCCACAAGCAGCACATAGGCCGCATAGTTCATCCATTTCATAAGTGTAAATTAATTAGTAAGAAAAATTAGTGTTGAATACCAGAGTATTGCTTCTTAGCCGCATCAGCTTCTCCACTCACACCTATAGGCCTATATGATAGGCGATAGTTTTACCGGTATAATTACCATATGACTGAATAGCATAACTATTCATCCTATGACTCATGAGAAAGATAAAAGGTAAGTGGGCTAAGAAAGCAGATTGTCATACCAGGGCAGGAGGTGCACGGGGAATCAACTGAGCCGTAGCCTCTATATTAGGAATTAAGTAAGTAGCGAGTTGATAGGAATGCTCTACTGAAAAGGGCACATAGTCAAACTGCCAGAGTGCTTCGGCCATATCTTGTAGTGTCCACCACTCACACAGGCGACAAAAATCTTTGAGGGGCGCGTTATCATCCGGTGTAGAATCGTTCGGAACATTGCCTTCAATCTGTTTCAGATCATGAATAGCACTATGAGATGTGTGTCCCTGCAGATGTAAAGGGAACCAAATTAAATACATCAGCAACAGATAGACCATAAGTCCTCTGGCCAAGCTTGTTCGGAAAGTATTTAATTGGTGTATGAACATACTTTTTCAAAGTAAGGTAGACACAGTTAATAATGCAAACCTGTTGCGTAAATAAGTCAGAAAGCTCCTTGTTTGTTTGATAGAAGCGGTTGTTTACGGTATAAAATTTGAGAAAAGTAAGCTGAAGGCTATACGGATACGGACTTTAAATGATCACTTTTGTCATTTCTGGAAATATGTCGGAACTTAGTAAGGCTACATTGCATTTAGCAAACAAACAATTAACCACAAGTACACTATTGCTGGCTGATACTCCGTTAGCAAACAAAAGGTGAACTCAAAATATGGCACGATTCATATTCTTTTTGAGCTTTTTTATGGTAATAGCTTCTATAAGCAGACAAGGGTATGCCCAGACTTCTGTAGAAGAACCTGCTCCCCTGGATACTGCCGGACAGTTCATACTGGACCCCGCCACCAAAGTACCACTTACGATCAATCTGGATGCGGAAGAGGAAGAGGAGGAAGAAGAAGAAAGCGAGAAGAAGGAGAAAAAACGTAAAAGAAACGTTTATTATGATATCAAGACCAGAAAAGGATATGCGGAGGCTGGTTATGGTCAGGATGTCATTATTGAGCTTTTCCATTATCTGAAAGATTACGAAGAGCCTGACCCTTATGTACGTGATATCTATTGGTATGATACCAAACGGAATCAGATACGGTCTACTCGTAACATTCAGGAAGATAAAGCACAAATACTGCATGGACCTTATCAGAAGATGACTGAAGATGGCGAAGTGCTGGAAGAAGGTATTTTTTACAAGGGTACCAAGCATGGCCGATGGACCCGTTACAACAAGGAGTATATCTTACTAGATAAAGAAAAATATTCTAAAGGCTGGCCACGTGACTCTGAGATCACATATTATGATAAGGATGAACTGAATAAACTGAAAGAGGTAATCCCTATAGAGTACGGTCAAAGAGAGGGCTACTACTACTACTTTCATGAAAGCGGGCAGATCGCGGTAGAAGGCGAATTTCAGCAGGATAAAAAAGTAGGTCTGTGGACGGAGTATTACGACTATAAAAATCGCCTACCCAAAAAGCAAATCAAATATCCCGACGACCCTTTTGACGAAACTCTTCCTTACACCACCAAAGAGTGGACTCCTCAGGGTCAGGTAGTGTACGAACGAGATAAAAAGTAAAGTTACATGCCTGAAAAAGACGCACAGTACTGGATAGATCATCTTAACATGCAACCTCATCCCGAAGGAGGATATTATGCTGAGACCTATCGCTCGGAGGGAAAGATTCAGGAACTAGACCGATCTTACAGTACGGCTATTTACTTTCTTTTGCTGGAAGATAAGTTTTCCGCTTTTCACCGTATCCACTCCGACGAGATGTGGCATTTCTACGCAGGCAGCCCCATAGAAGTATTAGTATTGGAAAAGAACGGAGAACTTAAAACACATCGTTTGGGTGGCAAAGCTGATCAGGGAGAAACATTTCAGCTGGTAGTGCCCGGTGGTTTATGGTTCGCTTCCCGCATGGCAGATATTTCCTCTTATGGTCTGGTGGGTTGTACCGTTGCTCCCGGTTTTGACTTTCAGGACTTTGAAATGGCCAGCCGTAGCGCTCTGATTGAGCAGTTTCCCCAACATACCCAAGTCATTACTGAGCTTACTTATCCCGAATAACTGAAAGCGACGACCCTGCGCTTTTGGGAAAAACTAAGAAAAGATCGGAGTAGTAGTCCAACCATTAGTCCATATTTTGTTTCTTAAAAGTATGGAAATCCAATTTAAAAAACGTTTCTTATTCCTTTTGCTGTAATTATATGGTGAATTATCGTAGGCTGTAGTCTGACCCGTTTTTTTAATGAGGGCTTAAGTGTATTTTTGACATTGTATCTTAGTATAGATGTCAAGCCAAATATTGATTGATGAAGAAAATTATACTGTGCTTAGGGTTTATTGCTTTCTCTTTTTCTAAAATATATGCCCAGACTACTTTTCCTATTATTAAACCTCAGCAGGTAGACTTGTATGAGTATAACAAGTACAAGCTCATGCCAGACAATCAGGGGACTGAAGTTAAAAGTATGAGTGAGTTACCTAATGCTATCTTTCGCTACCGCAATAATACGATCAATGCTTCTCTCCTCAACCGCAACCTGATGGGAGCGGCTCCTTTTCAAAATGAAAGCTATCAACTCAAGCTTCCCAATATGACTGCTATGCCTGATACACTGGTGATGATGGTAGGCATACCTAATGAGGAAGGAGAAAGGATTGTAAGTGCAGTGGTCATCGGTAATCTGCGCGATCGTCTGGCTTACTTCGTGGATGCCAACCACAATTTTGACTTTTCGGATGATGGTGATTTCATGGTTTTCAACGAAAAGGAGACATTTAGTAAAGTAAGCATACAGCCCGAAGGCAGTGAGAAAAGCTGGGAATACACGATCTTTGATCTGGGGCTGGAAAAAGAATATCTTAAAGGTTTGGATATTTATCTGGTAGAACCTGCTGGTAAAACGAAGAAGCGAAGTTCGGAACCTAAGTATCAGGTGCCTATACTAAGTATGGGGTCCAGGCTAAACCTGCAAGTAGCTTTTACTACCGGTAGCGGTGATATGTATTTTGCTTACGACACACCCGATAATAAGAATAAAAAATACTCCGCAGCCATAGATGCTGTCTCCAGGTTTTCAGCGAGCCTGTCTTATGCATTTCGTAACTTGAATGTAGGCATCAACCTCGCATTAGATGCCAACCAGTTAGGAAGAGAAGAGCAGTACCTGACAGATTTTTCTGATACTGAAAAACCCCCTGAGAAAGTTACGCATTATAATATTGGTAACTGGTCCCGTACTCGCTTTATGTACGGCTTATTTGCTGAGTATGATATCCGCCTGATTCGCAATTCTTATCTTTCTCCTTACTTTCATCTATTCAAATACAATCATTTACGGAATGAAACTTTCTCAGGCTATGCCAATGAAATTAGTGAGGAATTTACTTTCAATGAAGCTTTCATCAACAGAGTTGGGCAGCAGTTTGGTGCTAAAATAAAGTTACCCATGAGTGAAAAAGTATTGGTAGTGTTGGATATAGGCTACACCAAAAACGGCTTTGACCTGAAAGAAGGCTTCATCCAGGAAGCGCATGATACAGATAATATTGCGGTAAACTATCATACGTTTAACTATGGAGTGGGCTGCCAGTTTTTACTTTTCAATAAGAAGGCAATGCTTAGCAAAGTGAGACCGGCAGAAGATGAGTATTAAAAAAAAGCATCTTCCATGTGCTGAATGTCAACTTCAGGTTTGGTAAGTATAGCAATGATGTCAAAGCGAATATTACCCTGCCAATCATTCTGATGGATATAATGGTCTGCTGCTTCAATCACCAGGGCTGCTTTTTTGCTGTCTACAAAATCTTCAGGATTACCAAATGCACTGCCTTTTCGTGTTTTGACTTCTACAAATATCAGTAGTTGTGCTTTGCGGGCAATCAGATCTACCTCCGCCCTTCGGTACCGATAGTTGCGGCTTATAATTGTAAACCCTTTCTTTTCAAGGAAGCGTGCGGCAAGTTCTTCTCCTGATTGCCCTGTATGTTGTGCTGGCGTTCTCATCCTTTTCCTGGAGATTGTTTATCGCAAAATGAAGTAGTTATTCCCAAAGTTTGAATTCATTTTCTATTTTGCCATTACATTATCACAAATTAAATTTTTTTGATATGCTACCCAAGATCAAGCCTACACAAACGCAAGCCTGGAAAAAACTCAGTGAGCATTATAAAAAGACGAAAGATGTACATATAAAAGAGCTTTTTAAAACTGACGCTGAGCGGTTTCAGCATTTTTCCACAAAGTTTGAAGACATACTGCTAGACTATTCCAAAAACCGCATGACGCAGGAAACATTGGCCTTGCTGCTGGAACTGGCAAAAGAGAGTAAGCTGAAAGAGGCTATATCGGCCATGTTTAGTGGTGAACATATCAACCAGACCGAAGATCGCGCGGTGCTGCATACGGCTTTACGTAATCAGTCGGGTAAAGCGGTGATGGTGGATGGGCAGGATGTGATGCCTGAGGTAAATGAGGTGCTGCAAAGAATGAAACAGTTCAGCGAGCAGTTGATCAGCGGAACATGGAAAGGGTATAGCGGGAAAGCCATTACTGATATTGTTAACATTGGTATTGGAGGCTCTGATCTTGGTCCGGTGATGGTGACTGAAGCTCTGAAGCATTATCAGGTGCCCAATATCAAAGCCCACTTTGTATCCAATGTGGATGGTACCCATATCGCCGAGACCCTCAAAGCACTTAATCCCGAGACTACTCTTTTCATCATTGCCTCCAAGACCTTTACCACACAGGAGACCATGACCAATGCAGAGTCGGCTAAAAGCTGGTTCTTAAAAGAAGGAGGCAATCAGGAAGCAGTTAAAAAGCATTTTATTGCCCTATCTACCAATAAAGAAAAAGTAGAAGCCTTTGGCATAGATGCTGATAATATGTTCGGCTTCTGGGACTGGGTAGGTGGGCGCTATTCCCTCTGGTCCGCTATTGGTATGCCTATAGCCTGCACTATTGGTTTTGATCGTTTTGAAGAGCTACTGGCAGGCGCCCATGCTATGGATCAGCATTTTCAGCAGGCGGATTTTGAGCAAAACATTCCGGTTATCCTGGCGCTGATCGGGATTTGGTACAACAATTTTTTCGGTGCCGAATCAGAAGCCATATTGCCTTACGACCAATACATGCACCGTTTTCCGGCTTATTTCCAGCAGGGTAATATGGAAAGTAATGGTAAATATGTGGACCGTAACGGCCAGCCGGTGGATTATCAGACCGGACCTGTCATCTGGGGCGAGCCGGGAACCAACGGCCAGCACGCTTTCTATCAGTTGATCCATCAAGGGACCAAACTGATTCCCTGCGATTTTCTGGCACCGGCGCAGACGCTGAATCCTGTGGGAGATCATCATGAGAAACTGTTGGCTAACTTCTTTGCCCAGCCTGAAGCTTTGATGAATGGCAAAACGACAGAAGAAGTGAAAGCAGAACTTGAAAAACAGGGTTTGAGTAAAGAAGAAGTAGAAAAGCTCACGCCTTACAAAGTATTTGAAGGGAATCGTCCTACCAATTCTATCCTATTTAAAAAACTCACTCCCCGTACCCTGGGCACGCTCATAGCGATGTATGAGCATAAAATCTTTGTGCAGGGAGTAATCTGGAACATTTTCAGCTTTGACCAATGGGGTGTAGAATTAGGTAAGCAACTGGCTAAAAATATCCTGCCCGAACTGGAAGACGAAAGTAAAGTAAATAGCCACGATGCTTCTACTAATGGCTTAATTAATGCTTATAAAGATATGAGAAGGTAGATTCTAAGTGTTATGGTTCTTGGTGTTATAGTTAGATATAGTGTATGCTAAAAGCTATAATACTATCGCTCCTTAATACCAAGAACCATCGCACCCTAACACTTAGAACCACGGAACCCTAACACCATAAAAAATGACCAAATTATATCCACTGAAATTCCGAACCATTTTCAAAGATAAGATCTGGGGAGGAAAAAAAATTAAAACCATCCTGGACAAAGATTTTAGTCCGCTGCCCAACTGCGGTGAGACCTGGGAAATCTCCGGTGTGGAAGGTAATATCTCTGAAGTAGCCGAGGGCGCTTTGGCAGGTAAAAACCTGAAAGAACTGATTCAGCAATACCAGGGCAAGCTGGTAGGAGAAAGAGTATATACAAAGTTCCAGGATGAATTTCCTTTATTGGTCAAGTTCATTGACGCTAATGACGACCTTTCCATACAGGTACATCCCGATGATGCACTGGCTAAGCAACGCCATAATTCATTCGGGAAAACAGAAATGTGGTACATCTTCCAGGCCGATGAAGGCTCTAAACTGATCAGCGGATTCAACCAGCCGATGAGTAAGGAAAAGTACCTGGAAGCTTTTAACTCCGGAAAGCTCACAGAGATTTTAAACCAGGAGCCGGTAAAAGCAGATGATGTTTTCTTCCTGCCTGCCGGACGTGTACATACCATTGGCAAAGGTTTACTGCTGGCAGAGATTCAGCAGACATCAGATATTACCTATCGTATTTATGACTTTGATCGTACTGACGCGCAGGGCAATAAGCGGGAGTTGCATGTGGAAGAAGCTCTGGATGCCATAGATTATCAGCATTATGATGACTACAAAACGAAATATGAACCTAAGCTGAACGAGGCAGTCAGGCTGGCGTCCTGTCCTTATTTTGAGACTTACCGTATTGAAGCAGATCAAACGATGGAAAGGAACTATCAGGGGCTGGATTCTTTTGTAATATACGTATGTATGGAAGGAGAAGCGGAGATCATCGCCGATGGTAAAGGTTATTCGGTGAAAAAAGGAGATTCTTATCTGGTGCCTGCCAGCATACAGCATACAAAACTGACGACCAGCTCAAAATTCAAGATGCTGGAGTCTTATGTACCGCAGTAAGCAAGATGAACCCTATTCAAAACAAAAAGGTAGTATTTCAACCTCTGGGCCTGATAGATTATCAGGAAGCCTGGGACTATCAGGAAAAACTTTTCGCTGACACCATTCAGCTCAAAATAGAAAACCGTAAGTTTCCTGAAGTTGAGCAGAAGGTTACGCCCAACTATTTACTTTTCTGCCAGCATCCCCATGTGTATACGCTGGGCAAAAGCGGAGATTTAGAAAACCTGCTTTTGGATGAACAAGGTTTAGCTGAGAGGCAAGTAACATTTTACAAGATCAACCGAGGAGGAGATATTACCTATCATGGGCCAGGGCAGATCGTGGCTTATCCGATTCTTGATCTGGATAATTTTTTTACTGACATCCACCGTTATCTGCGCTATCTGGAAGAAGCCGTGATCCTGACGCTGGCTGATTATGGGTTGGAAGCAGGCCGTATTGATGGACTTACTGGTGTATGGCTGGACCATGTGGAACAGGAGAACCCTCGTAAAATCTGTGCGATGGGGGTAAAGTCCAGCCGTTGGGTAACTATGCACGGTTTGGCGTTTAACGTTAACAGTGATTTGCAGTATTTTGAGTATATCGTCCCCTGTGGTATTAAAGATAAAGCAGTAACCTCCCTGGAGAAAGAACTGGGGGGCCGCCAAAATATACGGGAAGTAGAAGAAAAGCTGAAACAACATTTGTCAGATCTTTTTGAGATGGAGCTCGAGGCCGATACGTCCCGGCTATCATCCGAGGCAAAATTAGAACTATGAAGAAAGATATAGATTTTCCTAAAGTAAGAGGGGTAAGCATGGCGATCACTCGCCAAAGAAACCAGGAAACTAGAGAATACGAATACTTTGTATACCTGATCAATGATAATGCTGTAGCCTTAGAAAATGTACTAATCAACTCGGATGGATACAGTAAAGGAAAGGAAACCAAAACGTCAACCCTGCGTCATTTTGTAGAGAAAGTAGAACCGGAAACGTCTTTTAAAGTGGAAACTATTCTGCCCGATTTGTTCAGGCTCGTCAATCAGTTTTGGGTAAGTTATTATATTGATGGAGAGATGTATGATAAGAAATTTCTCTTCATGCCAGAAAGTATGCACAATGATCATTTCTCTTTCATTGAAGCAGTACAGATGGAAGGGGTCTTACATGCCTAGGCTGAAACTCCGGAACAGTACCTTCCTTTTTGATTAGCGGGTGCAGGTGTTTAGTAAGGGGCGTCCGATTTTGACAAAGTACTGAGGATGTTTCTTTAGTATCTCATTTCGTTCTGCCTGGGTTTTTGCCAGTTTATACTCTTCCATCGCCTGCTTATTAACACCATTGATATACTGTATTTCATGCCAGGAGAGATTCCAGTAGGCCAAAATGTTTTTTACATTTTGAAATAAGTTTTTTTGATTGGTATCATCCTCTTCTAAATGATTTTTGTCAATATACATATGAGAGTATGTATCATCAGGGATACTCGTGTATTCCAGGCTAACATGACGCTTAGTAGAATTCTCTTTAGTGTAGTACAATGAAATGGTGATCAGCAGTAGTGCAAACAAATAGGGGGTTATCTTTTTCATCGTTCAGCTTTTTCATTGCACATTTTATCCCTTATACCGCCCAGATAATTCTAAGTGTGCATATTAGAAGATAAAATAGCGATAATAGGTAAGAGTTCCTCTCCTTATCGTTAATAAACAGTGTTTTCACCCGAAACTTAAGGTGTTTTTCAGAGGACAACGCTCTTCTCCTGTGTCAGTTTTAGAAAAAAATATTCAGCTTCTACTCAAAAAATTAACCAGACTCATGAGTATAAGTAAAGATTAGATGCTTAAGCCGGGATCGTTTTCTGAAAAAATAATTTCCAGCAGAATTTTGATCTCTTCTGCTTTATCATAATCACCCAACTTCTCAAAAGAGACGATCAGGTTTCGAAACATGCGGCGTACGATGTCAAGGTTACTACAAGGCTGATAGAAGATATCAATAGGTTGAAGCTTTAGCTGTGCTATATAATTATCAATGTCATTCTTGCTAAAGATCAACCCCCGATTGAAGGCATTGATGTAAAACTGAGTTTCTTTTGACTTATAAGTAAGAATAAACAAGCTGGGTAAGTTTACTCCATATACCGGAAGCTTTAGCCTCTGGGCTACAAGCATATAAATTACACAGAGTGAAATAGGGTTTCCCTTCTTGGTCTCCAGCACAGTATTGATCATGGAGTTTGCCGGAGCATGAAAGTTTTTGGTATTGGCGCTGAATTTCAGCTTGCTAAAAAGTACGCTATTGAGAATCTTGACCTGATCAAAAGGGTGAACATCGGTTTTAAATTCCAGCCAGGCTTCGTAATAAATTTGTTCTAACTGCTTCTTTAAGTCTTCCAGCGTGAGGTCAGGGTATTGATAGGTGGCGATAATCCACATCCCTTCCAACATATCCTGCTTCTCGGACTTAAACCACTCTTCCAGCCTTTTCTTGAGCGCTTCAAACTGTAGGATATGGATAATATCTTCAATGCGTTTCTGAACATTGGGATTAAAACTATTTTCCCACTCTTCTTCCAAAAAGGGTATGATGATATCCCCGAAAGAAATAATTTTCTCCTCTACATGTCCCAGTACCTCTTGATCTTCATCATCAAGTAATGAAACAAGTGCTTTAAGCTCTTTATTATCCATAGGTATGTGTATGCCTTACTCTACTTATGTTTATTGTCGTGTAAATTAGTCTTTGCCTCCAAATATAGAAAACCTTACATAGCGCTTAGGGTTTTTCTTCAGGTCAACCAGCAGGCTATCCAGGTCCGCTACTGTTTGGTTTAAATTTACGTACAGAGAATCATCGTTCACAAGCTTACCCATAGTACCTTCTTTTTGCTGTATCTTTTGGGTGATAGACTGCAGGTTGCCCAATGTCTGATCTAATTTTTGTACAGTAGACTGTATCTCAATCTGGTTAAGTGAGTCAGCCAGATTATTGAGCTTCGCCATAAGCGGAGCTATACCCTGCTCTTCGCTAGTCAGCGTTTCTGAGAGTATGCTAAGATTTGAGACGATAGTTCCCAGGTTGCGACGGTTTTCTGATATTAACGATTCAGCTTCAAACGTAATCCCTTCCACGTTTTCCAATGCATTGGTCACGCTACTCGTATCCCGTGCAAATGCTGAAAGAATAAAGTTAAGCTTGGTAATGGTAGAGTCTAGCTGGTCAACAATAGGCAGGGTTTTCGCCTGCACCAATTCAGCGATGCCCACCTCTTTCTCCGCGATAAGGGTGTCCCCCTCCTGTAGAGGCTGACTGATATCCCCGGTGTTCAGAATGATGGCTTTACCTCCCAGAAGGTCGCTGGTGGTCAGAACAGCAGTAGCAGTACTGCCCACAATCACTTTTTCATCAAGCTTAAGCGTAACCAGCAGCTTATTCCCTCTCTGCTGTAGCAGGTCTATTTTATCTACATAGCCTATCGGAAGCCCATTGATAAGTACTGGGTTAGAGGATGTAAGGCCATCAATATTTTCATAGACTACATAGTAGGTATCGTTGGTAGATAATACTTCAGTCCCTTTTAAAAATCGGATTCCAAAATAGAGTATTGCTCCTGCTATTACTGCTAAGGTGCCTACTTTGACTTCTTTAGAAATTTTCACTAAAAAAAATTATTGGTTAGTATTAATCTTAGGTCGCGATTTGCAACCAGCCCGTTGTAAATCAGCAGGCCACAATCATAAATAACGGGATATTTCTTAAAGGGATTCTATTTCTTCCTTATAATCTCTAAGCGCACGATAAATACCTGAGGCGATATAAACTTGTCCCAGCCTGTCATTCAGGTATTTCTCTTCTTTAGGATTGGTCAAATATCCTACTTCAACCAGTACACTAGGCATAGAGGTACGCCATAATACCCAAAAACCGGCTTGTTTTACGCCCCGGCTACGGCGGCCCACCCGTTCTTTAAATTGTCTCTCTATCTTATCTGCTAAGCGGAGGCTATTGTTTAGATAGGCGCCTTGGTATAGAGAAAAAAGAATATGAGATTCGGGTGATAGTGGGTCAAACCCTTCGTAACGCT
This sequence comes from Catalinimonas alkaloidigena, assembly GCF_029504655.1. Classification (NCBI taxonomy): domain Bacteria; kingdom Pseudomonadati; phylum Bacteroidota; class Cytophagia; order Cytophagales; family Catalimonadaceae; genus Catalinimonas; species Catalinimonas alkaloidigena. Next base: position 7,464,325 of record NZ_JAQFIL010000001.1, read on the forward strand.
CCTCGTAGTTTTCTTCCATCAGGATCACGGAGTTCTCACGTTTGGCAACTTCCAGGTTTCCTTCGCGCGTATGAGCTCCCATTACATAGCTTTCAGTACCATGAATATTTTCGTGGCCCGGAGGAAGCGCATTGGCATGTATGGAAATAAAAATATCCGCATCATTTTTATTAGCTATTGCAGCACGTTCTTCCAATGAAGGAAAGCTATCATCTTTACGCGTAAAGATGACTTCTACATCGTCCATGTTTTCCTTAATGATGCGACCCAGGTGATGTGCGATATTGAGTACTACGTCTTTTTCTTTAGAAATAAGGCCGTGGGTTCCCGGATCTTTGCCGCCATGCCCCGGATCAATGACTACTCTTTTGACACGGTATTGCTTAACGCCTGCAGTATTGAAAGTAGTAGCTACCAATAAGAGCGAAAAACAACTGATTAAGATAATATTTTTCACTGAGCTACGGTTGTTAGATAAACAAACAATAACTTTGCACAAAGTTGATACATTTTATTAAAAACTGAAATACCAGTTGACTTATTTAAAATACGTATGTAGCCTTTCAATATTATTTTTCCTCTTTCCTGATTTGTCCGCTCAGGAGGGCGAAAGACCTTTTCAGTCAGATACTACGGGTATACTGTCCCCATCTGTATTAGACACCATACCTCCGGATACTATACCTAATGATAACCTGCCTGTTAACGATACAACAACTACAGTGGCTATTGATAGTTCCCAAGCGCAGGGAGATATTGAAACCACAGTCAATTATAATGCTGAAGACTCTATATTTTTTGATGTTGTTAACAGGAAAATCTACCTATATGGCAATGCGGAAATTGATTATGGTGAAATTAAACTGGCTGCCGACTATGTAGAACTTGACTGGGTCAATAATATGCTTACGGCAAAAGGCATGCCTGACTCTACAGGAAAAGTTGTAGGTCAACCTATTTTTACTGATGGACCTGAAGAATACCAAACTGAAACAATCCGCTATAATTTCAAGACACGCAAAGCCTATATCTCCGGTGTGCTGACCCGCCCCCAGGAAGCAGAGGGCTATGTATATGGCGAAAAGGTAAAGAAGAATGAGAATGACGAAGTATTCATCAGTAAAGGCTGGTATACCCCATGCGACTGTGAGCCGGGAGAAACACCCGATCTGTACATAAGGTCCCGGAAGCTCAAAGTGGTACCCGGCGAACTGGTAGTAGCAGGGCCATTCAATCTGGTAATCACAGATATTCCTACTCCTTTGGGTTTGCCATTCGGAATTTTTCCCATGCCCAGAAGGCAAAACTCCGGTATCATTATACCCACCTACGGAGAAGAAAGAAGAAGGGGCTTTTTCCTAAAAAATGGAGGTTATTACTTTGATATCAATGATTATGTGAACCTGACGCTTCTGGGGGATATCTATTCCAAAGGAAGCTACGGCTTTTCTATCATTTCAGACTATCGCAAAAGATATGCTTATAACGGAGGGTTGAACTTTCAGTACAACCGCCAACTTATTGATCCGGATGGTGCCAGCCCGGAGGAGGCGAATGACTTTCGGCTTAACTTCCGGCATACGCCCCAGTCCAGAGGCAATAGCCGCTTCTCCGCCTCAGTTAATATCGCTACCAGCTCCTATATTCAGAACAATCCAACAACTAATGTTGAGGCTAATTTAAGAACTACGCTAAGCTCTACCGTAACATATTCTACTGCTTTTCGCAATACGCCTTTTAACCTGGCCATGAGTTTCCGCCATAACCAGAATTTGGTTACAGAAGTGGTCAATGTGATCCTGCCCGAGATCTCATTGAATATGAACCGTATCTACCCTTTCAAAAATGTGGTGACCTCCCGTAGCAGTTGGCTCAGTAAGGTGAACGTAGGGTACAGAATGTCAGGGCGAAACCAGTTTACCAACGAAGCAGTACGGGCTCCCAGTGGTATTCCTTCAGATATCATTGCCAATCGTGATCCTTTGGCTGATAGTGTATTAGCGATCAACGGCGATAACCTCTCGGCTATTTTGGACCGTACCCAGACAGGTTTTGAACATTCCATACCGATATCTACATCTTTCAATGTTTTCAATTACTTCACCGTATCACCATCATTTAATTATGAGGAGCTGTGGTACCTGAAAGAATATGATTATGATGATGAGACGATTCCCGGTAGAGTGATTATCAATGAAGTTCCCGGTTTTTCGCGGGCTTCTTCCTGGAATGCCAGCACCTCGGTGAATACCCGCTTCTATGGGCTTTTTAACTTTAGAGGAGAAAAACTGCAGGCGATCCGTCATACCGTAATCCCTTCGGTAAGTGTGAGTTATCGCCCAGACTTTTCTGAAGAAAGATATGGTTATTATCAAGAAGTTAGGTTAGATGATGACCCACTTTATGATCCTAATACGGGTTATGACAGAAATTTGAAATTAGTATCTATTTATGATGGATTTATTTACGGTGCGCCTTCGCCCGGCAAGAGTGGTTCTGTTGGCTTTTCACTAAATAATAACCTGGAAATGAAGGTGCGTAATGACAAAGATACGACCGAAGAGGCCAGTGCCACCCGTAAGATTCCGATCTTTGAGAGCTTGTCTTTGAGTACCAGTTATAACCTGATCGCCGACTCTTTCAAGCTGGCTCCGCTCAATGTATCCGGCCGTACCCGCCTGTTTGACAATAAGGTGAGCATCAACGCTTCCATGTCTATGGACCCGTACTCTTATATTCCAGATACTTTTGAACCGATAGATTCGGTGGGGAGTGGGAGTAATTTAAAGATATACAGAAATTTTACCCGAACCGATATCTATGCCTGGCAATCTCTCTCAGAACGTATGGCCGGAGATACTTATGCTGAATATGAAGAGGCAGGCTTATTAGGTGATATTAGGCGTGGCATAGGCACAATCACCCGGGCAAGCCTGGCTTTGAGCACCAATTTTCAGCCCAAGCAGAAAGAAAAAGACAAACAAAAAGAAGAAGAAGAGGCGGACGTGACCGCGGATGAACTGGATTATATTAACCGGAACCGTAGCGATTATGTGGATTTTGACATTCCCTGGAGCATACGGCTGCGTTATAACCTGAGCTATACCAATGATCCCCGCCGGATGCTGATTGAAGGCGAAGATGATAAAATCAGACAGTCAGTGATGTTCTCCGGCGATGTGAGCATCGCTCCCAAGTGGAAGGTACAGTTTAACTCAGGTTTTGACTTTGTCAATCAGGAGATTACCCAAACCAGTATTGATGTGTTTCGCGATCTGGGCTGTTTTGATTTCCAATTCAACTGGGTGCCTTTCGGAAGGTTTACCTCCTATCATGTACAGATCAATGTGAAGTCGGCCATGCTAAGTGACCTGAAACTGCAGAGAAGAAGGGCCTGGCAGGATTTCTAGTCCAACTGCCTTTTGGCAATAAAGGCCGCTCCTATCAGGGCTATCAGCAAGAGCACTCCCGCCAGCTCAAAGGGAAGCACAAAATCTGACATAAGGAGTATACCTAAACGCTGGATAGTAGATTCTTGCACCTGTTCATTTGCATTACGGGCCGCTTGTATCCAGGCTAAAGAAGAAAAGTTGACCTGCAAAATGGTATAAGAAAGTAAGCCGAAAAGTGAAAGCCCTATCAGCGCTGCCCAGAAATGATGCTGCCCCTCAGTCATTACCGCCTGACCTGAGATCTTATTGGTAAGCATGACTCCAAAGATCATGAGCACGAGTATTCCACCCACATATACCAGAATCTGGGTAATGGCCAGAAAATCGGCTCCGGCAAAAACGTAAATCGCTGCTACGCCCAGAAATGTAACAATCAGCAAAAAAGCTGAGTAGAGGACATTACGGGTAAAAAGAATCATCAGTGCACTGATGACAGTGATCCCTGCGAAAATATAGAATATGATCTGTGCTATGCTCATCGGCTATTCATCTGATTGAGACTGGCTGGAATCATCATTAGGCTTATTTTTTTTCTTCTCCTCCATGATTTTTTTTGCCATCTCCTGTGGGTCACTCTCCTTGCTCTTAGGTTTGATTTTGGGTTTCATCATCCCTGCTTTTGGCTTATAGCTGGCCTTCGGTTTGATACTGGGCTTAGGCTTAGCTGTACCAGCACTATCTCCCTGTGCGGCTTTTTTTGCTGCCGCTTCGGCCTTCGCCTTTTCTTTCTGCGCCATAAATTCTTCCAGCTCTTTTTTCTTCTCCAGTATTTCCAAAGGCGTCATGTTGGAGAATTCAAAATTATGATCAGCTACATCAAACTCGCTAAAGTCATACTCTTTGGTCATGGTAAGGCATTCGGTAGGGCATACGGTGGTACACAGGCCGCAGAAGCAGCACTTAGCCATATCAATGTCAAACTTAGCCGGATAGAGGCGCTTAGAGGAACCGTCAGAAGTCTTCCCTATTTCTTCTACCGCACGGATAGGCTCAATTTCTATACAATCAACGGGGCAGATTTTTGCGCATTTATCACAGACGATACAATCCTCAATTTCATTGTGAAGCTTGTAACGCCCATTGTCAGGTACGGGTATGGTCTCATGAGGATATTGTAGCGTGACAATCCCATGATCCTGATCAAAATAATGCGCATCCTCGACACCAATAGGCTCACGATGCTTACGTGCATCCATCAAATGCTTAAACGATAGCCTCAGCCCGCCCAAAAGTGAGCTGACACCTTCCTTAATATTTCCCCAGTATGTATTATTTGCACCTTGGTGTGACATACAAATCTGATCAACTTCTACTAAAAATATACTCTGTAACGAGATTTAACGATAGCCAATGACAATATTAGCCATGTTACAGATGATTACAAAATTAGCTGAGAGATCGTGCCTTCTTTTCGGCTTCATCGGCCTGCATTTGTTTGTCATACAGGTTCTTATAGAAACCATCCCGGCTGAGCAATGATTCGTTGGTGCCTTCTTCTACAATTTCGCCATCATCCAGTACCACGATTTTATCAGCCAGCTTGGCAGAAGATACCCGGTGAGAAATGATGATGGTAGTCCTGCCCTGCATAATATCTTTCAGGCTGGTCAGGATAGTGTTTTCGGTTTTAGTATCCACAGCCGAGAGGCAGTCGTCCAGCACCAGAATTTTAGGGTCACGGGCGATGGCCCGTGCAATAGAAACTCTTTGTTTCTGTCCGCCGGAAAGTGTAATTCCACGCTCCCCAAGCTTGGTGCCGAAGCCTCCCGGAAAATCTTCAATCGTATTTTTCAGGTCAGCATTGTAAGCAGCCTCTTCCACCTGCTGCTCAGTAATACCTACCGATCCGAATGTGATATTGTTATATATAGTATCTGAGAAAAGAAATACATCTTGTGGTACATAGCCTATCTGGCTGCGCAGGGTATGCAAGTCGTAATTTTTGATGTTGACACCATCAATGGTAATCGCCCCTTCATGTATGTCGTACATACGGGGAATAACATTGGCAATAGTGCTTTTGCCAGATCCGGTTGTGCCCACAATTGCGATAGACTGACCGGCTTTAACGTCAAAGGAGATATTTTTTAAAGCTTTTATCCCTGAGTCTGGATAGACAAAAGAAACATTTTTAAGGGCAACATCTCCTTTAATTTCTTTTTCCACCTCTCCGGATAAGATGTCATTCTTTGTGTGCAAAAATTCGTTGATGCGCTTTTGCGAAGCCGCCGCACGCTGGATAATACTGGTAATCCAGCCCAGTGAGGTGACAGGCCAGGTAAGCATATTCACATAAATGATAAACTCGGCAATTACCCCGGGAGATATGGCTCCTTTGATCACTTCTGCCCCTCCGATGAACACTGTAATTACAGAACTTAAGCCGATCAAAGCGACGATCAACGGAATGAAGAGAGCATTTACAAATGTTAATTTGATAGACTTGTCTTTATAATCGTTACTAGCATTTATAAAAGTGTTGGCAGAATCTTCTTCCCTCACAAATGATTTGATAACTCGAATGCCCGAGAAAGCTTCCTGTACATAAGTGGATAATTCAGAAAGGCTGCGTTGTATTTCCTCAGAGCGCCGGTTGATAATATTGTTGACGTAATAAATGCTAAGCGAAAGAATCGGTAAAGGAATCAATGTATAAAGCGTAAGCCGTACGTTGACCGAAAACATATAAGGAATCAGAATAGCAAAAAGCGTAAAAAGATTTAAGCCATACATAATTCCCGGCCCCAGATACATACGTACTTTAGAGACATCCTCAGAAATGCGTGCCATCAGATCTCCCGTGTTGTTCCTGCGGTAAAAGCTGGTAGGTAAAGATTGATAGTGCTCGTAAACTTCATTTTTAAGATCAAACTCAATGAAGCGTGATACTACGATGACTGTTTGTCGGGTGAGAAAAGTAAAGAAACCTTTGAGCAGGGCCAGCACCAATATAGCTATCCCATACACCAATATACTACCGGCGAAAATATCGTAGATGAGATCTTGTAGCTCAAGGCCTTCATATACCTTAAACAATGCAATGTTTTCCTCTACAAGATTGATGGACCTTCTAACAATCTGGGCAGGAATGATTGCAAATACATTGGATATGATGATGAAGAGTAAGCCCAGTAAAAGCCTAAACTTATACTTGAGCAGATACTTATTTAAGTAGCTGAGTTCTTTCACTTTTTGTTACAACGGTTTCCTTAGTAAATGGTTCTTTGATCAGAATTGTAAATTGGTATACTTCTGAAAAAAATCTACTTTTGTAATGCTTTTCAAGCAGGACTGTAAATTTTTAAGACTGAAACCTCCACAATTTTTAAGCAGCGTGCAAGAATAATGAAAGTAAAAACAGTAGAAAGTGTATTGGAGAATTCAAAAAGCAAACCGCTTGATGTATTTGAGATAATGGCTCAATACGGACACGAGCAGTTGGTACAATGTTATGATGAGGCAACGGGTCTTAAAGCGGTGATCGGCATTCATTCTACTGTGCTTGGCCCTGCAATGGGCGGTACTCGTATGTGGAATTATGCTACCCACGAAGAAGGTATAATAGACGCATTACGTCTGTCACGGGGAATGACCTATAAGTCAGCTATTTCAGGACTTAACGTAGGGGGAGGCAAGGCTGTGCTGATCGGAGATGCTAAAAAGCTGAAATCCGAAGTGTATCTGCGTCGCTTCGGCAAATTTATAGAAAGCCTGAGCGGCAAATATGTAACTGCCGGAGATGTAAATATCAGTACCCGCGACCTGGAATATATCCATATGGAAACCTCACATGTTACCGGTCTCCCTGAGACTCTGGGGGGCGGGGGCTCATCTTCGCTTATCACAGCCTTCGGGGTATATATGGGAATAAAGGCCGCTGCCAAGCAAGCTTTTGGCAGTGATGCTCTGGAAAAAAAGAAAGTGATGGTGCAGGGTGTAGGTGCTGTAGGCATGAAACTGGTGGAGTACCTTACCAAAGAAAGTTGTGAAGTTTTTGTCTCTGATGTAGAAGAGAAAAGGTTGCAAACGGCCTCTCGTGAATATGGAGCACAGGTAGTAAACTATGAACATATTTTTGATATTGAAACCGATATTTATGCGCCCTGTGCATTAGGAGCTACTCTCAACGACCATAGTATTCCTTTACTCAGATGTCAGGCCATAGCTGGTGGAGCCAATAATCAGCTGGAAGATGAACATAGACATGGACAGATGCTGGTGGATAAGGGAATTGTTTATGCTCCTGATTTTTTAGTAAACGCAGGGGGAATTATGGCAGTAGCAGCAGAATATTTTGGTGAATTTCATAAAGATTATCTGTACGAGAAGGCAGAAACAATATACGATAGATGCCTGGAGGTACTAAAAGAAGCTTCCGCACATAATAGGAATGCGCAGTTTGTAGCTATGCAAATGGCAGAGCAGAGAATCGCTGCCGTAGGTCAGTTAAATCAGACGTTTTAATAAACTGACTCACTAAACTTTTCAAAAAAGTAAATTTTTTGTGTTTGTTCGTTGTTACTAGTCAGCTACTCGCGTATTATCAAATAAGATCATGCTAAACAGAAGAATTTTAAGAGCTAAAGCGATGCAACATGTATATGCTTATAAGCAATGTCAACGCTCTAACTATGAGCTGGCATTTCAGTATGTACAGGATGCTTATGAGCCGGACCTTAACTCTATGGAGGTGCAGGACAAGCATAAGCTTGCAGAGGAGAGGAAAATCGCAACTCAACTGCTGGAAGACTATTTTCAGCATAAGCCTCTGCGAGAAGCTGAGGAAAAACATCAAAAAGTAGCGAAGGAGGCTATCCGCCAATATGAAAAGCAGTGCCGTAAAGACGAAGAGTTTTTGCTTAACCAGATGTTAAGCGCAACTGAAAGGATTGCCGACCATTACCGTTTGTTTCTACTTTTACTGCTGGAGTTGTCAGAAGAATCGCATCGTGATCAACGGAAGCAACACACCTTCACTGCGCAGCCCCAGATGAAAGATGTACAGACCAACTTTTATTTAAATAAAGTGATTCAGGCAATTAGAGATAGCCAGCCTTTGCATCAGCAGCTTGAAGAAAGAAAGCTCAATTGGAATGCTTATACTGTAGAGATCCGGCAGTGGTATAAGAACAATATCAAAACAGATGAAGAGTTTAAGAAATATCAGCTTCTGGAGCAGCCTAGTCTGGAGGAAGATATAAGCATCGTACGCTATATCGTTAATAATGTCATGCTGAAGAGTGAGCCTATTATTAATGTGTTTGAAGAGAGTGATATTAACTGGGCAGAAAATAGCAAGGCGATCAAGAGTATGGTCAACAAAAGTGTGAAGTCAGTTGGTGCTGATGCAGAGCATATGGAGATCGTAGAGCTTACGCCTAACTGGGAAGAGGACAGAGACTTTTTGATAGAATTATATAAAGTAACTATCAAAAATGACCTGGAATATGAGCAGTTGATCAAAGAGAAATCAAAAAACTGGGCGGTAGAACGGATCGCAAACCTGGATAGCATTGTCATCAAAATGGCAATAGCGGAGATGGTTCACTTCAGAAGCATTCCGGTTAAGGTTACCATAAACGAATATATAGACCTTTCTAAAAATTACAGTACGCATAAGAGCAAGCAGTTTGTAAATGGTATGCTGGACGTAATCGCTCAGGAGCTGCAGGAAAGAAATATGATCCGTAAAAGTGGAAGAGGCCTTATCGATAACCAATAGGTAATATTTATACCATATTAGCGTATTAATAGCGTCATAATCGTTGGCAAGGATGAAAAGTCCTTTGTAATTTTATGTAAATTTGAAGTAGATAGATTTAAATAAAATAAAATAATCATGAGCAAAACGGGTAGTAGTTTGTTGGTGTTTTTTTCTGGTTTGCTAGCCGGTACACTTGTAGGGATTTTGTATGCCCCTGATTCGGGTATTAACACCAGAGACAGAGTAACATTTAGGTTGGAGAAGTATAAAGGAAAGCTGGAGGAACTGTTATCTGACCTGGTTCGTTCTAAGGAACAATTTCCTGAGAGTGTGGCTAAGTCTGATGGCGAGCGCGTCATCAACGATGCCAGAGAAAAAGCCAAACAACTTTTGGATGATGTTGATAATCTGCTTGGTCAGATTAAAAAGTAATTAATATCTGTTAATACTGTTTCCATACATAAATACAATCATGATGAAAAGAATGAAAATTGGCGTATTAGCTTTTTTCTCAGCGGGACTAATGCTTACGTCCTGCAATAATGCTGCATTAGAAGAGAAAGTAGCTGACCTGGAGCAAAGAGTCGCTGAGCTTGAATCCAATAATCCTGCCTCCGCATCCAAAACGGCTTCACTTACCAAACAAATAAGCCAGCCTGAAAACAATGCTCCCCAAGGTGATGCCCCTGCGTTTGAGTTTGAAGAGAGCTCTTACGACTTCGGTTCTATTACTGAAGGAGATGTGGTAGAGCATGTTTTTAAATTTACTAACACTGGTGAGGCGCCTTTAGTCATTCAGAGTGCTTCTGCTTCATGCGGATGTACAGTGCCTAGCTATCCCCGTGAGCCGGTAGCTCCTGGTGAGAGTGGTGAAATTCAGGTGAAGTTTAACAGTGCTAACAAACCGGGTGTACAAAACAAAACGGTGAGCATTACCGCGAATACCAATCCTACAATCACCAGGCTGACAATTAAGAGTAATGTAATGCCTAAGGGCGAGCAGGCAGCAGGCCCTGTCAGAAAATAGATAGAGTAATTTTTAAAAAAATATGCTAACATCCATCCTATTACAGGCCACCGAAGGACAAGGTGGCCTTATCGGCAACTTAATTCTCATTGGAGGTATTGCCTTAATTTTCTACTTTTTTATGATTCGTCCCCAACAGAAAAAACAAAAAGACCAGCGCAATTTTATAAGTGCAGTGAAGAAAGGGGATATGGTGGTGACTGTTGGTGGCGTGCACGGAAAAGTCATCAGCGTAGAAGATGATACCTTTATATTAGAAGTAGATCGAGGAGCCAAAATCAAATTTGAGAAAAGCTCTATCTCACTAGAATCTAGTAAGAAGTACGCAACGAATTCCTGATCCTGTGAGCCGGGGCAGAATAAATATTAAAGAAAAACTGCGCCAGTTTGTGCAGTTTTTTCCTTCCAACAAAGATAAACTAAAGGTAGTAACGCTTTGCCTTCTGGCAGCTACTACCTTCTGGTTTTTTAGTGCCCTGAATAAAACTGACTATACTACCCGAATAGAGTATCCACTCACTTTCAACTATGATCAGGACAGTACCTATGTGCTCAGTTCACTGCCAGAAAATATACTTATAGAAGTAAGTGGAGGTGGGTGGAATTTACTGCGTAAAACACTGTTATTTGATACCCCTCCCATAGAGGTTCCCCTGGAAGATCCGGTGAGCACTAAATATATTACTGGGCAATCACTTTCTCAGCAGCTCGCTGAACAGCTTGGTGATGTGCGGCTTGATTATGTGGTGACAGATACGTTATTCATTAATATTGATGAGGCTGCCGAAAAAGAAGTCATGCTTACATTAGACTCATCTTCAATTCATCTGGGGGATTCATATCAACTGGTTTCTCCTGTGGTCCTCTCCACCAGGCGTGCTATCCTAAAAGGCCCCAGCACAATTTTGCAGGACATAGGAGACACTTTGTATATCAGTTTGCCTAATTCTGAATCAGAAGTGAGGGCAGACTACAAGCAAATTGTCTCTTTGGAATATAGTACTTCTGATTTAGTGAGAGTAACCCCTGAAGAAATAGAAGTTGAGTTCAGAGTAGCGCCTTTTGACCTTCTTACCCGTAGTGTAGCAGTGACAACTATTGACTTTCCTGCAGATTCTTCATTGCGACTATCACCTAACCGTGTTGATGTAACTTTCTGGATACAGAATGAGTATTTAGACTTAATTAAAGAGTTTGACTTTGAAGTAGTAGCAAATTTACGTACATTGAATACAAAGGATAGTACGTTAACTCCGGTCCTTAGGACATATCCCGAATTTGCAAAAAATATAGCTATAAGTCCCTCTAAGTTGAGAGTAGAGCATGTGCAATAATTTTTTTTCGGTGGGAATTACCGGAGGAATTGGATCTGGAAAAAGCCTGATCTGTAAAATTTTTTTAGTACTGGGAGTACCTGTTTATTCGTCAGATGAACGTGCTAAGTGGCTTCTGTCCCATGATGATCTTCTTAAAAATCAAATTATTCAGCAATTTGGTGAGGAAGCATATGACCAGGAGGGAAAGCTCAATCGTTCTTATCTGGCCAATACTATTTTTACTGATGAAGAGAGAAGGCAGCAGCTAAATGCTTTAGTTCATCCCAGAGTGGGTGCTGATTTTGACAAATGGCGAGCCAGTTGTAGTGCTAGCCCCTACGTATTGAAAGAAGCAGCTTTACTTTTTGAAACAGGTAGTTACAGACAGCTTGATAAAATTATCAATGTAAGTGCTCCGAAAGCGCTACGAATACAGAGAGTTTTGCTTAGAGATATACACAGAAGTAAGGAGCAACTAGAAGCTATTATGGCTAAACAATGGTCTGATAAACAAAGAGAGGAGTTAGCAGACTTTACAATCAAAAATAATGAGAAGGAACTGGTGCTTCCTGAAGTAATTAAAATTCATAAACATTTGCTTAAAATATCATACTGAGAACCTTAAACTCAAGCTCTTATCGATATAATTTTTACTCGCCACAATTACATTTTTTAACTACTAAATTTTTAATCATGAGTTTAGACCGGTATAGAAACGAGGTCTGGAAAGAAATAGACTTCGAAACAGAATTGCCTCATGCCCTTTATGAGGTTTCCAGTCATGGCAGGGTGAAAAGTTATGCTGTTGATAAAAAGAAAGGACGCATCATGAAAGGGTCAGACGTAAATGGCTACCTTTCTGTAATGGTAAGGTTAGGAAAAAAAGTTTCACAGACCCATTACATCCATAGGTTAGTAGCCATGGCTTTCCTGCCCCGTCAGAGCGATGATCATCGATATGTGGTTCACCTGGATTATGATAAGAAGAATAATAGTAGGTATAACCTGAAATGGATGACCGAGGAAGAACTGACCAAACATAACAATAGCAATCCGGCAATATTACGCAGTAGGACTACAGGTTATAAACTTACTGAGTCAGATGTAAGAGTAATCAAACGGTTATTGAAGAGTAATAAAACAAGGCTGAGCATGATCGCTAAGCGCTTTAATATTACACATACCCAATTGAACAGAATAAGATCGGGTGAGAACTGGGGGAATGTTACCATCTGATGAGATGGTAATGCCCTTGTGGAATACCTCACTAAATCTTTTATAGTAAATCTTCAGGTAGTGAAATCTGATCCATATAGAATTTCATCCTGGAATGGGAGCTTTCCAGTAGATTAATTTTTTCTATCCTATCATCTTTATGGTTGTAGAATACCTCTACATAATATCCGTGAAGCAGATAAAGATTTATTTTATAGTTGTAGTAGCGTATGGCCACTACAAACGTACCCTCCCTATACAAGACTTGAATCTTGTTCCTCAACGTAAGAGACATGAACCTAGAGGAGGATATCATATTCTGCAAAAATTAAATCACTGATTTGGGTCCGCTGCGTGCTGCCTACTCACAAACACTTGTAAGGTAAATATAATAAAAAAACCGCTTTAATTTTCATGAAAGCGGTTTTTAAGGGTGAAAGACGGGACTTGAACCCGCGACCTCTGGTGCCACAAACCAGCGCTCTAACCAACTGAGCTACAATCACCAGATTATGAGGGTACAAAAGTAGAAATATGAGGGCATATTGCCAAATAGTAGTCCTCTTTTTATAGGAAATTTCTAATTATGCAATACATACTCTGTTTGAATTGGGAAGTGGTCAGAGTAAGGCACATCCCGGTGGGTACGATACCATAAGGGTTGCAATTGTTCACTATAAAACTGGTGATCGATTCTCAGAAAAAAAAGCTTTCCGTTATAGCTAAAACCAAAGCCATTTCCCGCCTCCTCAAAAGCATTGGATAAGTGCTCCTTAAGTGTAAAATAAGTATAGCTGTAGGGAAGATCATTAAAATCCCCACACACGATTACCGGGTATGGACTTTGCCCAATGTGCTGCACCAGATTATCTACCTGCTTGGCGCGCTCAATGAAACCAAACTTTAGCTTTTTAGCGATATTCAGATAGTTTTCCTGTTCAAAATCACCAATCTTATTCTCATCAATGCTCATAGATTGAAGGTGAATGTTGTATATCCGAATAGTATCCTGCCCTACATTTATATCAGCGAATATAGCGTGCTGATGGGGGATGTCGTCCAGGTTGACGTCTCCAGAATAAATAATCGGATAGCGACTAAAGATAGCCAGCCCAAACTGAGCGCCAATCCGGTTTACAAAAGCTGGTTTTACAACCACCTGATCGTGTGTTTCCCCGCCTAGCTTTTCTGTCGTATTGAAGATGTCTGAACTATTATCATTATAAAACTCTTGCAAACATTTGATATCAGCATCGGTATTGGCAAGCCAGTTGACCATAGACTTACCCGGAATGTTCTTGTTCTGTAGGTAGGCATAGGTATTAAATACCCTCACATTATAATTGAGCACGCTTATGCGCGTTTTTCCTTCTTCCACCACCGGCTTAGGATTATACGAGAAACTGGAAGCGATGTAGGGATATCCTAGCACTAAAACACATAAATGAAGTAAAGATAAGGTCTGTAGCCTAACCAAAAGAAAACAAAGTAAAGCAATATTAATCAGAAGAAGTACAGGAATAGCCAATGATAGAAAACCCGTAATCCATAAACTGGCAGGAGAAATATAAGGGCTAAGGTATGCAAGCATGCTTACCGTCGCAGTAATTAAACTAATGGCTCTGATCAATGTCTTTACTCTTTGCGGGTGCTTAAAAGTATGATTTGTGGAAGCACAATATAAACAATATTATTACTAAAAAATTGTCCCGAAAAAACAGTATATCTTACAGAAAGCTTAACGGTCAAAATGAAGGCGCATCCCTTTTTCAGAGTCGTTCAGTTTTCCATCAGTATAAGCTAAATGGCCTGAAACCAGGGTGTGCATTACTTTTGACTTAAATGTTTGCCCTTCAAAAGGTGACCATCCACATTTGGCTAGTATATTAGATTTCTCTACTTTCCAAGCGTTATTAAGGTCTACCAGTACCAAGTCGGCATAGTAACCTTCTCTGATAAATCCCCGCCGCTCAATCTGGAAAAGAATAGCAGGGTTGTGGCAGGCTTTTTCCACAATTTTTTCAAGTGAAATTTTTCCCTGATGATACATTTCTAAAAGAGCAACTAAGCTATGCTGTACCAGGGGGCCACCTGAAGGGGCTTTAAAATAAGTCTGTTGTTTTTCTTCCAGCGTATGAGGGGCATGATCAGTAGCGATTACATCTATTTTGTCATCCAGTAACGCCTTAAGGATGGTGTCCCGATCGTCTTTGGTTTTAACAGCTGGATTCCATTTGATCAAAGAACCTTTTTCCGCATAGTAAGAGTCATCAAACCAAAGATGGTGAATGCAGGCCTCGGCAGTAATTCTCTTTTCACTGAGTGGTTTACTGTTATCAAATAGATTAGTTTCTTTACCTGTAGAGATGTGAAGGATGTGGAGCTTGGTATTGTATTCTTTAGCCAAACTAACTGCTAAGGAAGAGGATTTGTAACAAGCCTCAGCACTGCGAATGAGAGGGTGTATTTCCATAGGAACATCTTCTCCATACTTTTCCCGAAACTGCTGCATGTTATCGCGGATAGTTTGCTCATCTTCACAATGGGTTGCTACCAGCATTTCAGCATGCTGGAACACATTCCGTAAAGTAGTTTCATTATCTACCAGCATATTACCTGTAGAAGAACCCATAAAAATCTTAAGTCCGCAAACTTCTTTAGGGTTAGTCTTGAGCACTTCTTGTATGTTGTCATTTGATATCCCCATAAAGAAGGAGTAATTAGCCAAAGATTTTTTTGCAGCAAGCTGGTATTTATCTTCCAGGAGTTCCTGTGTAAGCGCATTGGGTACGGTGTTGGGCATCTCCATAAAAGAGGTGATGCCACCCGCTACAGCCGCTCTTGATTCTGTGAAGATGTCTGCCTTATGAGTAAGGCCAGGCTCGCGAAAATGCACTTGATCGTCAATGAGCCCGGGTAGGAGAAAAAGCCCCTGCGCGTCAATGGTTTTGGTCGCAGGTAAGGCACTTAAATCCTTTCCAATTCTGCTGATTATTTTTCCTTCAATAAGTAGGTCTGCTTCTTCTATTTTGCCTTCATTGACAATGCGAGCGTTGCATATCTTGGTAGCCATAAGCTAAATAAATTATGTTTTTGAGCCAGTATATTACATGAAAGTAAGGTGAAAAAAAAATTACTAAGCCTTAGAATAGTGCTACACCTTAGAGATTAGTTTGAATATTAAATCTAAAAAATGAGAAAAACAGATGGGTAATAATACATGTCATATGAAAAAGAGTAGAATACTTCTATAAGCAATATTATCTTACAAAGAATACCGGGCCATGGCTTGAAAATATCAAATATTCTCAAGTAATTATACTTGTATTCATCAAGCCATAGCATATAATTTTCGTAACTTTGACGGGCGATGGTTAATATTAATGTCTCTTCTAAGACTACTTTTAGTTCTTCACCGAAATCGCACTTTGAAGAAGTACAAAAGGTGCGTCAAATATGGATGTGGGTATTGCTTTCAATAGCTTTTGCAGGTTTGGTATTGATGGGAGCACATCAGATTATCTTTAAGAAAGCATTTGGAGAAAACCTCCTCACCCTTTCATCTATCAGCTTTGTGGCTATTCTATTAGGCCTATTTACTATTTTGATTTACAAAGCTCATTTAGAAACCAGAATTGATGAGCATGGTATTCATCACCGTTTTTTTCCTCTTCAGTTAAAATTTCAGACGATCCGTTGGGATGAGGTAGAAGAAGTTTATATCCGTGAGTATGATGCCATTAGTGAGTATGGGGGTTGGGGCATCAAATTTGGAAACGGTGGCAAAGCCTATACTGTCAAAGGTAAATATGGACTGCAACTTGAGCTTTCAGATGAGCGCAAAATTCTGATTGGTACTCAAAAACCAATTGAACTGGAATGCCTGATTATGCACTTACTTTATGATTATGAGGTGCTCTGATACCTTTACGAGTATGTAAAAGTACCATGCGCCCCTTTTATAGTCACCTTCTTTTCAGCTGAGCCCTCTACGTTTCCAATTATCTTAGCTTCTACCCCAAATGAATTGGCAATCTCTATGATGGATTGAGCATATTGCTCTGCAATGTACACTTCCAAACGGTGCCCCATATTGAATACTTTGTACATTTCTTTCCAATCGGTCTTACTTTCCTCTTGAATAATCGAGAAGAGAGGAGGTGTGTCAAATAGCTTGTCTTTGATAATGTGTAGATCATTAACAAAATTGAGCACTTTGGTTTGTGCTCCTCCACTACAGTGTATCAGGCCATGTATGTTATTGCGATGCTGATCTAGTACCTGTTTCATCAAAGGAGCATAGGTGCGTGTAGGAGCCAATACTAATTTCCCTATATCCAGATGCTCTCCTGTTTCCGATACAAATTTTTCAGTAAGAAAACGACTTCCACTATACACGAGTGATTTTGGTACCTGAGGATCAAAGCTTTCGGGATATTTAGCAGCAAGATCATGATGGAATACATCATGGCGAGCGGATGTAAGGCCATTGCTGCCCATCCCACCATTATAGCTGTTTTCATAAGTAGCTTTTCCAAAAGAAGCCAATCCAATAATGACATCTCCGGGCTGTATGTGCTCATTGGTAATCACATGATCACGGCGCATACGGGTGGTTACGGTACTGTCTACTATGATCGTTCGGACAAGGTCTCCCACATCAGCAGTTTCGCCACCGGTACTGATGATGTCAATGCCGTGAGAGCGAAGCATTGCCAACACTTCTTCTGTGCCCTCAATAATTTTGGCAATCACCTCACCAGGGATAAGGTTTTTATTACGGCCGATGGTAGAAGATAAAAGAATGTTATCCAGCGCACCTACACAGATAAGGTCATCAATATTCATGATGATGGCATCCTGAGCTATGCCCTTCCAGACCGATAAGTCCCCGGTTTCTTTCCAGTAAAGATAGGCCAGAGAAGACTTAGTGCCAGCACCATCGGCGTGCATAATGTTGCAGTATTCGGGGTCCCCTCCTAATACATCAGGAACTATTTTACAAAACGCAGCAGGAAAAATACCTTTATCCAGGTTTTTGATGGCCTGGTGTACGTCTTCTTTAGAAGCAGAGACACCACGTTGGTTATATCTATTACTCATAGTTAGGATGAATCATTCGCTGAGTTGCAAAGGTACAAATTGTAACGTGAGCCTAAAATAAAAAAAGAGCTTGCTAGACTTTTTATGTCTTCAGCAACCTCTTTTCAAAAGAATGTTATCAAACACTACTCTGACGCATCCGCCCGGCTGTTATCCACACGGGTCACTTTGAACTCTGTTCTACGGTTGATCTCATGCTGTTCTTCTGTCATAGCATTTTTGATGATCAGCTGCTCTTCTCCGTATCCACGGGCCGTAATACGTTCAGGATTGATGCCGCTATCTACCAGATACTGTACTGCAGACTCAGCCCTACGCTGAGAAAGCTCTTGGTTATAATCGTTATCGCCCCGAGAGTCAGTATGAGAACTAAGCTCTATACTGATCTGAGGATTGTCCTCCAGTATTTTTACCAATTTGTCCAGCTCTACCGCAGCAGCATCGGTGATAAAAGATTCATCAAATTCGTAATAAATATTTTCAAGTACGATAGCTTTATCCAGGACAATCTTGTTAAGTACAAGTTTGGTGGTAAAAGTAGTGTCAGTTACCATTTCTACCAGTTCTTCCTGGGGGATGGTTTTCCCTACTGTACTGAAAGGAACGCGAGTGGTAAAATATCCTTCTTTCTCTCCCACCAACTCGTAGTTTGTTCCGCCTTCTACAGCAAATTTAAATGCTCCTTCCTCACCTGAGTTTTGCGTATCAATGGCGCTCCCTTCAGGAAAGCCAAGGCTTACTTTGACATCTTCCAGTTTTTTCTCTTCACCAGTGTCTTCTTCCTCCGTTACGGTGATACCTGCCAGGAAGTAGTTGACTGTTTTAAGTTCAGGGTCATTATTGACAAAAGCATAAATATCATCATCTCCTTTTCCTTCAGCACGGTTAGAGGTAAAGTACCCATCCTTAATGGAAGTAAAAGTCATTCCAAAATCATCAGCTGTAGAGTTTACAGGGGGGCCTAAGTTCTCAATAGTAATTTGCCCATCCTTACGGATAGCCACGAAAATATCTAAAGCACCCATACTTGGATGTCCGTCAGAAGAGAAGTATAATTTTCCATCATCTGTAACGTAAGGAAACATCTCGTGTCCGGGTGTATTAATTGCCTCACCCATGTTACGAACACTGCTCCAGCGCCCCCTATTGTCTACACGTGCAGAGTACAGGTCATTGCCACCATAACCCCCCGGGCGGTTAGAAGAAAAATAAAGGGTACGCCCGTCTCGGCTAAAAGCTGGTGTAGAATCCCAGGCCTCAGGGTCGCTAATCGTCATGATCTCAGGAGTAGACCATTCTCCACGCTGATAGCGGGAAATATAGAGATTGACATCGCGCGTACTTTTGCGCTTGCCACTGTTGCCTCGAGCAAAGACCATGATACGTCCATCAGGAGAGAAGGTGATAGCGCCTTCGTTAACGATCTCATTTGCAAACTCTTCCCCCAGCGTACGAGCTTCTTCAATTTTAATAAGGCCATTCTCTATAGGAGCCTGCATAATATTGGTAAAGCCAGTCCCCGTGGCCTTGTATATTTTTTCGCTATTACGGGAAGTGGTAAAATAAAACGTTCCCCTATGTACGGTAGGAGCATATTCAGCACCTTCAGTATTTAAGTACTCTTCATTTTTAATCTCATAGTAAACATCTTTAGATAAAATACTGCCCAGCCTGTCCAGATTATCTAACTCCTGCTGTGCCCATCCGGTAAACTCCAATACAGTATCTTCTGAGTATTCAATGTATTCCTTTAGCTCTTCTTTGGCTTTATCATACTCACCATTTTGCTTAAGAGACATAGCATAATGAAACACTGCCGAAGTGTCGGGGATACCTGATTCAATAGCAGCTTCATAGTAAGGCATAGCTTCCTGCAGGCGGTTACTCAAACGATATGCTTCAGCAATCTTATAATTTGACAGCGTGGTTTCCATGCCATTGTCAATGGCTACTTTATAATGATCAATGGCCACATTATAGTCACCACCCTCAAAACTGTTGAATCCTTTAACGAGCGCCCTCTTCCCTGCATTACAAGCCGCAAGCAGGAACACGGCAGTCACGAAAAAAGACAGATACGCTAATTTATTTCTCATAGCAATGTGAATGATAATATTTTTTAAACAGCACAATAGCAACATAGAGTTTTTTTGCTACTATTTGAGTTCTCCATGTAGATGGAACGTCATAAACGCCTGTAAATTATGTACTTAGACAGTCTTAAAATAACGGGAAAGCCACGAATCTTTGGCTGGAATTACCCATTCTTTTTCAAACTGTTCTTTATTACTCACTAAATTATTGAAGGTCAAGGTCTCCGGCTTAATTCTTCCTTCTAACACTTGCTGCTTAAGCTGCGCAGTGGACTCTACAAATATCTCATCCTGATGAAGAAAAGCTACTTTGGTACGGTCAAAGAATGAAAAGCTTTCTCTCTCCGTACTGAATTTTTCTTCCAATTCTTTTACCAATGCTACTGATGCATCAATAGAACATCCACTTGCCATATTATGGCCTTCGTCGACAGCGATTACTAAAAAGCGACTGTGAAAAATTTTTACGGATGAACGTAAAGGCTGACCATGCGCAGCCCAGGCAGAAGTAAATTGCTGCCCTAACTGCTGAGCGTATTCTTCTTCCGCATGGCTAAGTGTACGACTTCCCTGGTAGATCCACACTCTAGCCTGAGCGGGCATATCTTCAAAAGGTATATACATAATGTGTGAGATTAGAACTAGTAAATTACAAATTAAATTCGCATAATTTAATGAATGTTTTGTTGTTGTACTAACGCTTTTGCATCAGGCAACGTTTACTGAGCTTTCATAAACTCTTCTGATTTTTTATGTATCCGCTGCTTTTTTTCCTACTAATCACTTTCACAATTTGGCTGACCTTTGTACTAGCCCCCATCTTAAACGGTTTTCTGGCAAAGCATGTATGTTCGTGTATCTACGTAAGTGGTAGAGCAGTAGAGGAAGTCAGCAAAACAGAGCTCAAAATCTCTCTTTTCAGACTGTCTGCTTTCACTACAGACAATCATACTAAAAGTGTGAAGGTAAGCTTTTTAGGGCTTTTCTCCAGACACGCTTTCTATCATCCGCTTAGCGGATGCACCTTATGTAAGTCATCCTCTATAAAGCCCCCTTCTTCTCCACCTATTATTAGGCCTGAAGTTAAAGTGAAGGAGATAAGCACTATGGATTACTCATCAGCAGAGAAACAATTCTGGGAACAATGCGCAGAGCCCTGGCTGCAAACGGCTCCCTCAGATACACTCGCCTTAATCATAATGCAAGGAGAAAAATGTGTAGTAGAGAAATATGCAGCAGGAATTCAAAAAGAAACACCTTTGGCAGGTTGGTCAATGGCTAAAAGTGTGATGAATGCATTGGTAGGCATTATGGTAAAGCAGGGGCTTTTGCAATTACATGATATTCTGCCGGAAGAAGTTTGGCGAACTAAAATAAATGGAAGAGAACAAATGACGATGCATCATCTGCTGCAGATGAGTAGTGGGCTTCCCTGGTCAGAAAGATATTGGTGGAGAAGTGATGTTACCAATATGCTTTTCAATAGTGAGGATGTAAGTCATATTATTTCAGGAAAATGCTCCAGGTTAGCGCCCGGTACAAAATGGCAATACGCCAGCGGCACTACTAACCTCATTAGTAAAACAATGCGAATTATTCTCGGAGAGGACTATGCGGCTTTTCCTTATCGTGAGCTTTTTGCTCCCTTAGGTATGGAAACTGCTTTGATGGAGACCGATGCCAGCGGACATTTTGTAGGCTCATCCTATATGCTGGCTTCTGCCAGAGATTGGGCAAAATTTGGACTGCTCTATGCTCAGGACGGAATCTGGAGAGGAAAGCGTATTTTACCGGAAGGCTGGGTAGACTATACAAAAAGGCCGGCAGAAGCAGCGCCTTTCAACGAATACGGAGCACATTTCTGGCTAAATCTAGGAGTTGGTCAGCCACTACAGAATCGTAAACTGCCCAATGTGCCTTCTGATGTTTTTTATGCTTCTGGCTTTGGCGGACAGCGCGTTTTTGTGGTCCCTTCCTATGAATTGGTCGTTGTACGTTTGGGTAGTGCCCACTTAAAAGAACCGGACTTTAATGCTTTGCTATCAGGTGTACTAGCTAATTTGGACCGTAGTAGGGGATCATCTTAAAAACTGATATAAATCATAATCTTTGAAAAGATAGCTCATGTTTTTCAGAAAATAATTTGGCGAACTTCATGAAGTAAGCAGTAAAGTAAGTGCAACCGCCAAACCGCATGAGCCATGGAACTGAAAAAAAATCCTAAATACGATATATATCGGCAATCCGGTCTGTTTTTCAGTATAGGATTGGTGGTAAGTATGCTGATGGTTACCGCTCTCTTTGAGTGGAAAACCTATGATCATGAAAATTTGCCCCAACTGACCAACACCGTTGATGATCAGTATGAAGAAGTGTTAGATATTCCACCTACCACACAGCCTCCTCCCCCTCCCCCACAGCAGGTTTACATGCCCAATATTGTGGAAGTACCGGACGAAGAAGTCATCATTACAGATTTAGATATTAACCTGGATATTGAGATCAAAGAATCTACGGTGATTGAAGAATATGATTATAGTCTATATGTAGAAGAAGCTCCAGAAGAAGAAGAGGTAGAGGAAATATTTCTCATCGTAGAAGAGTTTCCTGAACCAGAAGGAGGAATGGAGTCTTTTTATAAGTATGTCGCTGAGAACTTGAAGTACCCTAAGTTTGCCTCATTCAATGGTATAAGCGGAAAGGTATACGTTCAGTTTGTGATTGATAAAGAAGGCAATGTTACAGATGTGTCTATCATCAAAGGCATTGGCGGTGGTTGTGATGAGGAAGCTTTGCGGATTGTAAAAGAAAGTCCGAGTAGATGGGAAGCCGGCAAACAGAGAGGAGTACCGGTCAAAGTGAGGATGGTATTGCCGATTACTTTCAAGATAGATTAAAGCTAGGCTTTCTCAAGAAAAGCAGCCCGCTGGAATTTCCGGCGGGCTGCTTTTTTATCATATCCTATAGCTTTTCGTTTTCAGCAATGATTTCAGCAATATCTTTTACCGCCACCTCTTTTTCTTTGTTCTTGTTTTTCACGCCGTCACTCATCATGGTCATACAAAATGGGCAGGCTACCGCTATGGTTTGAGCACCGGTAGATAGCGCTTCCTCGGTACGCTCTGTGTTTACTTCTTTCTTACCGGCCTCAGCGTCCTTAAACATCTGTGCTCCTCCGGCGCCACAGCAAAAACCTTTGGTACGGCAGCGTTTCATCTCTACCAGGTCAGCATCCAGTGCTTCCAGCACTTCGCGAGGGGCTTCATAAATGTTATTGGCTCTGCCCAGAAAGCAGGAGTCGTGATAGGTAATTTTTTTACCATTGAATGCTCCCCCTCCCTGAAGCTTAATCCTTCCTTCGTTGATCAGTTGTTGGAGAAAAGTAGAATGGTGGATGACTTCATAATTACCACCCAGCTCAGGATATTCATTCTTGATCGTATTAAAACAGTGAGGGCAGGCAGTCACAATTTTTTTGACGTTGTATCCATTAAGCACTTCAATGTTTGAAGCGGCCTGCATCTGAAAAAGAAATTCATTGCCAGCTCGCCTTGCAGGATCGCCCGTGCAGGTTTCTTCAGGCCCCAGTACCGCGAACTGAACACCCACTTTATGCAGAATTTTGACAAAGGCTTTGGTCACACGTTTATAACGATCATCGTAGGAGCCAGCGCAGCCTACCCAGAAGAGTACTTCAGGTTCCTGACCCTGCGCTGACATATCCGCCATGGTGGGCACCTCTATAGGTTGTGTACTGGAAGCTTGCTTGGCTTTTTGTTGTTTCGCTATTTTCTGTATTGCCTATTATGTTGTTTTCTTGTTCACTCATGTCTGTTCAGTTTTACTCTTGAGATTCTTTTTGGGTTCCACCTGTTTCATCTGCCAGTTCATCAGCCCAGTTAAAACGATCAGTAGGAGCAAATTTCCAGGGAGCAAAGTTATTTTCCACATTGGAAAACATGGCATTCCAGGCTGGTGGGGACTGTGCCTCTTCCATGGCTACGTAGCGACGTAATTGTAATATGATAGCAAGCGGGTTAATATTGATAGGGCAAGCCTCTACACAGGCATTGCAGGAAGTACAGGCATTGATCTCCTCTCGCTGTATATAATCATCCAGCAGTGATTTACCATCTTCCAGACCTTTGCCCCCTTTCTGCAAGCTTTTTCCTACTTCTTCTGAGCGGTCCCGTGTATCCATCATAATTTTGCGGGGAGAAAGCTTCTTGCCGGTCTGGTTCGCCGGACATTCCGCTGTGCAACGACCACATTCGGTGCAGGCATAGGCGCCCATGATATCCCGCCAGTCCAGGTCATTCACATCTTTGGCACCAAAGCGCCCTACTTCCTCAGCCTCTGTATCGTCTCCATTTTCAGGCTGGGCACCCAGCATGATCTGCACCTCTTTGGTCACGGCAGGCATATTGTCCATTTTACCTTTAGGGGCAATGCGGGCATAATAAGTCTGCGGAAATGCCATGAAAATATGTAGATGTTTGGAATAAGTGATGTATATGGCGAAGCCCAGAATACCGATAATGTGAAACCACCAGGCAAAGCGTTCTACAAATATCAAGCTCCTGGTAGACATGCCTTCAAATAAAGGAATGAACAGGCCACTGAAAAACAGATAGCCTGTGTCAGGGTAATTTGCATCAGGACGATCCTGCAAAATTTGGTCGGTAGCATTCATTGTGAGGATGGCAAACATCAGGATAATTTCTACTACCAGAATGATATTAGCATCCAGCTTGGGCCAGGCCGTCAGTTCTCTTGCATTAAAACGCTTGATGGGCAATACATTTCTGCGAAGCAGAAAAAACACACAGGAGAGAATCACGGTTACTGCCAGAAACTCAAAAATATTAATAGGGATTGTATAAAAACTACCCAGGGTAGGGGCAAAAATGCGGTGCGTACCAAAAATACCGGCCAGTACAAATTCCAGTACCTCCAGGTTGATTACGATAAAGCCTACATAGATACAAAGGTGAAGAAAAGCCGGGATGAATTTTTTGAACATTTTTTTCTGCCCGAAGGCCACCAGAAGCATATTCTTGCTTCTTACTGAAGGCTGATCATTATGTTTACCCTCTTTTCCCAGTAGTATGTTCTGCCTGATTCTGCTGATTCTCCGGTAGAGCATGTATCCGGCAATGGCCAGTACCAGGAGAAAAACTATTTGCTGAATAAGTCCCATTATTCTTTTTTTAATTTTTTTACTAGTTTCTATTGCGCCGCTATCATTATTCTTCTACTTTTGTACCCTCATTACGGTGATGTAGCTCAGTTGGTAGAGCATCGGACTGAAAATCCGTGAGTCGGTGGTTCGAGCCCACTCATCACCACCAGCCTTTTCGTGATAGCGGAAAGGCTTTTTTTTGCTTTTTTGCTTCTTTCCTGCCAAAAGTTACGCAATCAATTCATGGGCAATTATATAACGCCCTCCTATAACAAATATATACAATTAACGAAATAGTATGCAAGCATACTATTTTGAATAATGTAATTTACTGAAAGAAATTGAGGGCGTTCTTTAAAAAAAAATAGGAAAGGATGAATATCTTAAAAAGATCTTTAGAAAAACCAATCTCTCAGCAAAAACTTAAATCCCATCCTTTTTAGATAAAATAGCTATGTCTACAGTTCACAGAAGAAAAGTCATGTTTGATAAGTATAATAAAAAATAAAATTAGTCATATTATGTTGTAAGGGCACTTTTATACTGATAAGTAAAATTACACGTGTAGGTAAACCCCTTTTCCACATAAGATAAAAAAAATTAAACTCTTTACATTTGTTATATATCAAATGAAGCAGAAGAGAGCAGAGAAAAGAACAGGGAAGCGCTTCAAGTGATCAACGAATATTTTGAAATAGGTTAGGTTGTGTAGTATATAATAAATGAGGCGATCCGTGAGAATGAAGATTGCCTCTTTTATCCTCCTTATGAAAAAATTTTAATAAAAATATAGGTTAGGTTGTGTAGTGTACAAAAGAAGTCATCTGCATTTTAGACAGATGACTCCTTTTTCTTCTCCGACAAAAAGTATTAAAAATATATAGATTTTAGGTTAGGTTGTGTAGTGTATAAAAAGGGGCTGCTTGCTGCGTAGACAAGCGCCTTTTTTTTTGCCTATCCCTTAAAGTTGACAGTTTTTTTAGCTTAAAAATGCTGTTTTGTCTCCTACTTTAGATGCTTCAACTGTATCACTTCCTGCTTTGTCAAATGGCGCCAGTTTCCCCGGGGAAGGTCTTTTTTAGTAAGCCCTGCATACATCACTCTGTCAAGACGGACTACAGTATAACCCAAATGCTCAAAAATACGACGGACAATCCTGTTTCTACCAATGTGAATTTGTAGGCCTAAACTGGTTCGGGTCTCGTTGACCAGACCAACTTCATCTACTTGTGCCAAGCCGTCTTCCAGTGTAATACCATCCTGAATTTTAATAAAATCTTCGTCAGTAATAGGCTTGTCTATATCTACCTGGTAAAGCTTCTTGACATTATTAGAAGGGTGCGCCAGTTTATCTGCTAGTTCACCATCATTGGTAAGTAATAACAGCCCGGTGGTATTACGATCAAGCCTTCCTACCGGATAGATGCGTTCCTCGCAGGCATTGGCTACCAGTTCCATCACGGTTTTTCTTTCATCCGGGTCATCAGTAGTCGTGATATAGTTTTTTGGCTTGTTTAGCAGCACATACATCAGTTTTTCCGGGTTTAGGGACTTCCCTTGATATACTACTTTATCTGTGGGCTTGACCTTAGTGCCCAATTCTGTTACGACTTTTCCATTCACCTTAATTTCCCCTCCGCTGATGAGTGTATCCGCTTCGCGGCGAGAGCATACACCTGCATTGGCAATATATTTATTCAGTCTGACCAATTCATCTCCTTTTTTTGAGAATGGATGAGAAGGAGGCTCTTTAGAACTTATTTTTTTACTAAACTTTTTTCTGGGCTTCATAGGCTATGGTTACGAATACTTGGCTATTAAGATGCTTATATGCTTAACAGATGTGGTGAATACATCGTGCCCGACGGTCACGAAAGAAATACGCGCAAATATAGGAAGGAATAGGATATCCATAAGGATTGCTGTCATTTTAACTGTTCAGTAGAACAGCTGTAGTAAATAGAGGTAGGGAATGCAGGAGTGAATAAATTTTATAAATTTGCTGTACACGTAGATAATCACATTTTTTACCCTTACAAGCACTATTACAGATGGACTACAGAATAGAAAAAGATACGATGGGCGAAATTCAGGTGCCCGCCAATAAGTATTGGGGTGCACAAACCCAACGTTCAAGAGAGAACTTTAAGATTGGCGGAGCATCTATGCAGATGCCTATGGAAATCATTCATGCTTTTGCTACCCTCAAAAAGTCTGCTGCCGAGGCTAATTATGAGCTTAAGGTATTGGACAAAGAAAAGTATGAAATGATTGCCAAAGTATGTGATGAGATACTTGAAGGAAAGCATGATGATCAGTTTCCTCTGGTAGTCTGGCAAACTGGCTCAGGCACACAGAGTAATATGAATGTGAATGAAGTAGTAGCTAATCGTGCCCACGTACTTATGGGAGGAGAACTGGGTGATGCCAAGAAAAAAGTTCATCCCAATGATGATGTTAACAAATCACAGTCTTCAAATGATACTTTTCCGACTGCTATGCACATTGCGGCTTACAGTATGATTGTGGAGCAAACCCTACCTAAGATAGAAAAACTCAGAAATACGCTGAATGAGAAAGTAAATTCCTTTGGCGATATCGTCAAAATCGGTCGTACTCACTTCATGGATGCTACACCTCTCAAGCTGGCCCATGAGTTTAGCGGATACGTAGCTCAATTAGATCATGGCATGCGGGCGCTCAAAAACACGCTTGCTCACCTTTCCGAACTGGCACTGGGTGGTACGGCAGTTGGTACTGGTCTGAATACTCCCGAAGGCTATGCAGAATTGGTCGCTGAAAAAATCGCCAAATACGCCGGTCATCCTTTTGTGACTGCTCCGAACAAATTTGAAGCATTAGCAGCTCATGATGCCATAGTAGAAAGCTCAGGAGCATTGAAACAACTGGCTGTCAGCCTCATGAAAATAGGCAATGACATCCGTATGCTGGCTTCCGGCCCTCGTTGTGGCATTGGTGAAATTTTGATTCCTGCCAATGAACCAGGCTCATCCATCATGCCGGGTAAGGTAAACCCAACACAATGCGAAGCGCTAACGATGGTCTGTGCGCAGGTAGTTGGTAATGATACTGCGGTGAGTGTGGGCGGAATGAACGGACAGTTTGAGTTGAACGTTTTCAAACCTATGATGATCTATAACCTGCTCAATTCTGCAAGGCTGATAGGTGATGCTTGCGCATCATTTAATGATAACTGTGCAGCAGGCATAGAACCAA
The DNA here is from genome assembly GCF_029504655.1 of Catalinimonas alkaloidigena. Taxonomy (NCBI): domain Bacteria; kingdom Pseudomonadati; phylum Bacteroidota; class Cytophagia; order Cytophagales; family Catalimonadaceae; genus Catalinimonas; species Catalinimonas alkaloidigena. The sequence continues at coordinate 7,492,654 of NZ_JAQFIL010000001.1, forward strand.
ACGTGCCGATCATCAAGCAAAACCTTGAAAATTCATTGATGTTGGTAACGGCATTAAATACCCATATCGGATATGAAAATGCTGCAAAAATCGCCAAGAAAGCGTACGAAGAGGGCACAACCTTACGTGAAGCGGCCACTGACAGCGGGCTACTAACCAACGATCAGTTTGATGAGTGGGTAGTTCCTGAAAATATGGTAGGAAGTTTGAAGTAAAAACTGTGCTAAATAAGCTAAGTGCTACTTACAACATACTATTAACACCATGAAGTATCTATGGATCGTAGCGCTCTTGTTTTTTACGATGACAGTGGTTCCTGAAGTCACACAGGCTCAGGAACTTTCCAGAAAGGAAAAAAAGCGTCTGAAAAAAGAACAAAAGCGCAAACTGAAAGAGCTGAAAAAAATGAGTCCGGCTGACTTTGAAGCTTTGAGAGAAAAGCAGGATGAATTTAAGCAGCAGGCAAGTGAACTGCAAAGTGAAGTAACCTCTCTACAGAAGCAGTCAGAAAGCAAAGATTCTGAAATCAAACAACTGAAAGATCAGGTGCGGAAGTTAGAAAGTCAGCTTCAGGAAGCCCGTGCCGAGCTGGAAACTGAGCCAGGGGTAGAGCAAAATGTACCTCTTTCTAATCAGTACGATGAAGGTTTGGTATTTAGAGTACAAATCGGAGCTTACCGTGACAAAAATCTGGAAGCTTACCTTGATACTAGCGAAAATTTCAATGGAGAAACGGATGCTGAGGGCTTACAAATTTACACGCTGGGCAATTTTCGTGATTACTGGGAGGCCAATAAGTTCAAAAAGTATCTGAGAGCGATGGGAGTAAAAGATGCATGGATCGTTCCTTATCGTGACGGCATTAGAGTGCCTATCAAGGAAGTACTTGAAGACTTGCGCAGTAATCAAAACAGCGAATAGCAATAAAAGAAATCTGATAATTATATGATAAGCGTATCCCTATGTAGGAGTATACGCTTTTTTTTATTTTGTATTATTCCATAAGGATCGTCATCTTTATATTTACACATATAATTATAACCCCTTCACTACAATGAAACCTAATTTCAAACTTTTGCTAATGTCATTACTTGCTTTAAGCTTCCTTTTTCAGGCTTGTAGCGAGGATGATGAAGTAAGTAGAGAAGACCTATTGACAGGTACATGGACGATTCAAACAAGCGAGCTCACTGATTACAGCATTACAATCAGCGGATTTACATTAACAAAAGAAACTATTCAAAACACACCATTCGCTGGTGATGCAGCAGAATTTGAAGAAAGCCTAAAAATGATCGCAGACGATTTATTTCCTCCCAACACCACAATTACCTTCAATGACGACAATACTTATGTCGTCACTAACCAAACATCATCAGCACCAGATAACTGGGCTTTGAGCGCTAACGAACAAGAGCTTACCATTGACATTGAAAATGATGATATTCAAAGTCTGGTATTTACCATAGAAGAGCTAAGTAGCAGTGCACTTCAGATTGTTTTGACCCTGGATGAGACTGCTGTTGACTTAGAAGCTATGGGAGGGGAAGAATTAGAAGTGGATGATTTTACCATTGAGTATACATTTAGTTTTACTAAATAATATTTGCGCCAAAAAGGAATGTAATGGAGAAGCGGTGGGTATTTCAGGAATCAGCGGATGAAGAGACTGTCCAAAAACTAGCAAAAGACATCAATGTCAACCCTGCTCTGGCAAATTTGCTGATACAGCGTGGGGTTGGTGCTTTTGATGATGCAAAATGTTTTTTCAGGCCCAGCCTCAAAATGCTGCATGATCCCTTTCTGATGAAGGATATGGAACATGCGGTAAACCGGCTGATACTGGCTATGGAGCGGCAGGAAAAAATCCTCATCTATGGAGATTATGATGTAGATGGTACCACCTCTGTCGCGTTGGCCTATGGTTTTCTGCATATCATTTACGAACATATTGAATATTATATTCCCGACCGTTATAAAGAAGGCTATGGTATATCTGAAGAAGGTATACAATATGCCTTGGAAAATGGTTTTTCCCTGGTTATCTCTTTAGACTGTGGCATCAGAGCGGTCGGGCTGATCAACGAAGCCCGAAAGAAAAATATTGATTTTATTGTTTGTGATCACCACCGCCCGGGTGACCAACTTCCCCCCGCCCATGCTATTCTCAACCCCAAGCAGGAAGGCTGTCATTATCCTTTTAAAGAACTTTGTGGTTGTGGTGTAGGTTTTAAGCTGCTTCATGGCTTATGTGTACGCACCAAAAGCCACCATAAAGAATTAGCCGAATGGCTGGACTTAGTAGCCGTAGCTATCGCCGCGGATATAGTTCCTATCACCGGAGAAAACCGTATTCTTAGTTATTTTGGGCTACAAAGGCTAAATGAATCACCTCGTCCCGGCCTTAAAGCTTTGGAACAGTTAGCAAGCCTGAAAGGTGAGATTAATATTGAGAATATTGTTTTTGGTTTTGCTCCCCGTATTAATGCTGCCGGACGCATGGAGCACGCCAAAGCAGCGGTACAGCTTCTGTTGGCCGAAACGGAAGATTGTGCGCTCAAAATGGCTAACGAACTCAATGTACAGAATACAGAAAGAAGAGGTTATGATACGCTCATGACCCAGGAAGCACTGGAAATGATTGAGGGTAATGATACACTGGCTCAGGCCAAAACCACAGTGCTTTTCAAAAATGACTGGCACAAAGGTGTAGTTGGTATTGTAGCCTCTCGTTGTATAGAAAAACATTACCGGCCCACGATTATCCTTACAGAATCACATGGCAAAGCCTCCGGCTCTGCCCGCTCAGTAGATGGATTTGATGTATACTCAGCCATTGAGGCCTGCTCCGATCTGCTGGATCAGTTTGGTGGACATAAATATGCCGCCGGACTTACTTTACCATTGGAAAATGTTCCTTTATTTCAGAAAAAGTTTGAGGATATTGTTGCAGAAACCATCAGTGCAGAGCAGCTAATACCTCTGGTTAATATAGATGTACAGATTGATCTGGCTGATATCACACCTAAATTTTTTAACGTCATTAAGCAGTTTGCCCCTTTTGGTCCTGGTAATATGCGCCCAATTTTCATGAGTGATCACTTAATGGTGTATGGTTATCCGCAAATATTAAAAGGGCAGCACTTGAAATTTAGTGTGCGTCAGGAGGGAAGCCAGAAAATATTCAATGCTATTGGCTTTGGTATGGCACATTTTTACGAATTGGTGCTGGAAGGGAAGCCTTTCAAGATGGCCTATAATGTAGAAGAAAACCACTACAATGGGAATACCACACTACAGTTAATGATTCGGGACATCAAGCCTATGGAATAAAAAAAGGAGCACGATGCTCCTTCACTATTTTTTATTCACAATGAATAATCATTAATCATTTCTTTCAATATGAGCGCCTAAAGCTCTAAGCCTTTTATCAATGTATTGATAGCCCCGGTCAATTTGCTCTACATTGTAAATGGTACTTTTTCCTTCGGCTGACATCGCGGCAATTAGCAGTGCTACTCCGGCACGAATATCCGGTGATGTCATAGAAATGCCTCTCAGGCACTGCTTTCTGTCCAAACCGATCACAGTGGCTCGGTGTGGATCACAAAGGATGACTTGTGCACCCATGTCTAATAGTTTATCTACAAAAAACAGGCGGCTTTCAAACATTTTTTGGTGTATAAGCACTGAGCCTTTGGCCTGCGTAGCCACTACCAGAATAATGCTCAAAAGGTCTGGCGTAAGACCTGGCCATATAGCATCTGCTATGGTCATGAATGAGCCATCAATGAAGGTTTCTATCTCGTAGGTTTCATTGTTGTAAACATGAATATCATCTCCTTCAATGTCAAAATGAATACCCAGCTTACGAAAAGTATCGGGAATAATCCCCAGCATATCTACTCTGGCATGCTTGATGGTAATGTCTGAGTTGGTCATCGCGGCCATACCAATAAAACTTCCGATTTCAATCATATCAGGAAGCATGGTATGCTCCGTCCCGCCCAGTGAGGATACCCCTTCAATGCGGAGTAAATTGGAGCCTACTCCACTAATCTTGGCCCCCATACGGTTAAGCATGGCACAAAGTTGCTGCAAGTAGGGTTCGCAGGCTGCGTTATAGATAGTAGTGGTACCCTCAGCCATTACTGCGGCCATTACAATATTGGCGGTACCCGTTACGCTGGCCTCATCCAGCAGCATATAAGCTCCTGTGAGGTGATTCCCTTCTACACTGTAATATTTGTTGGCAGCATCGTAGTGAAACTTGGCGCCAAGTTTTTGCAAGCCGATGAAGTGCGTGTCCAAACGACGTCGCCCGATTTTATCACCCCCCGGCATAGGAATACGACCTTTACCGAAGCGAGCCAATAAAGGTCCCAGGATCATGATAGAGCCTCTTAATGCGGTAGCTTGTTGGGAAAACTCTTCAGTTTCCAGGTAGTTGATATTAACATCAGCTGCTTTAAAAGTATAGGACTCTTCCCCTATTTTTTCCACCATTACGCCCATGGACTTTAATAAGTCAATGAGCTTCATTACATCGCGGATGTTGGGTATTTTGTGGATTGTAACCTGCTCGGGAGTTAGCAGTACTGCACATAGGATTTGTAGGGCTTCATTTTTTGCACCTTGTGGTATAATCTCTCCCTGGAGTTTGTGACCTCCTTCAATTTTGAAACTTGCCATTCTTTATTTCTTTCGTCTGTTACTGCCTCCGGAGCCTCGGCGACCTTTTGAGCGGCCTCCTTTTTGGGATTCAAACAGGTTATTACTTTTTACTTCATCTACTGAAATATCCAGCTTGCCGCCTGATATTTCTTTAATGTTTTTGATAATAACCGCATCATCTACACCTTCTTTGTTCCAGGTCTGATAAAAACCTTTCATCAATTTACCAAGATAGATGATGGCTCCCTTGCGCTCTTCCTCGCTTTCTGTAGCGATAGCTTTGTCTATGAGCTTTTCAATATTCTTGCCATAATGTTTGTAGGTGACAGGGTCTGTATTATATGAGAGTCTTTTTGGTTTTTTGGTAAGAATATCAACTTCAGGCATGGGATAGGGGGCATCCACGTTAAGCTCGAAGTTGGTCATAATGAAAAGGTCATCCCATAGTTTTTGAGTGGTTTCATTATTCTCACGCACACTAGGATTGAGCTGACGCATTAGTTCAACCAGAGTTGCCGCGTATTGGGTGCGTTTATCACGGTCCTCAATAGTCATGATATGCTCGGCAAGTTTCTGCACATTTCTGCCGTATTCTTTTAGAATGACATTGGACTTACTTGTGTTATATTCAAACATTTTACATTGGTTTTTATAAAAAATAATTTTTATTCATCGTGTATTTTTAATTTGGCAAAGCTAAGCAGCAAGGTTTTTTCTCCGAAGTCGTCAAACTCTACTTTGGCTTTGCGGTTGGCGCCTTCCACATCCAGGTTTTTGACCACTCCAAATCCAAACTTAGGGTGCTCTACCTTCATGCCTGCTTCCAGGTGGCTGGTGTCGCTGGGGGCAAAATCAGGTGAAGGCTTATAGCTGCTGCGGGTATTGTGGGGCATTGCTTTTCGGCTTCGGTCTCTTTGTACACTTTTTAATAGCACCCTGGCATGTTCTGTATCTCCTACTACCGAACGGCTTCCCATGGCTTTATTGACCATCACATAAGCCGGGTCAATTTCTTCCAGGAAACGGCTGGGCTCACAGTTTTTAAGTCTTCCAAAGCGATAACGAGATAAAGCATAAGAAAGCACCAGTTTTTTCATAGAGCGGGTAATGGCTACATAAAATAACCTTCTTTCCTCCTCCAGGTCAGTACGGCTGCTCAGCATCATCTGAGAAGGGAAAAGGTCTTCTTCCATGCCTACTACATAGATATAGGGGAACTCCAGCCCTTTAGCCATGTGAATGGTCATCATAGTCACCCGGTCCTCCTCGTCATCTTCTGACTGGTCTACCGAAGTAAGCAGTGCTACTTCCTGAAGAAAAGCACCCATACTTTTATCTTCTGCTTCAGGATTATCCACAAATTCTTTAATCGCATTGAGAAGTTCCTGAACGTTTTCGTAGCGGTTGAGCCCCTCAATAGTTTTGTCTTCATACAATTCACGCAACAGGCCCGAACCTTTGGCGATGTGCGAAGCAGCATCAAAAGCATCTTTCTTTTCTGCTTCCAGCATAAAGCCTTTCATCATGTCTTTGAAAGCTGAGAGGGCATTGGCAGTACGGCCATTGAAAAATTTATGTGCGCTATTTAATACTTCCCAGATAGAAAGATCTTGTTCATAAGCGGTTACCATTACTTTATCTATCGTAGTGGCGCCAATGCCCCGTTTTGGTAGGTTGACAATCCTACGGAAAGCCTGCTCATCACTTTGGTTGACCACAAAGCGCATATAAGCAATGATGTCCTTGATCTCTTTGCGCTGGTAAAAAGATAATCCTCCAATAATTTTGTATTTGATATTTCTTTTGCGCAGCGCTTCCTCCATCGCCCTGGACTGGCTGTTGGTACGGTAAAGAATGGCAAAATCACTATAGCGAGCGTGATCATTATTTTTCTGCTCAAAAATAGAGTAAGCTACCAGTCTCCCTTCTTCCTGATCGGAGGTAGCTTTGATCATTTCTACCAGCGTTCCTTCTTCATTGGTGGTCCAGATGTGTTTTTTGAGCTGGGCTTTATTTTTGCTGATCACCGAGTTAGCCGCCTCAATGATATTTTTGGTAGAGCGATAGTTCTGCTCCAGCTTAAATACGTTCAGATCAGAAAAGTCTTTCTCAAAATTGAGAATATTCTGAATGTCCGCTCCACGGAAGGCGTAGATACTTTGAGCATCATCTCCCACCACGCAGATATTGCGGCGCACGGCGGCCAGCTTTTTGGTGATCAGGTATTGAGAAAAGTTGGTGTCCTGAAACTCATCCACCAACACATAGTGAAAGCGATGCTGGTATTTGTTCAATACATCCGGATGCTCCCTGAAGAGTACATTGGTATTGAAAAGCAGGTCGTCAAAATCCATAGCATCTGACTTAAAGCAGCGTTGCACATAGGTTTTATAGATTTTGCCCATATGTGGTTTGGCAGCGCTTTCATCTTCCGCCCTTATCATCGGATTATCGTTGTACTCTCTCCAGGAGATAAGCCGGTTTTTGGCACTGGAGATTCGGTTAAGCACCATGCCGGGCTTATAGACTTTATCATCCAGCTTAAGTTCTTTAAGGATATTTTTGATCAGCGACTTGGAGTCGTCTGTATCGTAGATCGTAAAATTACTTTGATAACCTATTTTACCGGCCTCGGCCCTGAGGATGCGGGCAAAGATAGAGTGAAATGTGCCCATCCAGAGGTTGCGGGCTTCGGTGCCTACCACCCCTTCTATACGGTCGCGCATCTCTTTAGCGGCTTTGTTGGTAAAAGTAAGCGCCAGTATGTTAAACGGATCTACATTCTTCTCCTTAATAAGGTAAGCAATACGATAGGTTAATACTCTTGTTTTGCCGGAACCTGCACCGGCAATAATCATGGTTGGTCCTTCGGTATTGGTGACCCCATTCCGCTGCGGTTCGTTCAAGCTGTCCAGAAAATTCATAAAATCTCAGGTTTTTCCCGTGCAATTTACAATAAGTCTCTCTTATTCGTTAAGAAAGGCAGGCGCAGGCTTCAGATATGAAGCTGCCAATTTAGTGCATATTCATCAAAAAATCAGCATCTTAAGAAGCCAAAGATGAAGCTTCTTTTATTGTAAAACAAAACAACAATTTACAAGCATAAAGATTTCTTCATTAGCTCCTTTTCGCTGTTTTTATTGCTTGCGTGTAAATGAAAAAGAGTGAAGAGGTAATTTTGTTGTGCTTAGGAGAATAAATTCAAGAGCACAATAGTCTAGAACAAAAAATTGTCACATACTTTTAGTGATACTTTTGATATTTTAAAGAATACCTATATCTTTGCAGTTCTTTAAACTAAGAGCAGAAAATTCCTGTTAAAGACAGTAAAGAAATATATTTAAGCGATGGCAAACCATAAATCTGCATTAAAACGTATTCGTTCTTCTGAGACCAGACGTGAGAGAAACCGTTATCAGTTGAAGACTACTCGTACTTTTGTGAAAAAGCTGAAAAATACTACAGACAAGTCTGAGGCTGAAGAGCTATACAAGAAAGTTTCTTCCATGTTAGACAAGTTGGCAAAAAAGAATATTATTCATAAGAGCAACGCAGCACATAAAAAGGCAAAACTTGCCAAACATGTGAATCAACTTGCGTAAATTCTTACATCAAGATATTACAGAGCCTTACGCTTTTTGAGTGTAAGGCTTTTTTATTTGCTTTGACCTCCACAATTAAAGCAAATCCAATGGCAAGCCGCTACGCTTCTCGTGAAACTGGAATACTAAGCTGGGCAGAAGAAGATCGCCCCCGTGAAAAGCTGTTGAGTAAAGGTAGAATAGCCCTGACGGATGCTGAACTCATTGCTATACTGATCGGCTCCGGCACCCGAAAAAAAAGTGCGGTAGACCTGAGTAAAGAAATTCTGAGTAGTGTTGGTAATAACCTTCATGAACTGGCTAAGCTTTCGGTAGTAGATCTACAAAAGTTTGACGGTATCGGAGAAGCTAAAGCCATTAGCATTGTAAGTGCTTTAGAACTGGGCAGGCGTCGTAAAGTCGGGGAGCCAGTGAAGCGCGAAAAAGTTACAAGTTCGGAAGATGCCTACAGGGTAATGCAGCCTTACCTAATGGATCAGGCAGTAGAGCAATTCTGGATTATCTTACTTAACCGAGCTAATCTGGTGATCAAGCCGGAAATGATTAGCGAAGGCGGTGTTTCCGGGACAGTAGCTGATCCCAAAGTGATTTTTAAGAAAGCCTTAGATAAACTAGCCAGCTCCATTATTCTGGTGCATAATCATCCTTCCGGTAATCTCACACCTAGTCAGGCAGATATGCAGCTTACCCGTAAACTTAAAGAAGCAGGCAAGAGCCTGGATCTCCCTGTGCTGGACCACCTTATCTTTACCGATCATGCGTATTATAGCTTTGCCGACGAAGGCATTTTGTAGGAGCCAAAGTTTTCTTTGAACTTATTATTGCCTTACTGCTTTTTGCTTATAAATTTAGTGTATTGCCATTTAGGCAAAAGCATGATTTTTCTGTTTGTAGGTTAGTAAAGTTATGAAAAAGGTTATTCCTGTTATTGTTATTATAGTTATTGTCATTAGTGTAATTTATGCTTTACAGGGAGGGGAGACTGAGGAAGAGTATGTGGGACGAATTGCTGAAGAAAGACAAAGAACAGAGCGCTTTATGCGTACTTCTGATGAGTCACCCTTTGCTCCCGAAGCCATCCCTTTTAATGGTTTAGACTTCTATGAACCTAAACCCTCTTACAAAGTCAGGGCGAGGTTAACTCCCATCCAAAGTCAAAAGCTTTTGCAGATGCCTACTTCTACCGGTGAGGAAGAAAAGTATGTTCGCTATGCCTATGCAGATTTTGAAATTGAGGGGCAGCAGATACGCTTATTAATATTACAGCCTTTTGACTCTCAAACAAAACTCTTTGTACCCTTTGCTGATGCAACCAGTGGAGCAGAAACCTATGGAGGAGGTCGCTACCTGGATATTGAAATGCCTGCCCGTACCAGTAAAAGCATAGAGCTGGATTTTAACAAAGCTTATAATCCCTACTGTGCTTATAATCCTAGTTTTAGCTGCCCCTTACCTCCCAAAGAAAATGTACTGGATATCCCTATCAGAGCTGGAGAAAAGGCTTATAAAGAGTAAAAAGCTTTTTGTAAATTGATGAGATGAACAGAAAAAACTTACAAGGTTTAGCGAAAATAAGATTAAATGAAGCTAAAACTTTGTTAGATAATGGATTATATGATGGCATCTACTATTTATGTGGATATGCAGTAGAATGTGCTCTAAAAGCTTGTATTGCAAAAAATGTCAAACAATATGATTTTCCAGATAAAAAAGTGGTAAATGATAGCCATACTCATGTTGTAAGTACCTTGGTTAAGGTCGCTGGTTTGACTATTGAGTTGGAAAAACAATCGCAGCTAAATGATGATTTTAAGCTAAATTGGCAGGTGGTTAGAGATTGGTCTGAAGTAAGCAGGTATAAGAGAAACTCTCAATTAGAAGCAGAAGATATTTATTCTGCCATCACTCATCGTAAAAATGGAATAATGCAATGGATAAAAAAATATTGGTAGGTATAGACCTAGAAGAAGGAAAAAAAGTCCTTGAATAACTTGATAAAGCAGGGCTGGAAATCACTAGTGCATTTTGGCTTTATTTAGATGAAGTTGAAGAGTGGAGGCTTATGCTTGCGATGCCTAGCATTGATATTCTAGGACGTAAAAAAACTTATGCAAAAATATGGGAAGTGCTCAATAGAAATAAGAGAAAACTAAATTTACCATTGGATGCAATTTCTTTAATTAGCCCGAAGCATGAATTAAATCAGCTTTTGCGTAGTGTTGTTACAACAGGTAAAGGTATATCAGGGATTAGGTTCTCGGGAAATGTAATTAACGGAACTCTTATTGAAGATACCTATATATATAGTAAATTAATTAAAAACACCCCCTCATCGCGGCAGATGCTTTGCTTTGACGAGGAGGTGAAAAAAAGATTTATCAACTCAATACACTAAGTTCTTCGCCTACTTCTTTGAAAGCCTGTATGGCTTTGTCCAGATGCTCTTTTTCGTGTACGGCAGAAATCTGTACCCGGATACGAGCCTGCCCTTTAGGGACTACCGGATAGTAGAAACCAATCACATATATACTTTTTTCAAGTAACTTCTCCGCAAATTTCTGTGCCAGCGGCGCATCGTACAACATAATAGGGACGATAGCATGCGTACCGGCTTTGATGTCAAAGCCGGCGGCAGTCATCTGTTTTCTGAAGTAAGTAGTGTTTTCTTCCAGCTTATCACGTAACTCAGTAGTTTCAGAAAGCAGGTCAATTACTGCAATAGAGGCTCCTGTAATGGAAGGTGCCAGGGTATTGGAGAAAAGATAAGGACGAGAGCGCTGACGCAGCAAATCTACAATTTCTTTGCGGGCGCTGGTAAATCCTCCGGAAGCTCCGCCCAGTGCTTTACCCAACGTACCGGTAATGATATCTACCCTACCCATCACCTCATGATATTCATGAACACCTCTACCCGTTTTTCCCATAAATCCGGTAGAGTGACATTCATCCGACATCACCAGGGCTTTGTACTTATCCGCCAGATCACAGATTTTATCTAATTGAGCAATGGTACCATCCATAGAGAAAACGCCATCGGTAACGATGATACGATGACGCGCACCCTGTGCCTCTTTAAGTTTTTCTTCCAGGTCCTGCATGTCGTTATGCCGGTAACGGAAGCGCTGTGCTTTGCACAGCCTAACTCCATCAATAATGGAAGCATGGTTGAGGGTGTCGGAGATGATGGCATCTTCAGGTCCAAGCAAAGGCTCAAAGATTCCCCCATTGGCGTCAAAAGCAGCCGCATAAAGAATAGTGTCTTCCATGCCCAGAAATTCAGAAATCTTTTTCTCTAGGGTTTTATGAATATCCTGCGTACCACAGATAAAACGAACAGAGGACATGCCATAACCATGGGTATCAATTGCCTTCTTAGCAGCTTCTACTACCTTGGGATGTGCAGAGAGCCCGAGATAATTGTTGGCACAAAAGTTAATTACTTCTTTACCGCTTGTAGTTTTGATCACAGCACCCTGAGGAGTAGTAATCACGCGCTCATTTTTATATAGACCGGCCTCTTTTATTTCTGCCAGTTCCTTTTCCAGGGCAGGTTTTAGTGTTTCGTACATAAGGTATGGTATTTGAGTTCTGCTTAACTAACTATACTGCTTTAGTATCGTTATGTATTAAAAAATATTTTATATCTCTGCACAATGAGACTTTGCAAATTTCGTAGTTTTGCGGTCAAAATTAAGCGGTTTATTGAATAATAATTAGGAAATACGTAAAAAGGTTAGATAAATGCCTAAGGGGCAAGTATGATATGACAGAGCAAACGAAGATTTTAGTAATAGGGGCTAACGGACAGCTGGGAATTGAACTGACTGCCGCCCTGCAAGAAAAACATGGTTATGAGCAAGTAATTACCTCTGACATTCACCCCCCTAAGAAGCAACACGCACTTTTTGAACCTCTGGATATACTGGATAAAGATCGCCTTTATGCGTTGGTAGAGAAATACAAAGTTACGGATATCTATTTGCTAGCAGCGATTTTGTCAGCTAAAGGGGAACAGAATCCTATGCTGACCTGGCAGGTCAATATTGATGGCTTGATGCATGTGCTGGAGCTAGCCCGCGACGCCAAAGTCAGTAAAATTTTCTGGCCCAGCTCCATTGCCGTTTTTGGAGGTACTACGCCTAAGCAAAATACGCCTCAGGAAACCGTTACCTCACCTACTACCATGTATGGTATCAGTAAGCTTTCGGGTGAGAGGCTATGCGCTTACTACGCTCAGAAATTTGGTGTGGATGTCCGAAGTTTGCGTTACCCCGGCCTCATCGGCTATAAAGCTTTACCCGGTGGAGGTACTACTGATTTTGCGGTAGAGATTTATCATAAAGCCCTGGAAGAGGTTGCTTATCACTGCTTTCTGAAAGAAGATACTGTTTTGCCCCTGATGTATATGCCGGATGCCGTGCGGGCTACCATAGAACTGATGGAAGTGGATGCGGACGAAATTAGTGTGCGCTCTAGTTACAACCTCTCAGGTTTCAGTTGTTCGCCTGCTGATATTGCTGAAGTAATCCGCAAAACTATGCCGGATTTCAAGATTGACTACCGGCCTGACTTCCGGCAGAAAATTGCTGATAGCTGGCCTAACAGCATTGACGATAGCAAAGCCCAAGAGGACTGGAACTGGAAGCCTCAGTTTGATTTACAAGCCATGTCGGCAGAGATGTTAGAGAATCTGAAAAGAATGAAAGCAGCAAAAACTGCGGTTAATCTTTCTTGAGAGATTAGCTTAATTCCTCTATTCTGAAACAAAAAAGCCCACCGATGTAGTGGGCTTTAATTATTTTATGTTACTCCTGTACTTATTCAGCCATCACATTCAGGCTGCGCTTGATAAAGTGAGTAAGCTCTGCTCCGCTCAGCATATTCTGTGAAAGCTTGGCTAAATCTACTGCCTGCTTAGCGATCTGCTCTTTCTTTTCTTCTGTTTCAGCTTTCAGAATTTTGTCCACCAAAGGATGGTTGCCATTGACAGCTACCGAATACTGGTCGGGCATATTGCCCATCATCGCCATTCCGCCGCCACCCATCGCAGCCATATCTTTCATGCGGCGCATAAATTCTGGCAAGGTGATTACCACCGGCAATTCATCGGTAGACATAGACTCTACCGTTACGGTCATTGCCTCGTTATTGATGGCTTTTTCAAAGATACTCTTTACGGTTTCCTGCTCTTTCTCAGACAGTACACTTTCTATCTTTTCATCTTTCTCTACCAGTTTGTCCGCTGTATCCGCATCTACCCGCTTCATTGTGGTTTTCTCCAGCTTTTGCTCCAACATATTAATGAAGTGGTTGTCTAGCGGGCCATCTAGCTCCAACACATCGTAAGACTTGTTTTTAGCCGACTCAATGAAAGCGTGCTGCTTGTCTGTATCGTTGGTGTAAAGATAAGTTACACTGCCATTTTTGTCGGTCTGGTTGGCCGCTACCTTTTCACGGTATTCATCAAAAGTGAAGAATTTACCTTCAGTATTCTTAAACAGGGCAAACTTTACAGCCTTGTCATAGAATTTATCTTCGGAGATCATACCATATTTCACGAAGAGACCGATGTTATCAAATTTCTCTTCATAGGCTTTGCGATCTTTTTTGAATAGCTCCTGTAGCTTATCCGCTACCTTTTTGGTAATGTGGTTATTGATTTTCTTCACATTGCTGTCCGACTGCAGGTAGCTACGCGACACGTTAAGTGGAATATCAGGAGAGTCAATCACGCCGTGGAGCAGCATCAAAAACTCAGGGACAACATCTTTCACTTCATCGGTGATGAACACCTGGCGGGAGAATAACTGAATTTTGTTACGGTTTAGCTCCAGCTCATTTTTGATCTTAGGAAAGTAAAGAATCCCGGTCAGATTGAAAGGATAGTCTACATTGAGGTGAATCCAGAATAATGGATCTTCTGCAAATGGATATAACTCTTTATAAAAATTTAAATAATCCTCATCAGTCAGATCCGCTGGTGCTTTGGTCCAGAGGGGATTAGGGTTATTGATGACTTTCTCATCAAACTCTATCTCTACCGGCAGGAATTTACAATATTTGTCAAGGATGCCCTGCAGGCGAGGCTTCTCTAAAAATTCCTCTGAATCCTCATTGAGGTGCAGTACGATGTCAGACCCACTTTCTTTCTTTACAGTGGGTTCAATTTCAAACTGAGTACTACCATCACAAACCCAGCGTACGGCTTCGGTATCTTCCTGATAAGATTTGGTAAAAATCTCCACCTTATCGGCCACCATAAAAGAAGAATAAAAACCAAGTCCGAAGTGACCGATGATCTGCTTATCTTCTCCTTTGTCCTTGTACTTTTCAATAAACTCAGTAGCACCGGAGAAAGCAATCTGATTAATGTATTTCTTCACCTCTTCGGCGGTCATACCAATCCCACGATCGCTGATGGTAATGGTTTTTTGTTCCTTATTGATAGAAACTTTGATTTTTTGGTCACCCAGGTCTTTTTTGTATTCGCCCATAGCAGCCAGGCGACGTAGTTTCTGGGTGGCATCCACTGCGTTGGAAACCAGCTCACGCAGGAAAATTTCATGATCCGAGTACAGATATTTCTTAATGATGGGAAATATATTCTCGGTATTAATAGATATCGTACCTTTTTCTTCTACCATAATATTTTAGGAATTAGATGTTACTTTTTTCAGGGCGAAGCTCAAAAGTTATTCCAGCTTAAAAATGAAGGCAATTTTACTTATTTTTCTGACAGCTTGGCAGTTATAACAAAAAAACTGTCAGCTTTCTGCCTTCTACAATTTACTTTTCAGTCCGTAAATTTCGCAAGAAATCCTGGAACAGATCAGAAAAGGCTACTTATCCAAGCGGACAACCCCTGCACAGCGGAAGTGAAAAGAAAAAACAACAACCAGAGCAAAGTAAGGAAGATGAGCAGGAATATATACTTAGTCCAGGGATATTTTCGCATGATGTCCTGCCAGTAGATCCAGCCAAAAATTCTGACTACCCAGAAATACAAACCACTTAGCCGGAAACTCTGCTGGCGAAGCTCATCCAGAAAAATCTGATCAATAATTTCTCGAGATACCTGTTCCCTGTAACAATCACGAAACTGGTATAACACATCGTGGATGAGAGAAGCATAGTATGTCAGGGGCTTACGAGTTTCCCTATCAGCAATACCATCAGGAGTACCAAAGTATACGTCAAAAAAGAAGAACTTGGGAGAGCAGCCGTCCCAGGCATAGCCATTACATTCAGGGTTAGAACCCAGCACTATGATTTGCCCATCCTCTCTTATCTTCAACCACTTGTTTGCGAAACTTACGCCCTTCAGACGGGTCTGGTAACAGATATCCTTGTGTTCCACAAATACATAGGGGCTGTTCTCCATGCCCTAAATTTAAAAATTTAGCGCAGGCGATCTACTGAGCGCACCAGTTTCTCATCACGGCGAATAAAGCGGTTGGCCAGTACGTTGAGCAAGAGAGCGATACAAGGTAGTATAAAACCTATATCATAGCTACCACGGGTAGCTTCATTAATAATCTTTTCCCCCTCAAAACTATACCATACAGAAGCGCCCAGTGCAGCTGCCATAAAAAGGCTGTTCAGTGCTCCCAGCTTGATCTGTGTTAAGCGATTATGGTATTGAAAAATTTCATAAAAGGCGGTAAGCGTGGCGAGTACAGCCAGGATGGCGATTACCCAGGTCCCCTGCTCAGTGGTCATTTGGCTTGTGGCTCCTTCTGAAGATTCAGTTACTGTAAGATAGTAAGCATTCAATACCACCTGTTCTCCTTCTTCCAGGTCTGTTTCCTGCCATATATCAAAAATTAGCATCAGACCCATGCAAATGCCTACTCCTAGCAGAAAAATTGATTGTATTCTTTGTAACATAACTCAGGTTATTCGATATCAATATTGTAATTTTTACGTAAATATATAGGTTATGCAATTCGGCACGAAGATATTAAGATTTGCTATAACTTTATTCATTTTCAGAAGTTTAATGTGTAGAGGGTCAGGTAAATGAATACTATTCATCTCTTCGTGGCCGTTCAATGTGAAAAGAAAAACTAATTAGCACTATGGCTGATAATAAAGATAAACAAGTTGATCAAAAAGATACTGGTAACACTACTGACGCTGATAAGCAACAGGAGAATGTACAAAGTTTCGAAGATCAACGCCCAAAATACAGTGAGCGGGAAAAAGTTGAAATTTTTGACAACGAATTTCTGCCACAAATAGACTCAATGTATAATTTTGCCTATCGGCTGACCTATGATGAAGATGATGCCAAAGACCTGGTGCAGGAAACGTACCTGAAGGCATTTCGTTTCATAGATTCATTTCAACGCGGAACTAACGCTAAAGCATGGTTGTTTCGGATTTTAAAAAACAGCTTCATTAATGATTTCAGGAAGAAAAGTAAGCAACCTTCCAAAGTTGATTACCAGGAGGTAGAAACTTATTACAATTCTGAAGGTGTTGATGAAAGTATTACTACTGACTTAAGAGTGGAGTCTGTGCAGGATATGATCGGTGACGAGGTATCCATAGCCTTAAACTCATTAGCAGTAGATTTTAGAACTGTCATTATTCTTTGTGACCTGGAAGGGTTTACTTATGAAGAGATGGCTAAAATTTTGGATATTCCCATAGGCACAGTAAGGTCGAGATTACATAGGGCCAGAAACCTTTTAAAGGAAAAGCTCAAATCATACGCCGACTCTATGGGCTATTAATTTTTTTAACAGACAACAGTTACAACCTAGATTTTAGAATTTTTAACCTTGCGAATATGGAGACCTTATCTAGAGAAAGTCCACAGTACAAGCGTTGTATGGATCTTTTGCCCTTAGTATTAGACCACGAAGCTAACTTAGAGGATACGGATTTTTTCCATCAACATGCAAAATTCTGGCCCGAGGTTCTGGAATGCTACGAAAAAGAAACTGCTTTCCGCTTAGCTATCAAACAGAAGTTAGGCAGCTTGTCTGCTCCTGAAGAGTTACTTAGCAGCATACGTAACAGAATCAAACAAGCCTCTTAAATGCAAGAAGGAAAAGCATTTATTTTCTCGGCACCTTCTGGCTCAGGTAAGACTACAATTGTCAAGCATTTACTCAAGTATAATTCAGATTTGAGTTTTTCAATTTCTGCATGCACCCGATCAAAAAGACCTAGTGAGGTCAATGGTCGGGATTATTATTTTATGAGCCCTGCTGAGTTTAGAGCACGTATAGAAGAAAAGGCCTTTATTGAGTGGGAAGAAGTATACGAAGGAAAATATTATGGTACCCTCAAGTCGGAGATTGAACGCATCTGGCAGCAAGGAAAGCATGTGGTGTTTGACGTGGATGTGCTGGGAGGAATCAACCTCAAAAAGTATTTTGGCAGTCGCGCGCTAGCAGTTTTTGTGAGAGTACCATCAGTAGAAAAATTAAAAGAAAGGCTTGCTTCCAGAAATACTGAGTCAGAAGAAAGCCTGGAGCAACGCATTGCTAAAGCAGAAGAAGAGCTCCAGTATGAGCAATATTTTGATGTGACGCTGGTCAACGATCATTTGAAAGACACTTTAGAACAGGCTCAGCATTTTTATGAGGAGTTCGTACAGAAAGGGGAGTTAACTTCTTCCAAATAAGCGGCTTTGCACGTATCATTGCATCTATTTATTTGCTGATATACTACTTCAGAAAAAGTACACTGAGGATCTTATCTCAGAGAGGTGGTTTCTGCGATCATTTTGCCATATTAATTTAGTTTTATGATTAAGTCAATGACTGGCTACGGTAAGGCCTATCAGGAGTCTTCGCTCTTTGATATCACTGTAGAAGTGAAAACACTCAATTCAAAATACCTGGATGTTAACCTTAAACTGCCCAGGCTCTTTGGAGATCGTGAGATAGAAGTGAGGCAATTGGTCTCAGAAAAACTACAGCGGGGTAAGGTATCCTTGCTAATTGATTTTAGAGGAAAAGGTCAGATGGGTGGCGACCCTGCTGTTAACCAGGAGTTACTTAAAGCATACTATTATTTATATAAGGAAACAGCTAACGAATTACAGGCCTCAGAGCAAGACCTGTTTCGCCTGGCGGTACAGTCACCGGATGTACTACTACCCATAGTACAGGAAAATACCAATGAAGAAATATGGAAAGCAGTCAAATCGGTGCTAGAAGAGGCATTAACGCAATGTGACCAGTTTAGAGAACAGGAAGGAGATGCGTTGATGAAAGATTTTGCCCTCTGTTCAGCCAATATCAAAGCGGCGCTGGAAGAGGTGAAAAAGCAGGCTCCCATCCGGGATCACCGCCTGAGACAGAAATTACAAACCCAGTTGGAAGAATCTTTTGCCAAAGACATAATAGATCAGAACCGCTTTGAGCAGGAGCTTATTTACTATATAGAGAAACTGGATGTGAACGAGGAAATCGTCCGCCTGACCAATCACCTGAGCTATTTTGAAAAAGTACTTAGTAGTGTTGATGTTCATGGTAAAAAACTGGGATTTATCTCTCAGGAGATGGGGCGTGAGATCAATACCATAGGCTCTAAAGCGAACGATTCCACCATACAGCATTCGGTAGTAGGCATGAAAGAAGAGCTGGAAAAAATCAAGGAGCAGGTGCTGAACGTATTATAGAAAGCAGCTATTTCAGCGGCTCATCATAAATCATTTTTCCCCACGCTTCTGTATCTACAAAATCCATATCTTTTGAGGTACTTTTGTACAGCCTCATTATTTCTGAATGAAGCTCCTGAATGGCACCCCTGTCTTCTATGCGTATGATAGATTCATAATTACTACTTAATGATAAGCATGTAAAATCAGCTGAACCTAAGTAGGCAATTTTTTGATCTATGATGAAGGCTTTGGCATGGATAAAATGTTTACTGCTATTTTTAATACGCTGGTTACCGGGATCAATAAATATTTTGAGGGGAAAGATCGTTCTATATGAGTAATAGTAAACGGAAGTGTTACGAAGTTCGGCAGCTGTAGCGAAGAGTACAATCAAAGTAAGTACAGTCAGAAAAAGCATACAGATCTGGGCATACGTATAATAGTAGAAGTAAGTATATATGCAGCCCAGTACAAAGGCGGTCAAAGCAAAGTAAAGAAAAGTAATAATTCCTTTGAGTGACTCTTTTTTCTGTTCAGCATCGTGATTTTTTCGTCTGTACTGCTTGATAAGTTTTTCGCGGAAGTCATACCCCTGAAGGTTTCCGATCATATTGTGGCAAAGCGTCGTTATCAATGTAATGCGTACGTTTTGCGCATGAAGTTGAAGAAGCAAATGCATTTGTTCTTCATTCAGGAAAGGAGAGAGTACGGTAACTTCCTGACGGGCTGAACGAATATCTTCCAGTAATTGCTTACCGACAGAGGGTCCCATATGGATGGTAGCGTCTTTGATAGCAGCTTGCATAGCAAAAGTATGTAGGTTTGTAGGAAGTATAACGCAGCAATCAGCCTTTCATGATATGAAGGACTCCTTTTACATCATTTTTATGTTAGTTTTGTGGCGCCGTTGCCAGGAGCTAACGAGTTGATATTAAACAGAAGCATGATAAAGAAAATATTATCCTGTCTCAGCGCTTTTTTGATGCTAGCTGCCTGCCAGCAGGAAGAGGTCATTCAGAAGCCGGAAGGGCTTGTTCCCGAAAGTAAAATGATTTCCTTCCTGATAGACATGCATATCGCGGAGGCTAAGATGGGTTATCTTCAGGTAAAAGATAGAGATTCTTTAGAGATCATCTTTAGAAATTATGAGAAGGCATTATTTGAAAAGCATCAGGTTGATGACTCTGCTTATTATCATAGCTATGAGTACTATCTGGCAGATATGGAAAAGATGCATGAAATATATAGCGCAGTTGTAGATAGCCTGAGTGTACTCAATAGCATAGAAAAGAACAAAGACCTGGGAATATCCGAAGAATAGATGAAGAAGCATCATATGTGACTACGCTGGTTCTGCGGTGGACTGAATAGAGATTACATGATTTTATATGCTATTTCCAAATGTAAATTATTCTGCCTGAGAAATAAGAAATATAGGATTATGGCCAAAGCGGAACATCTTTAGCACGAAAGATGCTGGATAAAAAAAATCGTTCTAATTTTGCTAAAAAGACATATAGTTTATATACCTAAGTGCTAACAAATTCTGTTTGGTGCAGAATTGTAAAATATCTTACTTACTATAAGCCAATACGAAATAAAGCTTTAAAAAAGCTTCTACTTAATACAAATTTGCATAATTTCAAATGCGTTTCATTAGTATAACTCAAACCACATTACTTACTAAGACATGGGATTGTTCGACTTTTTCTCCAGTGATATAGCTATTGACCTGGGCACAGCTAACACATTAATTATCAATAAGGAGAAGATAGTAGTAGACGAGCCTTCCATCATCGCCATTGACCGCACCACCAACAAAGTGCTGGCGATTGGAAGACAGGCAATGCAGATGCATGAAAAGACCCATGAGAACATCAAAACGATTCGTCCGCTGAAGGATGGTGTCATCGCCGACTTCCATGCTGCCGAACACATGATCCGGGGTATGATCAAAATGATTGACATGGGCAGTCGTTATATTCCCTCTTCTCATCGTATGATTATCTGCATTCCTTCTGGCATCACCGAAGTAGAAAAAAGAGCGGTAAGAGACTCCGCGGAGCACGCCGGTGCCAAGGAAGTGTACATGATTCATGAGCCTATCGCTGCAGCTATTGGTATTGGTATAGATATTGACCAGCCTGTTGGGTCAATGGTAGTAGATATCGGAGGTGGTACTACAGAGATTGCTGTTATCGCCCTTTCGGGAATTGTTTGCGACCAGTCAATCAGAACTGCTGGAGATACCTTCAATAAAGATATTTTGGATTATATGCGCCGTCAACATAATTTACTCATCGGCGAGCGCTCTGCCGAGAAAGTAAAAGTTGAGGTAGGATCAGCATTAACGGAACTCGATGATGAACCAGACGATTATGAAATCAGAGGGCGCGACCTAATGACAGGTATTCCTAAAGTGATAAAGGTTTCTTATTCTGAAATTGCTTTTGCGCTAGATAAGTCTATTTCAAAAATTGAAGAGGCAGTGCTGAAAGCTCTGGAGATTTCTCCACCTGAACTTTCTGCCGATATTTATGACAATGGCATCCACCTGACTGGTGGCGGTGCATTGTTAAGAGGACTTGACAAACGCCTTGCGCTCAAAACCAAACTGCCGGTACACGTAGCAGATGATCCATTGCGTGCCGTAGTGAGAGGTACGGGGGTGGCACTGAAAAAATTTGATTCTTTTAAATCAGTATTGATGACCTAAAAAAATAGATGCATAGTTTATTAACCTTTCTGTACAATTACAGGTCCTCATTCTTATTTGTCCTTTTAGAATCCTTAAGTATTTTCTTCATTGTCAATAACAATTCTTATCATCAGGCGGCAGTGCTGAATTCTTCTAACAGGCTGGTAGCTTCGGTCATGACAACTACCAATTCTGTTTCAGAATACTTTTCGCTAAAGGAAGTTAATCAGCGCCTGGCAGCGGAAAATGCCCGCCTGCATGAGTTGATGATTAGTGGAGAACCACGCAATAATAGTAATTTATTGCTTAGAGATTCTTTAGCGTTGGAAGCAATGGCTGAAGATTCTGTATTTGTACTACCCGAAGTCATAAGTAAGAGTGATAGTGTGCGGATGAAGCAGTTTGCCTTTGTTCCGGCTAAGGTGGTAGACAATACTGTGCATCGGGCCAAAAACTATGTCACAATTAATAAAGGCAGGCTGGATGGAATAGAACCGGATATGGGCGTCATTAGTTCGGATGGAGTAGTAGGTAAGGTTAAGGATGTGTCTGATCATTTTGCCGTAATTACCTCCGTTTTACATACGGATATGTTTGTATCGGCACTGGTCAAGCGCTCAAGTACACTGGGGTCTATAGTATGGGCTGGTACCAACCCCCGTCTGGCTAACTTGGATAATATTCCCATCCACATCAACATCATCAATGGTGATACCATCGTTACCTCAGGCTACAGTGGCATTTATCCTCCAAACACCATGATCGGAACAGTGTCAGAGGTAAGACCAGAAGAGGATGCCGCGTTCTATGATATAGACATCAACCTTTCCAATGATTTTTACAAGTTATCTTATGTATATGTGGTAAAGAACCTGCTACGAAATGAGCAGGATTCATTGGAAAATATAATAACAGCCGATGAATAGTCGCTATCTTATACCACAAGCCATCAATTTTGTAGTATATATTTTACTACAAGTCTTTATTGTCAGGAATCTTGTACTCTTTGATGTAGCATTCTGTTTTGTATACATCGCTTTTTTGCTCCTTTTGCCCATTGAAGCCGCTGCCATTACCTGTATGCTATTAGGTTTTACCACAGGGCTGGTCGTTGACATATTTTACAATACTTTTGGAATTCATGCAGCAGCATGTGTGTTCATTATGTACATAAGGCGCTACTGGATCAGTGCACTTACACCCAGAGGAGGTTATGATATCGGTATGACCCCCAGTCCCCGCGCCATGGGGTTTAGATGGTTTATTACTTATGCTGTCCCTCTGATCTTCGTACATCATGCTACCGTGTTTTTTGTAGAGATAGGTGGCTTTAGTTTGTTTTATTATACACTGATAAAAGCATTGGCCAGTACTGCGTTTACTTTTATATTAGTTACGGTAATTCAGTACATCATACATACGCCCAGAAGAACTGTTCTATGAAGAATAGTAACCGAAAGTATATTATCCGTGGAGCTGTAGTGCTCATAGCGGTGGTTTTTACAATCAAATTATTTTCTATACAGGTCCTTAGTACCGACTATCGGAATAAGGCGGAGAGCAATATTGTGGAAAAGGAAATCCGCTATCCTTTTCGTGGGCTAGTCTATGACCGCAATGGTAAACTAATTGTATTCAACGCTCCGGTATATGATTTGGAAGTAATTCCTAAAGAAGTGGATCTTAAGGATACTTTAGCTTTTTGTAGGCTATTTGATATCACTAAAGAAGATTTTATAGAGAAAATAGAAAAAGCCAAGGACTACTCTTATGTAAAACCTTCTGTCTTTATCAAGCAAATCTCCAATAAGACTTTCGCTACAGTACAAGATTATCTGATCAACTATCCGGGTTTTCGTATACAGGCAAGAACCAACCGGGCATATACACATCGTAGCCTGGCTAATGCGCTGGGCTATATTGGAGAAATCAGCAGGTATCAGTTGGAAAGAGACTCCATCAACTATTACCGTCAGGGTGATTATATTGGTATCAGTGGGATTGAGTCTATGTATGAGGAACAACTGCGTGGAAAACGAGGGGTGAAATACAAAATGGTGAATGTAAGAGGGGTGGAAAAAGGATCCTTTAAAGATGGCGCTCTCGATACCCTTTCTATTCCGGGTGAGAACCTGCAGAGTACGGTAGATATTGACTTACAGGAATATGCTGAGACCCTCATGATGGGGAAAAGAGGTAGTGTAGTTGCTTTGGAGCCCAAAACTGGCGAAGTACTCACTTTTGTAACCGCCCCTTCTTATGATCCTAATATGCTTTCTGGCAGAGAGTACAGCAAAAACTTCTCTACCTTACTGGCTGATACCGCGAAGCCCTTATATAACCGCCCCCTGATGGGGGCTTTCCCTCCGGGATCTATTTTCAAAACCGTTCAGGCATTGGTAGGCTTGCAGGAAGGGGTAATCACGCCGCAGACCCGTTTCTATTGTGACAGAAGTATCATTGCATGCCACGGACCACATTCTCATGAAGACCTTAAAGGTGCCATTGAAGTATCCTGTAATCCTTATTTTTGGAATACTTACAAACGCATTTTAAATCAGGGAGAATCGGATAATACTTTTAAAGATACTGAAATAGGCCTGGAAAAGTGGCGTAAGCATGTGATGAGTTTTGGTATGGGGCAACCTCTGGGCATAGATTTGCCCAATGAAAGAGGAGGTTACGTTCCTGCCCCCTCGCTCTATGATAAGATTTATGGGGATGATCGTTGGAAGTTTTCTACTATCTATTCCAATGCGATTGGCCAGGGAGAGTTACAAATTGTCCCCCTTCAAATGGCAAATGTAGCATCTATAATAGCCAATAGAGGCTATTATGTAACTCCTCACCTGATCAAGGCCATCGGAGAAGATGGTAAGCCGCTGGAAAAATATCGTGAAAAAAATTATACCACCGTAGATCCTCAGCATTTTGACGTAGTGGTAGAAGCAATGCATGATGTGGTGGAAAGAGGTACCGGATCGTATCGTGCCAAACTCAAAGGTATTGAGGTTTGTGGTAAGACAGGTACTGTACAAAATAGCCAGGGAGAAGACCATTCGGTGTTTATCGCCTTTGCACCTAAAGATGATCCACAGATCGCTATCGCTGTATATGTGGAAAATGCAGGTCAGGGAGCACGTGCTGCGGCAGGAATTTCCGGTCTGATGATCGAAAAATACCTTAATGGGTGTACGGATAGATATCAGATGGAAGATTATATTTTGGAAGGAGACTTTATATACTAAGGTGAGAGAAAATAATAATTTAGTAAACCGTATTGACTGGGGAGTGATTCTCCTGTATTTCTTACTGGTAGGCTTAGGATGGCTCAATATATTTGCCGTGGTATATGATGCACAAAATCCTGACCTGAGTATATTCGATATGAACATTAACTCAGGAAGACAGCTTATCTGGATAGGTACAGCGGCAGTAATCATATTCGTGATTATGCTGACAGACTTTCGCTTCTACGATTCTTTCGCCTATTTTATTTATGGAGGTGTAATCCTGATCCTGACATTTGTATTGCTCTTTGGTACTGAGGTAGCAGGTTCTAAGTCCTGGTTTTCTATCGGTAGTTTTCGCTTGCAGCCTTCTGAATTTGCCAAGTTTGCCACCGCCTTGGCAGTAGCTAAATTTATCAGCTCTGACAATAAAACTTTCAGCAGCCTGAGGCCTCAGCTCACATTATTTGCAATTATCGGATTGCCTGCCGTGCTCATTATCCTTCAGGGAGATACCGGAACGGCAATGGTATTTAGTGCCTTTGTGGTGGCTTTCTACCGTGAGGGGTTTTCTCCTGTACTGTTAGGAATAGGCATAGCAGCAGCCATACTTTTCATCTTGACATTATTCGTCCCCCAGCTTTATCTGATGATTGCAGTCATCGTAACGGCTTTCCTCCTGATCGGGATCAATGCCCGCAAGACCAAACGAATTATGGTGATTGCCCTGTCAGCCGTAGCGATTATGGGAGTGATTTTCAGCGTAGATTTTATTGTGTCTGATGTGCTGAAGCCTCACCAGCAGAACCGTATCAAAGCATTGATTAATCCGGAAGCGGATCCTTTGGGGTATGGGTGGAACGTAACTCAGTCCAAGATCGCGATAGGTTCCGGTGGCATGTGGGGTAAAGGCTTTTTGGAGGGTACACAAACAAAGTTTGACTTCGTGCCTGAACAAAGCACTGACTTTATTTTCTGTACTATTGGAGAAGAGCATGGCTGGTTCGGAAGCCTGATCCTTATTGTTCTGTTTTCTCTTCTACTTATTAAAGTAACCGCTATTGCTGAAAGACAAAAAGCTACCTTTGCCCGTGTGTATGGTTATGGTGTGGCAGGCATATTGTTCTTCCACTTTGCCGTCAATATCGGTATGACTATCGGCCTCTTTCCGGTTATAGGTATTCCGCTACCTTTCTTTAGCTACGGAGGGTCTTCACTGTGGGCCTTTACTATACTTTTGTTCATTTTGGTGAAGCTGGATGCCCATCGTATGCAGATCCTGACCCGCTCTTAGAATCTTTTGGAGAGTAGCTCCATAAATTCCATAACTTCTTCAGAGTCCATTTTCCATTGATACTGCGGAGCAAAATCCCGTCTGATAAGTCCCACAGCTTCCGCATAGGTATTCTGTGAGTCTATCTCTTCTAAGATCTGACGGAATGCTTCAGGGTCATTGTTAAATAGCTCTCTGACAAACATGAACTTTTGGTTGACACTGATATGACTGGAAAGGCTTTCAATCTTCCTCTGTTGGTGCATATCAGCTAGTGTTGAGCGATCAGACTTATTCAGATAATCATTAAGGGTACGAGGACCCTCTTCTTTCTTTTCTTCTTTTGGCGGTTCTTCCTGAGTGATATATGGTTCATTGACCTGGGGAGAAGAATAAGAAGTAGTGGTATTGGAAAATAATGTTTCAGTTTGCAGGGGCACTTCCTGGCTAAGTTGCTGAATATAAGGCTCAGTATCTTCGGGCGGTTCCTGTACCTGCTCAAATACCTGATTAAATAGTTCAGTAATTCTTTCTGTACTGATTATATGTAACGTTTCATGACGACACTTGTCTAGCAGCCTTTCCAGTAAGGTACGATTAATTCTAACGTATTTTAGTATCTCTTCAAGTTCAGATACCGTCCATGATTGTTTATTGGCATGAGTTAGCAGGAGGTAGAAATAATCATAAGGAGCGAGCACAAGGTAAAGTGTATCTTTGGTAGCTTTTTCCAGCAGAGGACGCAGATGATGTTTATTAATCAGGATATTTTGTGAAACAACATCCATAAAACTAGCTAGCGCAGATTTAACTTCTTCAGCCTGATAGTTGAAATAAGGACTCTTCAACTGCTCTACCTCACTCTTCCAATGGAAAAACAGCTCCTTTATCACAAACAAGTTAATTTGTTTGAGAGGAGTAAGTCCCAGAATATCCTGCCCATTAAGTTTTTCTTTCTGTTGAAAGGCCTGGCTCTGCATCTTGTCACTAAATGCGCTACTGTATTGGCTTACGGCTTCTTCTTTTAATTTGCTCTCCATAAGGATATTTATTTCTTTTGTACGAAAGCTCTCTTAGTCTTTTACTTGCTAAAGTAAATCATATTATCAAAGCGTAGCAAGGCAAAGCTTTCACTTCACCATTAATTCCTTAAGATTCATGTTTATAGAACCGCAGATGGGTGGTGCGCACTACGATAACATACAGGCCGGTTGGATAGAAGTAATTTGTGGCTGTATGTTTTCCGGAAAAACAGAAGAACTCATACGAAGGCTAAACAGGGCAATTATCGCCAAGCAACATGTTGAGATATTCAAACCTTCTTTAGATACCCGATACCATACGGAAGAAGTGGTGTCGCACAATCAGAACCGAATTGCTTCTACAGTGGTAGATAAAGCTGAGGATATACTGGATAAAGCGGACAGCTGTAAAGTGGTAGGTATTGATGAAGCACAGTTTTTTGATGAAGGTATTGTAGAAGTCTGTAATACCCTTGCTAATCAGGGTAAACGCGTCATCGTGGCCGGCCTGGATATGGACTATGAAGGTAAACCCTTTGGGCCTATGCCCTATCTTATGGCAGTAGCTGAGTACGTGACCAAAGTGCATGCGATCTGTGCTGTGTCAGGAGCTCCAGCTTCTTTCTCATTCCGGCTGGGAAGCGCAAAAGAGAAAATGATGCTGGGGGCAAAAGAACAATATGAAGCGCGTAGCCGACTACATTTTTATCAAGGTACGGAGGAAAAGAAAAAGCGAAGCCAACAGCATGATGATAAAAAAGATGAGAATGGGTAAAGTAAAAGGCAGGGCAAGGTGGGTGTTAACAACTGGCGCTCTGATAAGCTTTATTTTGTGCTTTGCTCATTCACTTTTTGCGCAGCGTGAGATTCCTATTGGTACATGGCGCACCCATTTTTCCTATCAGCAAAGTAAGCTTGTTTGTCTGGCAAAAAACAAAGTGTATAGTGCTACTCAAAATGGTCTGTTTTTTTATGATCATCAGACTTCTTCACTTAACGTTTTATCTAAACTAGATGGTTTAAGTGATGCCGGACTTACTGCAATGGATTATCAGGAGGCAGGTGACCTTTTGATCCTTGCCTATAAAAGTAATCGGGTAGATGTGCTCTCTCCCGAAGGAATAGCTAGTTTTAGTCTTTTACAAGAGTCCGTTGGTAATGAACAGATCAATGCAGTTTTACTGAATGATCATATCGCTTACCTTGCTACAAGCTTAGGAGTTAGAGTACTGGAAATTGACACGGGAGAAGAAGAGTTAAATATTGGTATCCGTGAATCTTATACACGCCTGAGCAGTGTAGGCGAAACGCTTCCTGTTTATGATGTTACGGTTTTAGGAGATAGTATTTTTTTGGCTACAGATGAGGGGGTAATTGCCAACTCTCTGGATATCAACGTAAACCGACAGGACTTCGCAAGCTGGGAAAGGCTTGACGTATCTGAAAATTTACCGGTCAGCTATGTGGAGCAGGATGGAAAAAATATACTGGCTGCGGTAGATGGAGAGGGAATATACGCATTGATTGATGGCAACTGGATGCTGACGGAAATCGTCGTAGAGGGCTCTTTTTCAAGCTTTAATGCTTCAAGCGGGCAATTAGTAGCGGTGGCTGATGGACAGGTTTATATTTTGGGTGAGACACTTTCAACAGTAATTACTTCTAACCCTTCCGAGGCGGTGATAGATACTGAAGGTATTCTGTGGGTAGCTGACGCAACTGATGGATTAATCAAAATTGATCAGACCGGACAGGAACAACTTCTCCCTTCCGGTCCACTAAGTGATGATGTATACAGCTTACATTATGCCAATGGAAGTATGATCTTATTGCTGGATAGTAGGGAGGCAGGCTTTTCTATTTTTGAAGAGGGAAAGTGGCATAATTATCCTCCGGCAATTATTGCCGAGAATTTATCGCAGCTCTCACCGCCCCCCTTGGTAGATGTAGACTATTTGCCTGCTGAGCAGTCTTACTATTTTGCCTCTCTTGGTAATGGCGTAATTCGTTGGGATGGTGAAAACAGCTTTTCATCAATTACTTCTACTTCAGAAGAAAGTAGCCTGGCGAATGATGTAGTATCCAGTGTACTGGTTCAGAACACTCAATTATGGCTGAGTAATTATGATGTCCTTCCTTCAGTCCATCTTTACAATTCTGATGAAGGTAGTTGGCAATCTTTTGCACCAAATGGTTTGGCAGGTCAGTTTCCGGTAGATATGGTACTTGCTTATGATGATATGCCCTGGCTCTTGAGTAGTCGGCAGGGAGCAGGTGCTCATACAGGTTCAGAGCTAGTCGTTTTTGACGCGGCAAATAGTACTAGCTTACAAATCAGGGCCAATGTAGCTGTGGCTGATCTACCAGGAAATGAGTTTACCGATATAGCAGTTGACAGAGAAGGGCAGATATGGCTGGCCGGAAACGAAGGCGTAACTTATTTCCCTACGCCTGCTGATATTTTTTCCTTTCCCACTGCGATAAAACCTGTTTTCGAGAATCAGTTTCTGCTTTTTGGTGAATATATTACGAGTATAGCGGTGGATGGAGGAAACAGAAAATGGATAGGTACGAGAGATGGTGCTTGGCTCTTCAATGAAACAGGAGAAGAACTGGTGCATCATTTTGTGTCAGAGAACAGCCCTCTGCCTTCAGACAATGTTCTGGATATCAGCGTAAATGATGGTAGTGGTGAAGTATTTTTTTTAACAGAGCAGGGAGTAGTCTCCTATCGGGGAAGTTCTACTCAAGGTGAGGAAACGCAACAAACTGTAAAAATATTTCCTAATCCTGTGCCTGCTACTTTTGATGGACAGGTAGGCATAGAAGGGCTGGTAACTGATGCGAATGTGAAAATAACAACGATTTCAGGAACATTGGTAAGAGAAGTAGAAGCAGAAGGAGGCATGGCAGTATGGGATGTAAAAGACTACAGTGGAAGCCGGGTAGGTACTGGCGTTTATCTGTTATTCACTGCCTCAGAAGACGGTTCCCAAACATTTATAGCTAAAGTGGCTGTTATTAATTGAGATGCTACATAAGACAAAAGGTATAGTACTGAACTTTATCAAGTACCGGGAAACATCCATCGTGACCAGAATCTATACAGAAGCTTTTGGTTTGCAGTCTTACATTGTGAATAGTGTAAGGGGAGGAGGGAAAAAAAGTAAAGGGAAAATATCTCTGTTTCAGCCCCTTACGCTATTAGAGTTGGTCGTTTATTATAAAAAATCAGCCGGGCTCAACCGCATTTCAGAACTCAAATGTTTTGAACCTTATCAGTCCATTCCTTACGACTTTAAGAAGTCAGGCATGGCACTTTTCATCACTGAAGTACTGAATAAATGTTTGAAAGAAGAAGAAGGGAATGAGGCCTTATTTGAGTTCTTATATCATGCGCTTCTGGTTTTTGACCATTTACCGGAAGGTTACGAAAATTTCCACCTGCAATTTATGCTGAAGCTCAGTCGCTATCTGGGCTTTGCTCCCCGCTCTTCTGATGATGTATTTGGGCAGGTGTATGAACATATCGGCAAGCCCCAGGTATCCGGTGAAGAGGAGGCAGTACTTGGTGAACTGATTAATGCTCCTTTTACTCAACATATAAAAAGTAGCAATACCACCAGACGTATTTTGCTAGATGATTTAGTTAAGTTTTACCAATTACACATAGAAGGCTTCAGTGACCTCAAGTCTACTGCTGTGCTTAGAGAAGTTATGGAATAAAAAAAAGCGGGAGGTCCTCCCGCTTTTTTACTTGAAATATTGAAATTCTTGATTAAGAGGCTGGTTCTTCACCTGCTTCCAGCGTAAAAGTTCTTTCCTCGCTATTGAAAGGGCCATCTATCAGATTGCCTTCGCTGTCTACCAGCTCAATCTTGACTGTGTTTTCGCCCATAGGCAAACCTTCAAATACCATGGGGGCCCACTCATCTACCATAAATTCATGGTCACCATTTACAGTCACTCTTACCTGATTTCCATTAGCACCAATTTCAGTATTGACCAGATAGAAGTCAAAAAGTACTGTTTCAGTATCAGCGCCTGTATAAGTACCTTTGGGTCGGCTATAGAAAAGCATAGGAGCAGAAAGGTCCACTTCTTCACTTTCTCCCTCTCCTACTGTAAATTGAGAAACTGTAAAAGCTTCAGGCTGCTTTACACTTTCGTGGTAAGATCTTGAAAGGAATGAAAGTGCTACATAATGCCCATTGTCCAACTCCATCTCATGCGTAGGCTCATATAAAGCATAATAAGGATTATTATTCAAAATTAGATGAATATGTTGACCTTTCCCGGAATTAGCTAAAGGCTTTTGGTCAGCATCGGAAGTTTGGGCACCTAGCTCATAATTGGTTACATCATAATTGAAGGATACAGTATTGCCATTGATGGTTGCTCCTTCTGAAGGAGAGCTGATTTCCAGAATCGCATCAGGGTAGTCTACAGAAGCAGGTGCAGAAGATAATGTTACTTCTGGCATGCTTTCTTCCTGCGTATCGCCTGAAGCGTCGCTCATATCGGATCCTTCTTCTTCCTGAGTGCCGGTAGATCCACAAGAGGCAAGAGCAAACAGAAAAAATAAAGAAATAAAAGATAAAAATAAGTTTTTCATAGCACAGTTTTTTTTAGTTTGATGAAGCGCAAAGTTATTACAAATTTTGCCTTATTGTCCAATTAAAGAAGTTTAAATAAAAAAGTACAAAGATGGCAGATGCATCATTTGATAATATACCTTCCCTGAATTTAGATAATTTCAGAAGTGGTAACAATGAAGAAAAGACAAAGTTTGTTGCTGAGCTTGGAAATGCATTCAACAACGTTGGTTTTGTTGCTATCAAAAACCATGGCCTCAGTGATGACCTCCGAAACAAGCTTTATCTGGCTATTCAAGAGTTTTTTAGCCTACCTGAAAGTGTAAAGAGACAGTATGACAAGGCTGAATTACACGGACAGCGTGGATATACCAGCAAGGGTAAAGAACATGCCAAAGGGCGTACTACTGGTGACCTTAAAGAATTCTACCAGATTGGTCAAATCGTAGAAGATGATGATCCGCTTGGAGAAATATATCCTGATAACCTTTGGCCTTCTGAATTACCTACGATGGAGAAGTATGCTACCCAGGCTTTTAAAACACTGGAAAGCGCTGGTCAGGATATCCTCAAGGCAGTAGCACTGTATCTTGAGTTACCGGAAAACTATTTTGATGATAAAGTACACAATGGTAACAGTATCTTAAGAGCCATTCATTATTTTCCTATTGAAGACCCTGATGCTATCCCGGCAGACGCAGTGAGGGCTGCTGAGCATGGAGATATAAACCTGATTACTCTACTCATGGGAGCAAGTGCTGAAGGGCTGGAAATTCAGCGTAGAGATGGCAAGTGGTTTCCTGTAACGGCCCTGCCAGATCAGATTGTAGTAAATGTAGGAGATATGCTGGCACGACTCACTAATGATAAACTTAAGTCTACCATCCATAGGGTGGTGAACCCTCCTAAGGAAAAAATGAAGACTTCCCGCTATTCAATTCCT
The DNA here is from genome assembly GCF_029504655.1 of Catalinimonas alkaloidigena. NCBI lineage: Bacteria > Pseudomonadati > Bacteroidota > Cytophagia > Cytophagales > Catalimonadaceae > Catalinimonas > Catalinimonas alkaloidigena. The sequence continues at coordinate 7,525,312 of NZ_JAQFIL010000001.1, forward strand.
TTCTTTCTGCATCCACGTTCGGAGATGGACCTCACCTGTCTTGAAAGTTGTGTAAGTAATGAATACCCTAAAAAGTACCATGATATGACGGCAGGGGAGTTTTTGGATGAAAGGCTGACTGAAATCGGTTTAAAAAAGTAATGTTTGTATACGTTAAAAAAATAAAGCCTTATTAAGGTCAACTCAAGTGGTCAGGCGTGTTCGTCATATTATTTTTCTCAAAGATATATTCTTACTCACGATCAGTGCCTTTGGAGGTCCACAGGCACACATGACCTTGCTTTTACGCATGATGGTAGAGAAAAGGCGTTATCTGAGTGAGAAAGAGCTTATAGAGCTTTATGCGCTATGTCAGATACTCCCCGGACCCACCTCTACCCAAACCATTACTGCGATAGGCTATAGGATAGGAGGGGCTAAACTTGCCTTTCTTACCCTGATCGTCTGGGTTTTTCCGGCTGTCACTATCATGACTGCTTTAGCCATAGTGGTTTCACACTTTCAGCGGCAAGAGCTATCATTAGCGTTTACGCGTTTTATCCAGCCCATGGCAGTTGGTTTTGTGGCTTATGCCTCCTATACGATCAGCAAAAAGGTCGTGAGTACAAGAACAGGTATTGTGATCATGCTGCTGGCAGCAGTGGTGTCGTTTTTCATCCGTAAACCATTTATTTACCCTTTGCTTCTATTTCTGGCAGGATTTGCTACTTCTGTTAAATGGCAAAGACATCCTCAGGAACAAAAACAAAAAATGTCTATCAAATGGGGTAATCTAATCCTTTGGATAAGTGTGTTAATAATTGCAGCAATTGTGGGAGGAATTACACAGACTTTGCCCATACGTTTGTTTGAAAATTTTTACAGAAACGGCAGCTTAATATTTGGGGGCGGGCAGGTACTGATTCCATTATTATATACAGAATTTGTAGACTTCCTTGGATATCTAAGTTCAGAAGAGTTCCTTTCTGGATATGCGATGGTGCAGGCAGTTCCTGGGCCTACATTTTCTTTTAGCGCATATATAGGTGCATTAGCGATGAGAGGTTATGGCATGAGTGGAGAAATATTGGGAGGGATAGTAGCCTCGGCAGGGATCTTTTTACCCGGTACATTTCTCATTTTTTTTATGATCAGATTTTGGGAGGAACTGAAAAAATACCGCGTGATCAAAGCTTCTTTAGAAGGAGTTACTGCGGCAAGCTCAGGGATGGTGATTGCCGCAGCTTTCCTGTTAATGGAGCCTATCTCAGCAGATTGGATGAATACGGCTTTTATATTAGGAACATTTCTACTTTTGAAGTTCACACCAATTCCAGCCCCTTTGATCATCCTGGCCGGTTTGGGAATCGGCTTCATATTATAAAGAAAAACCCTTCCGAAGAAGGGTTTAAAGTATTTATGAAGTCTGTTTTATTCGGAGCTTATTTTCCCTCTGCTCTAAAAATCACCATAATAGTCATCATAATAATTTTTAGGTCCAACGAAAAAGACACATTCTTTAAGTATAAAAGGTCAAAACGTAATCTCTGAACCATCTCATCAATATTTTCAGCATACCCAAACTTAATTTGACCAATAGAAGTAATACCCGGCTTGATATGATGTAAATACTTATACTGTGGGGCAACTTCTACAATTTGATCAATATAGTATCTTCTTTCTGGTCTGGGACCTACAATAGACATATCGCCTTTCAACACATTGAAGAACTGAGGAATCTCATCTAATCGTAGTTTTCTCATCAGCCTACCCCATGGAGTAATACGAGGATCGTTATTATACGCTAGACAAGGCCCTTTGCACTCTGCATTGGTATACATACTTCTAAACTTGTAGATATGAAAGGGCTTTCCGCCTTTACCAATTCTTTCCTGTGAAAAAAGTACAGGGCCTCTTGAAGTAACTAAAGTGAGCAGAGCTACTAATAAAAATACCGGCAAACCTAAGATAATCACAGCCAAAGAAAACGTGATATCAAAAGCGCGTTTAAAAACAACAGCCTTTACATCTTCGGTAGAAGCATCAGTTATATTTAAAACAGGTATATTATCATACCTTTCAAGGGTTACACCCTTGTAGGCATAAGCACGATAATCAGTAATTACTTTTGTCTTTCTTCTAAAACGCTCTCCAAAATTGAGAATCTGCTGTACTGTTTCATGCTCCAGATAAGGCGTACAGCAATAGATTTCATCAACTTCATTTTTAAGAACAAAGTCACGCAATTTATCTATGCCCCCCAAAACCTGCTTTTCTTCAGTAGCTTTATCATCAAAATACCCCAGAAATCTGTATCCATACTCTCTGTGACGGCCAAAGAAGCTTGTTAATTCTTCAGCAATTTCACCATATCCAGCTATTACAATTTTTCTGTTATTATATCCTTGTAGCCTATATTGTCTTAAAAAGTACGTAAATACTGCTTTCCAAAGCGAAACCATGAAAAACAGAAGGAGGTATGAAATGATCAAATGCTCTCTTGAATAGTAAAAAGCCTTAAAAGCTATGAAAAACACAGCTACTATCAGAGCATGCAATAATATGGAAGTATAATGCTTAACTAATATGTTAGGTATCGTGGAAGAAACCCTGGAGATCTTGTAAGGCTTGATGATCAATATAGACAAGATCCAGGAAATATTAACAAAAAATAAGAGCCCTGAATAGGGTGAATTAAACAAAGTGCTAACTCCTTCAAATACAAAAAGATAAGAAGCTAAAAAGGATAAGTTGAGAAGTAATAAATCTACTCCTATGTGTATCGTCCTTATATTTTTAGAGAAACGGTGGTTCATGTGCTATTCTCTTAACTTAATCAACTATCAAAGTTTTGTCTAAGCATATTAAACATTTATCATGCCAGGGTTGCCTCCCTTGACACATAAGAGGATCAGATAGTTGTAATAGGGTTTATCTAAGGCTTCGCAAAGTTTAAGTTTGTAGAAGGATATGCCAAACCCATATTGTTGAATCTCTGTATGATGTAATAAATGAATTAAATCTGATCAAATTCATCTAAATTTTTAGCGGGAGCAAAGCTAATTCATTAAAAATCTAAAAAAAAAGGTATGCCATTAAAAAATATGAAATTAAGGGAGGTTTACTTAAGATTCATACTCAAGCACTCCTTTGTACAATTATTTGATCAAAATATTAAAATTGAAGCACTTATATTTCTATTACTGCTTATTTAGTTTGATGAAGGTACCACTTGACCACTTAATACCAAACATAACTCCCATGTTTTTCGATAGCTCTCCAGCCTCCATTGTATAGGTTATACTTGTTTTTAGCTTATCATTTATTTTAAAAACAGATTCTAAGAGCATATAATGCTGTCTTAAAGGGGGGACAAATTCATATGTTAGGTCTGGGTTGGTTCTGCTCCCCCACTCTTGAATCCCTCCATTCAGTCCTCCATAAGTACCATAGTTTAAAGTAGTGGTCATGAGCAGTTTATACTCAAGTTGTGGAATAACTCTACCTTTCAAACCAATATGGTGGGCAATGATTCTATTGTTCACGATATTGAAATCAAATTTACCTTCGTCTGGATCTGAAAAGTCTTTGATATAGGTTTGTGCTCTCTGGTTGGTAAAGAAAAGCGGAGTACCTAGAATATGTCCTTTATGAGTCCATCCGGTTCTATATAGATAGTTATTATAATAGTTATCTCTGCCGCCATAGGAATAGCCAAAATTGTCAAAATCATTAGGACGAGCATCCGTAAGCCCGGGACCACTCTGGTATAAGGTGTTTATGTACTCATAATTGATTTTTGTAAGGTATAAGGATTCAGACTTATTTTTAATGACGAGGCCTAACAAGCGATCTTTATTCTTCCAAATGCGGCTCCCAGACCAATCTTCATAGGGAACTTGATAATAAGCTTCAAAGTCCAGAGCGCGAAGCGACAGGCTTGCTCCTATATCATAAATACCTAAATTATCTCCTAATGCATTGAGCTGCTCTCCTACAATATTATTATTGGTAGCAGGAACTCCCTCTGCACTTTTTGCAGCAATGACTCGCAAGAAATCCCTAAAGCTAGCCGGGATTTTCCCTTCGGTAGGATGCTCACCTCCCCAAAGCACAAAATGAACAAGACCTGTATAAACATTGAATTTTTTGTTGCCACCAAAACGGAGATAAAAAGTTTTCTCATGAAGAAATGGTTTACTAATGAAGCGTTCATCTTTGAACCAGCCGTGTGCAAAAGAGCCCTTGAACTGTAGAAAACTTTTGGTGAAAGGGACATTTGTATATTCAGGAACTTCAAGTAAAATTTGAGGTAAGGGGGAGGCATTTTGGCTTATGGCTAAAGAACCACTAGATAAATCTTCTGCATGGGTACCCACTGTACGCTCTTTTTTCCCGATAGTAAGTTTTAGAAAGTCGTACTGAAACGCACCATAAGCTTGTTGAAGAAAGACAGAAGACACAGGAGAACTTTGATAGCTTGCTTTATAAATCGCATCCAGCCCTAAAGAAAAACCACCTTTTTTGAATAATTGCTGCTCTGTGAAGGTAGCTGCTCTTAAGAGGGTAGCCCGGCTATCTTGCAGGTCAAAGATTCCAAATCTGTTGGAAGCTAAATAATGAGGCAAATAGTCCTTTTGACTCAATGTTTGGAAAAAATCAAGACTGTAGGCAATGGTATCTTTATGCTGCTGGGCATAGCCTGTTGTTATTGCTTGATAGCAAAGTAAGAACAACAGAAACCCTCTAAATATGGTAAGCTTCATTTTGTTGATAATCTGCCAACTTGGATATGATAAAGTCTTTAATTTCCTGTTGAAACCGCAATACTGAGAAACTTTCAGCATGCTCTCTGATAAGCAAGGGGTCAAACTGATGATGATCCTCCTTGAATTTTTTGAGAGCTTCAATAATGGCATTTGTACTCTGTTGGTAGAAAAACAATCCCGTGACCCCATCTTTTACAGTTTCCAGTGATCCTCCTTTGCCAAAAGCAATTACGGGCGTTCCACAGGCCTGAGCTTCTACAGGAATAATACCAAAATCCTCATCAGCAGCAAATACAAAAGCCTTGGCTCTTTGCATGTGAGAGATAAGTGTCTTTTGGTCCTGAAATCCCAGGAAAGTTATATTAGCGCAACCAGAAGCCTTTTCTCTTATTTTTTTGTTATCTGGTCCGTCCCCGATGACTACTAATCTTTCTTCAGGTATTCGAGAAAATGCCTCAACAATAACATCTATCTTTTTGTAAGGGACAAAGCGGGAAGCTGTGAGGAAGAAGTCTTCTTTTGCTGTGTGTAGTTCAAACTTCTCTACATGGACAGGCGGATAAATCACTTTTGCCTTACGCTTATATACCTTGTTTATTCTGGCTGCGATATAATTTGAATTGGCTATAAAATGGTCAATTCTATGGATTGTACTAAGGTCCCATTGTCTGAGGTAATGTAAAAATAGCTTTGCAAGGAAACCTTTTACCCCTTTATCTAAACCGGACTCTTTCAAATACTGATGGTATAAGTCCCAGGCGTATCGCATTGGTGAATGGCAATAACAGATATGCAGTTGGTTACTATTGGTAATTACTCCTTTAGACACAGCATGACTGTTAGAAATTACAACATCATAAGCAGACACATTGAGTTGTTCGATAGCTAGAGGCATCAAAGGTAAATAGTTTCTGTACCTCTTTTTTGCGAAGGGTAGTTTTTGGATAAAAGTAGTTTTGACCGGTTTGTTTTGTATAAAGTATTTTAGCTCATTAGGTAGAAACTCCACTACGCTGAAAAGGTCAGCATGAGGAAAGACATTCAGAATATGTTCCAGTACTTTTTCTGAGCCTGAATGATCTACAAACCATTCATGTATAATAGCAATTTTGAGCTTTTGCATTATTATTTGTTAATAGCGTAAAAAATCATAAGCTATCAAGGAGGTTGACATGTTCTCGGATTGATTGATCCCAAGTATATGAAGTAACCTGCTGTAGTCCTTTTTTAATGACTTTATCTTTCTCTTTCTGAGGGTAACTGAGTATTTTTTGAATATCTGTTGCCATCTGCTGAGCATCCGTCGGGTCAGTATAATGAATATCAGCACCACAAATTTCTGGCATGCTCGCATAGTTAGAAACCAGTACCGGACAGGCGCAAGCCATCGCTTCTAGAGGAGGAAGCCCAAAGCCTTCATATAGTGAAGGAAAGACAAACAGGTCAGCTAGACTATAAATCGCTGGTAAATCTTCATCAGCTACAAAGCCTGTAAAATGGATACTGTCTTCCAAGCTTTTGTCATGAGAGATACGGTCAAATACATGATTATCATTGGTAATGAAACCTTCCTTTTTTCCTACGATGACAAGAGAGAGGTGAGGGAATTTGTCCCTTATAAGAGCAAAGGCATTTATAAGAGATATTAAATTCTTATGAGGCTTGACATTGCCTACAAATAAGATAAAACTGTTCGGGAGCCTATATTTTTTTGTGACGCTCTGTAGTCTTTTGCTATCCCTGATAGGGTAAAAATGTGCATGATTCACTCCATTATATATCACCCTGATCTTATCAGAAGGACAAGCTGTATATTTAACAATCTCTTTCTTTGAGAACTGTGAAACAGTAATAACATGATGGCTTTTCTTGACAGCTGCCTGCATCATAATCTTCGCATAGAGCTTTTGTTTCAGGGAGAGCGTTTCAAGAAAAGCTAAATGATATACATCGTGAATTGTAACCAAGCGTTTTTTAGCTTTTATGGGCAATATGGGTACATTATAATGCGGTGACCAGAAAATGTCACACTTAGGCACTAAGGACGGGAACTTGAAAATTTCTTGTACAGAGTATATTGAAATATTACTGGTAATTTTTATGGCTTGATAAGAGGAAATCTCTTGCGCATCACCGATTAGTGTTAAATTATATCTTTCAGCCAATGTTGGAAGTAGGCTTTGTAAGTAAGTCCCTATACCGGAGGAGTAGAGCATGCGTGCGTCTATACATAATTTTTTCATAATGGAAAAAGCTAAGCGCTACTCTTGCTGCTAACTTTAGAAGTGTTAAGGTTTGCAGGTTTAAAAATATAGACTGCTATTGAGTAAGCTATTGGTACGCCTGCTGAAATAATTAGCAAAGTAAAAAATATTCCTTTACTGAATAGGTCAATTCGCCATAGTTCTGCGAATGCATATAGTATTATTGGATAAGCAGTATAGGTGTAGTTATTCTTGTTTTTATATAACCACCCTCCTAAAAAGCCAAAAAAAGTCGACCATCCCAGTAGTTTTAATATGGCTGTTGGACCATCTTTTGTAGATAATTCAGCGTATGCAGAATTTGCGGTAAGTGTAGAGTCTACATCTGTATATGCTCGATAGTCTACTCCACTAAAAGCAGCGAGAATATTATTACCTACTCCTAATGAAACCTGAAATGGAGCAGCCAAATAAGAGACAATGTTGGTAATTACCGCAGCAAGAGGATTACTATAACCCATATCTGCATACGAACCATAATTTCTAAGAAGAGTGGCTACAGAAAGCATGATAAAACCAAATACCATGAGTAATAACATACGGCTTAGTTTTACTTTTTTTAATAGAGAGCCATGACGATTAGCAAGCGCCAAAAAAACTAAGATACTACAGACTAACTGTAATCTTCTTCCAAAAAAAGCGATATAAAAAATAAATGCTGCAATATTGATAAAATCTAGGAGAGTAAATTTTCGGAGAATAATAAGCCTGTAAAGCGCCCAACCAAAAGTAATAATAGTTACATAACGAAGTGAAAATATACCTGCTGAGTAGTCTTGATATATCGCTTCTGCAATTTTGTTAGTAGTAAAACTAATAACAGAATATATAAACCCATTCAACCCCAATACCTGAAAAGTCACATAGACTGTATAAAAAAAACCAAAAAGGCCAATAATGGAATACCAAATATATATATGTGATCTATCGATATTAGCAAAGCGTTCAATTTCTTTTATTTTTGGGAACTTATTACCAGTTCTAAATGCGAGGTAGGTAAGAAATATAGCAGAAAAGTACCAAGAGAAAATAAATAACAAGCTAATAGCCCCTAAGTTCTCACGCTCCTCGAAACCCTGATAGAAACCTAAAAATTCTGGCAGAACCCAGGCAAAAGCACTTGCAAATACTGTGACTGCTATTATCCAATAAGGCTTTAGAACAGTGCTAAGTAATGATTGGGCTAGAGCTTCCGGCGACTTTTTTATTTTAATAGAACTCATGAATGCTTTACTTCCAGTGTACTATCTAGTTAGCTAATAAATTATAGTATTCACTTGCTGCCAGGAGGAATGCTCCTGTGCCATATTCCTGATGACCCTCTACATAAACTGGGCCAGGCTCATGCCAAGGTTGTTGTACATAGCCTAAACGTCCTTCCTCATTGATTAAAGCTAACATTCCTACCCAAGCTTTATCAATTAAAGGTAAATAAATATTTTTATGCAGATAGCCTTGGTTGACTCCCCATGCAAACGCATAAGTAAAAAAAGCAGTTCCGCTAGTTTCAGAGATTGGATATCTATTTGGGTCCAATAGGTTTGTTTTCCAAAGCCCGTCTATCCCTTGACGAAGAGCAATAGAATTGGCCATTTTTAAATATACATCAAGGTATCTCTCATACGTTGGATGTGTTTTAGGTAGATGGTTAAGCAAACGCACAATACCCGCTATGACCCATCCATTACCTCGGGACCAAAAAATTTTCTTTCCGTTGACATCAAGAGTATCTATGTATCTGTTGTCTCGATAAAACAACTGATCGTCCGTATCAAATAATGCCTCATAGGTATCCCACCAGAGAGAATCCATATACGTAATGTATTGGTGCTGCTGAGTAAGTTTGGCAAGGTGAGAAAGCACAGGAGGAGCCATAAATAAGCCATCGCACCAATTCCAAACCTGGCGGCCACTCCAATTATACATCATCATATCGTCAAATACAGAGACAATATCTTCAATCATGGCAGGGTCTTGATATTCTTCGTACAACTCCAGATATATTTGTCCTATTACATGGTCATCTCCGTGAGTTCTGCGAGGGCCAAGTTTATATTCATTGGAGATACACCAGTCCAGAACAATATTTTTATACCTTTCATCTTTCGTAGTACGATAAGTCGCCATAAGCCCGATGTAAAATACGGATCTTTCCCACATTTCAGAAACATCGTTAATTCTCTCAACAGGATTATTAAGCTGCCAGTCACTGACTTTTTTCATGATATCAGCCACCTCTTGCAACTTTGTGGACTTCTCTATTTTTTCATCTGAACACCCAGTGAGCAAAGGCAGGATTAAGATTAAATAAAATGTACGCTGTACTGAGTATGGAATGAGTTTATGAGAAAGGTAAAGCATCTGGCGTTGAAGGAGTAATAGGATATATATTTGTCAGAACTAACCATTAATTTTAGGATACTCTTGACCATTTTAGGCAATAAGATATACTAGGCATTATACTGCGGTACACTTTCTGATATAAACTTAGAGAGCCGTGGCTACGGTTTTCACAGGCTGGAAATGTACCATAGTATGACTAGGGATTTAACTTAAAGTGTTTCCATTTTTGTTGCTTTTTATTAGTAGTGTAGGATAAGTTTATTGAAATGTTTTTAGGGCCTACCTTACCTTTCTGTAATACTACGTCATTTTGATTGCTATCGCTTTTATAAGCAGCTGTGATGATAGAAATATCATCACTTATTGAAGCTTGATTGCCACCACCAATTTCAATAGATGTGAATTTCTGACGCTCCGACTCGATAAAGGCAGACATAACGGATATATGCTGACAATTGCTAATTAGAATTCCTCGAGATCCGGCAAACTTGCTTATGATAGTACTAAACTGAGCTTGCTGTAGATTATGAAATACAAGGCCGTTGTCCTTAGAACTTTTATAAGTATATAAATAGTTAACATCTACTCCTTTTGCATTCTCGATTTGAATATTTCCCTCATGTACTGATAAGCTGTCAATACTGATGTTACTTTCAGGCATAACAGAAGAACCCGCTTTTTGTGCAAGTACGCTTAAGCCATGAACAATTACGCTACCCCTATGGCTAATAAGGTTTGTGAGAGAAAAATTATTCAGGTTAATCATACGACAACGTTTGCCATGGGAGTCAACATTATTACAGCTAATTCCACTACATTTCTCTATGAGAAAATTATCATGTTTACAATTTGCTATTTGTATATTATTTAGAGAGACATCAAAATCCCAAAACCTTGCTTCCTCAAAGTTTACATTAAAACTCATAACATGAATTCCTACGTGGCAGGCTTCAGCAGTTACATTATGCACACTTATCGCCTTGGAAGCTTGGTACTCCCAATGAAACGTTCCTCCCTTTTTTCCTGCGTCAATGATTATACCCGCCTTTTTACCTTGCGCTTTAACATTTGAGATATTAACATGGTAAGCCCCGGCGATTCTTATACCGTTTGCTCCGCTATTATCATTAGAATTGATGTTATCAATAGAGCCCTTATAATTTGACCATTCTCCTAGCTCATCTTGAGCGTAAGGACCACTGCTTTTATTATAAAGTGATGCGCTTGCTGCTTTATAGTAAGTCACTAATGCTACATTATCATCACCTACATTTTCACCTGAAATTCCGTTAATTGTGTAATGTTGACAGGCATTTAAATGTACACCATCTGCCAAAGTATTTTTTAGAGTAATGTTTTTTATGGCAACATTGGAGCAGCCCATAAGGATCATGCCGGTCTGAGGAGTATTTTCAAAACTGCAATTCTCAATACTGATATGCTTGAAGGTATAAATAGAACTTGGGCCTGTTTCATTGCATGGCCCGTCAATCATTATGCCATCTCCCATGCTTCGGGAACTAGGGAGAACCTTCCATTTTACCTTTATACCTGAGAGAAGAAGGTTTTCTCCCGGGCCCTTGATGTAAAACGCATGTCCTGTGCCTTTGCCTGTACTGTCCAGGTTATCCATGAGCAATACAGCATCTTGATCAAATACTACTTTGATATCATACAGCTTTTCTATCACGAGAAGGGTTCCTTCCTGCTTTACTAAGTATGTCCCCGAGGGGAAGTATAAAGTTGTATCGTTTTGTAGTGATTGGGCGGCTTTTTTAATGGCCTCGGAGTCATCTGTTTCTGCATCGCCTACAGCCCCAAATTCTTTTACATTAATTATCCGCATAGCTAAGAGAGTAAGGAACGATAAATGCTTATATATCTCATGTTTTCATCCTTGAAATTATCCTGGAAAAACACGGCAATGTTCTCCTGCATAATTTGCAATAGCTCCTCGTTCATTTGTGAAAACTTTACTATACAATCAACTAACTGGGTGTTCTGTTGAGGATCAAAGACTAAACCTGTCTTATTGTTGATGACCATTTCCTGTGTACCACCAGTGTTGGAAGCTATCACGGGTCTGCCAAATGAGTAAGCTTCGACCAGTACTCTGGGAAAAGGTTCATGCCATATAGAACTGATAATTACAACATCTACCTTTTTGTAAAATTCCTTTGCATCATGTTTACCTAAGAAAATTATATTCTCATGGCCTGCCGCTATTTTCTTACATTGAGTAAGATATTCTTCAGGACCATCGCCTGCTATAAATAGCTTACTCTGAACAGAAGACGAGGCAATAAAAGCTTCAATAATCTGCTGCACTCCTTTTGTAGGGTGGAGCCTACCAATATAACCAAAAGTAGTATAAGCATTTTGGTGTATAGGAAGGTTTAAGATATCTACCTTGGAGGAGGTGTAAACAATTTCTTTTTGAGCGTTTGGAAAGTATTGGTAGGAGGTATGTATATCAATCATAAATTGACTGACTCCCACCACCACATCTACATACTTGCTCAATTGCTTTTTAGGATAAGTAATCAGTTTACAGTCCTTACATTGTTGTGGGCAATTACTTCCATTTCTGAACATAGTGGCTTTAGGGCATAACCACGTATAGCTATTCAGCGTAACGGCTACGGGTATGCCTAACTTCTTTGCTACTTTACAGGCATAAGGGGAAAAATCTTCAACATTTCGGATATGCAAAATATCCGGTTGTTCTCTCTCCAGAATCTTGAGTAGGGGGGAAGCAACTTTAGGGTTGTAGGCTTCAATCATGTGCCATACCAGCTTTTGATATGCAGGCTTGTGCATGGACTCAAATGACCAGTAAATATTTGGATGCTTAATCCTAAACACTCGTACCCCATCAATGTCCTCTTGTCTTTCTTCTTGGTAAGCTGTTATTACAAATACCTCTAGATTATGACTTAGCAAGCCTTCAGCAAGGCGCTTTACAGAGTACTCCCCTCCTCCTTTGTAATAGGGGTGGTATGAGGATGAGAGTAATGCAATTTTCATAATAATGTTTATGTATTTTCAATAAGGTGCTCCCACCGATTCATGATCTTTGTGAGAGCGAATTGTTCAGAAATTTCCAGGGCATTTTCTCCTAACTTTTTTCTTAAGGCTGCGGATTCCATTAACAGTTTCAATGCATTTCGTAGAGCTATCTCATCATTTACCTTTACTAATAAACCATTCACCTCATGCTCAATGATTTCTTCCGGACCAAACTGGCATCGCGTAGCTATACATGGTAAGCCAGTAGCCATTGCTTCACAAAGTGCATTGGGGAAGCCTTCAAAACGAGAAGAGAGCACAAAAATTGAAGCTTTTTTCAGTATATGGTGTGGGTTTTGTTTTCTACCTACTAGCCTTACTTGCTTCATAACTCCTTCCTGCTCGCTTAGTGACTCCAAATGAGAGCGTTCATCTCCTTCTCCAATGATGACAAGCGACCATGCTTTATGTATTTTTCCGAGAGGAGCGAAAGCTTTAATAAGGATATCATAACCTTTTTGCCATTTAAGTCTACCTATACTAACAATGGTATGTGTGAGATGCTCCTGCTCTTTATGTTGTATCTTATCAGGAGGAGAAAGTACTGGATTGGGAATGATTCTAATTTTGCTTTGCAGATGATTTGGAAAGGAGTGAGCAATTTGATTGGTCTGCAGCACAAGCTGATCACAAAACCTGTATAGAAAATGATTGATTTTTTTTAACAGAGGATTAGTTTCATTCAAATAAGGGTTATTCCGCTCAGATACAATTACCTTAGCTTGTATGAAAGGACGAACGGTCAGTGCTAAAAGAATAGTAATATCTAAAAATGCAATTAGCACATTGGGCTTAATCCTACTAATTTCTTGGCGAATAGCATTCCATTGCTTGAAGAATAAAAGGAGTTTCTGAAAACCCTTATCTTTTTTAAGAAAGTTAAGTTGAATTAGCTCTACACCTTTTTCCAAGGGATAGAAAGGAGGTTCTTTCGGATGATTTAAGGTAATAATTGTAACATGATAATTTTTTCTTGCCCAAAAGTTAGCCATGTTGGACATTACGTGCTCGGCTCCTCCTGCCACTAAGCTTGGAACAAGGAAGCATATTTTCATGGGTTGATGATGGCTTTAATACTTCTGGCTTCCTTTTTAGAAACAAGACTAACAATATACATTCCGGGTTCCAAACCTGTAGTATCCCAACCTATTTCATATTTACCTTCATATAAAAAGCCTTTTACTAACTCCGCGACTTCTTTTCCATCTTCATCAAAAACTTTTAGTGAGACTTTAGCAGGCTTATCAATGGTAAACTCCATGGTAGAAGTGGCTGTATCTTCAAGAGGATTAGGGTAAAGTTTATCTATACCAAAAACCAAATTAGAATAATAATTACTGTATTCTGGGGACTCAGAAGATAACAGAGAGATGTTTGCGTTAGTATTCTCACTATTCCCCACCGGGTTAGTTTTATTCAAATACTCCTCAATATTAACATAGCCATCATCATCATTATCTGAAAAGCTATCATCCTCAAATTTGTTGAGCCCAAAACTTTCTTCCCAGTGATCAGGCATGCCATCCCCATCGCTATCTATAAAAGGTATTCCTTCTCTTAGGATAGGCCATTCTAGTAAATGATCCTTAGAGTTTACTAAACTTCCTTTACGGTTTTCCAGATCATATACAATCTTACGGTCTACCGCATCTCTGATAGGTAATATTGCGCCTGCATTATTTTGTACGAACGAGTAGGCCTCTAAAGCCGAATATGTAGTGACCTTAGGGTGAGCCGCCTCCTCTTGTAGCCTCATTTGATTATTAGGTATCCTATTGTCCAAATCTCTGACGAGCACCCAGTTGTTGAAGGAAGGAGATTTTTGGTTAATTCCGATATTTCCTTCAATAAACAATTTGGGAGTAGAAGCTGTATCTCTTAGTAAAATATTTGAACGGGTATTGGTGTATGGTCCTTTTACAATATAATTGTTGACAAGATTAATATACTGCTTGTTAGTTCCACTTAAATCAATGGCTTTACCGCCTGGGTTATAGATAATGTTGTTCCTAAAATCAACTTTTGACTGCCCATTAATGTGTGGATTACGATCATTATTATGGGCAAACAAATTATGATGAATTGATATGTTTGTTGACTTTCCTCCGATAAGCATTCCCATCCCATGATCACCTTTAGGGTGCTTACTTCTATGAAGGGCTTCACTAATAATGCAGTTCTGGATAGTTATATCGTGAGGTGCACCCCAAATACCAACATTTTCGTCTACTGCCCAACTGATAGAACAATGATCTAAAACCACATTGTAGACTTCGTCAGCACTACCCCCGATAGATATGCCATCTACACTACTCCACTGATTAGGTTCTCCAAAATTTATATCTCCTGGACGAATTCTCAGAAATCGTATGACAATATCATGAGAGTTTATTTGTAAACCTTCTCCTCTTATGCAAATTCCTTCACCGGGAGATGTTTGACCGGCAATAGTTACAAATGGATTGCTTATAGTTAATTTGGTATCTAAATTGATAATACCAGATATGGTGAAGACGATTATTCTAGGCTCATCTAATTCGATAGCTTCTCTTAAACTCCCTGGCCCATTATCATTTAAATTAGTAACTTTAATTACCCTTCCCTCTCGTCCACCTATGGTATTGGTACCAAAGCCTTCAGCGCCAGGGAAGGCTGGTATTTGAGAATAACAAATATTGCAACATAGGATGATAAACAGTAAAGTGAGGGGTAATTTTTGCAGCATCATTAGAAGATAGTTGTTATTCTTGTGGAGTCAAATATAAAAACATTATACTTCGTATGAAGTAGAAATCACTTCTCATTAGCACTTTCTTTAATTTTATGCCTGAATAATACAAATTATAGATATAAATAGAAGAAGTATTAATATATGAGACTAATTTTTAAGCAATACCTATATGTATCATATAAGCAGTGTGTTTCTTAAAAGAAAAATATTTGAAATTAGAAGTTGGAGGATAAAGATGATTTTAAAAAAAATTAAATCTTTTCTTGCTATTGACAAGAAAGGATTCATAGGAGATGTAATAGTTTTCCATAACTATAAAGCAGCATATTTTGCTATTCCTAAAGTAGCAAATTCAAGTTTTAAGGCCATGTCAGTGGATCTACTAGCTGATAGCATAGATAACGAATATTTAGACTCTCAATGGAAGCCTTACCCGTTTAGAAATGCTAATGGACGAAAGTACTTAGCAAAGCAGAGGATATTGGTAAATGAATTGAATGAGGTAGAAAGTAGTTATTGGAAGTTTGCTTTTGTAAGAGATCCCTGGGATCGTTTAGCTTCATGTTTCAGCGAAAAGATTAATAAAAAAGATGCTAATGGAAAGCCAGTAACCAGTAAAAACCACATAGATGGTGTATCTAGAGCTTATATAAAAAAGTATGGCAAGAGAGTTTATAAAGATATGCCCTTTCACGAATTTGTAGATTTAGTGTGTGATCTTCCAGATAAGGAAGCAGATGAACATTTTATCTCTCAAAATAAATTTTTAACAAATGAGGAGGGAAAAGTCGTAGTAGATTATGTAGGTAAATTGGAAAATCTAGAATATGACTTTAACTATATTAAACAAAAGTGTAAGTTTCCTGATCACATTCACATGCCTCACTTGTTAAAATCAAG
Organism: Catalinimonas alkaloidigena; assembly: GCF_029504655.1. Classification (NCBI taxonomy): domain Bacteria; kingdom Pseudomonadati; phylum Bacteroidota; class Cytophagia; order Cytophagales; family Catalimonadaceae; genus Catalinimonas; species Catalinimonas alkaloidigena. The sequence goes on from NZ_JAQFIL010000001.1 coordinate 7,541,367, forward strand.
TAAAGGAATGTATGATAAATATTATGATGATGCATTGCGGGTGAAAGTGAGAGAACGTTATAAAAACGACATTGAGATGTTTGACTATTAGTGTTAATTAGATCACTATAAGTTTGTTTTGAGGTAATGATAAGCTGTTTTCCATTTATAGTCTCAGCAAAAATTTTGGTAAAAGTAGTTGATGAATTTTTTTGATTATGCCTGCTACAATGCGAGAATGTCTTATCAGTGGCATATTTCTTAACCAAATGAAAGACTTTCCTATTAAGTAAGAACTTTGACTTATCATGCCTTTTTGTAGCGCCTCTTTCCAAAGATCATTTGCTTTTTCTATACATCCAATTGAGTGATAATTCCAACTGATATTGAGGTAATGGGCTGCAACCATTCTTTGCCTTAAGGGACTTAGCATTTGCTTTTTCTGCAAAAGTTTATACAACTTCTGGTTTGCCAAGACTTTAGAGTCTAATTTGACTGAGGAGATGTTGTTACTGATTCTTTCATGACTATTGGAAACTCTGAGGTATCCATCGACCAAACTTTTATCATAAAAAATTTTAAATTTTTCTCCTTTAATAATTGCCCTTATATGTAAATCTCTATCCTGCATACAGGCTAATTCTTCATCAAATCCACCTATCTTAAGTACAGCCTCTTTTTTCCAAATTGGGCTCATAGTGATCCAGTAAGATTTTAATAAAAAACTGGTGAGATAATCTTCATGAAACCTTCTGAAAAATATATCCTGCCTGTCCCCTATTTTATTTTCAAAGTATTGAATAGGGAAAACCAGAAAGTCATAGTGGCTATTTTGCTCAAAAATTTTTGTTCGTTGCTCCAGACAATGAGGAGCTAACAAATCATCCGAGTCCAAAAAAAGAATATATGTTCCTGTAGCGTTTTCCAGCGCTATATTGCGGCAGGTGGAAGCTCCCTTAGGAAGCCTTTCTCTTTGCCACACCTTTATTCGGGGATTTATACTGGCCTGATATTGTAAATAAGCAAAGGAGTCATCAGTAGACCCATCGTCTACAATCAATAATTCCCAATGCTTATAAGACTGGGCAATAACTGATTGGACGGTTTCTTCAATCAGTTTTCTCCGATTGAACGATGGTATAATAATAGATACTTTAGGCAGCTGCTTCATATTCTTTTAAGAAAACAATATCTAGCGAGAAAAGTATGCAGTTAAATACCCTTTTATTCTTCCCAGCCCTGCCTGTGTATCTCCCAGCCCTTTAGCAATATTACGCTTTGAAAAGGATAATAAATTGAAAGGAAACATCACTAAGGCCTTTAACAAAAATTTAACTAATTCAGTAGGGAATCTTTTTTTCCCATGTTCTTCAACAAAAGATAATCCTCTACCGAATCCATCTTGAAACCTCCTTTTCAGGAACCATTGAAAAGAACTTTTTTCTTTGGGGACATGATGTGTAACCAGAGCATTTTCCACAAATACAGCTTTAAATCCTGCATGCAACATTCTTTCCTGCATATTCCATTCTTGCCCAGTACGTTTGGGTTTGGTCCCTGGCCCCAGATTCTCATTAAACAAACCTAACGCCTGAATATCACCAGCGTAGGCAGCCCAGTTGAAACCCAAAAAACGTGGTCTTAGCGTGTAGTCATTGTTTGACTTGCTTGGTTCCCATCCCCGCGCAGAGGGGGGAAGTATAGGGGTAAGCCAAGTAGGAGGAGGCTTTTCGTACAGTACTTTTGTCTCTCCTCCAAAAAAATAACGTCTTCCTAGTGCCTCTCTTTTTTTTTCATAAGAAACTAGTGTCTGTTCTTCCAAAAAGGCATCATCATCTGTAAAAAAGATAAAATCTTCAGGATTACAGAGCTGAGTAATACCAAAGTTGAGTGCTGCACTTTTATTGCCCCTAGGAAAAAACAGATAATGTGTATTGAGCGCGTTTTTATATTTCCTGCTTACAGCTTCAGCATCAAACTTTTGTCCATTTTCAACAACTATGGTAGATTTATATGTGTCAGGTTTAATGCTCTTCTGAATAGAAGAAAGGGTTTGATCCAAGAGTGTTTTTTCTCCTGACACAGCAATTAGAATTTGCATGGGAGACGACATATAATCTATGTTAGGTAAGCAGTAGGCTGTGTCATACAGTATGCTCTACTTTTTGCAATAGCTCTTCTTTGAGATATAATTTTTTTCAGAATTTTTAATTTCACCTTAAACATTCTGAAGTTCAATTTTAGTAAAAATGATAATGCAAAGTACATTTCTTCTTTCACTACTAAAAAATAGACAGACTTATAAGGTATAGTGATGTCTTTCAAAAGCTTCAAGCGATCAATATATTGCTTTTCATAAGACTCTTTCATATCGGGCTGCTTAGTATATCCCTCTCTATCATGTACAATAAAAGTTCTGGGACTAAAACCTGCTTTAAAACCATGATATCTGGCTCTAATGATAAAATCATTGTCTTCTCCATAATGTGGAAACAGGGGGTCAAACCCTCCTACTTTTTGTATGCATTTCCTGGAAACCAACCAGGCAGCTGCATTAATGAAACCGAGCTCATATATATCAGCTAGTTCTCTCTTTGAAAGTAATAAGTCAGATATTAGTTCATTGTTTTCTGAACGACAGATGTAATGGCTGAATTTGTTGTCTAGTCTGACTCTTTTTTTATTGAGATGAACAGGGCTTAATATTCCGAATTGAGTATAATGAGTTTGTAATTTAGCTAAAACAGATACAGTATCATCATCTATCCAGGCATCCTGGTTCAGAAGTAGAGCAAAATCATAACTTTTTTCCAGCACTCTTTTCAATCCGATATTATTTGCTTTACCAAAACCAAGATTTACATTACTCTGGATAAGTTCAAACTGGGGAAAATGTTTTTCTATGTATTCAGGAGTACCATCAGTAGATAGATTATCGATAACCAGTACATCCAAAGGGATGGTACTATTGTTTAGGCTTCCCAAACATTCTGGCATCCAATGTTTGCCGTTGTAAGTAATAATGATAGCTAAGACTTTCATTTTTAGTTAATTATTCCAGATCGTATTGAAGTCTTCATGATTTAAGCATAAGCTTTTGTAAGGCTCTTTTGGTATAATATCTTATGCCTTTCTTTTTTGGGGGGTTGATAGGGTATTTTAACAACATAGGCCAATTTTTTCTAACGACTTTGGTCAATAACTTATTATTATCCCCTTTTTTCCGATATTTGGGTGCTACACCTAACATTATTTCTATTAACTCTCGGTGATTGAATGGTGAAAATGCTTCCTGTACAATATCCCATTCTAATTGACTTTGTGCTTGCCAACTACCCATTTTATGTTCCCAATAGAACAAGTCTAATATGTAAATGTTAGTATCCTTTACTGCTTGCATGGCATTCAAAAACCAGTCATTTAAATTTGACTTTATAAAATCTAACTCTTGCCATCCGGAGATTAACTCAAGGATCTGTTCAACTTGATTAATAGGTGGTTGTAGTCCTTTAGGGTCGTAAAAATTACGAGATATTTCGGCACAGTTCCCCTTAATACATATTTTATTTTGTGGATATGCCAGAGACATGCCGTATGCTATTTTACACCAGTCTTCGTGGGCAAAAGATACATTATTAAAATATATCTGGCTGAATGCTGGGGCGACCCTTTTATTACAGTCAATTAAGTGATGGGTTACTCCTAAAGCGTCTAGCATTTTTCTCGGAATATGAATATCAGGAGAAGTTTCATTAAGAGTTCTATATTGAAGAGTATAAAAGTAAAGCTTATCAAAGAACTCTTTGCTAGATGATAATAAAACTCTTGAATCCCAGCCTGCTGTTAGAGGAAGAGAAAGGTCTAACCTATGACTTCCGGCTTCAGATATTTTAACCAATAAATCAGCTGCTTTTGCGGAGCCTTCCTCTAGACTAATTTCTTTCACTGGGTGTTTTGGCCAATATCTTTGTTGTTTGCGATTTGTAACATGCAAATAATGGTTTGGAACTAATTGACGAATGTTTTCATAAGGAGAACAGTCAGTGGGAAGCCAATACTCAGTTTTATTCGCTTTATAGGGTGAATTTATAAAAGTTTCGTGTTTTTTTCCCTTTTCTAGAGGGATAGACTGTTCCAAGATTGCGGAGCTGGAACCACAATAAAATCTGGAATTATGATAAGAGTAGAAAACAGATCGCATTCCGCAAGGATCATTGAAAATGAGTATTTCCCCAGAAATTTTCATTATCAATACAAAACGTCCTGTAAGGAAATAAAGCTGTTCTGCAATATCATTTACTTCACTAATTTGGTCTAGAAAATCTGTTATTACCTCGGCGTTGGATTTTTTAGGCTTATAAGGGTTTAATATAAAGCCGATTAACGCCAATTGAATATTACCTTTGGTTATAATATTTACCTCAAGCTCAGCGTGAGTGTATATATTAAATTCATCAAATTTTTTACATGGCCAACCTTGTAATTGCAGACATTCTTCCTGGGTCATTAAAAATTGTCTTCGGAACCTGAGTCTCTCGAAATCGTTAGCCAACATTCGGTATTAAAAGGGTTTAGTTAAAAAATTAATATGCCAATTTAACTATCGGCAATATTTCTAAGAATCTTATAGATATTGTCTATATATATTTCTCTATTAAAGTGCCCTTTGGCATATCGCCATCCGTTAATTCCAAGTTGAACACCCCAACTTGGCTTTTTGAGTAAGAGCTCCATTGTATTGGCAAGCTCAAGTTCATTCCCTGAATATAATAAGCCTGTTGATTTATGTTGAATAAGTTCTTGAGTACCAGAGAATTTATTTTTTTTCCCAATAACAGGAATCCCAGTAGTCATAGCTTCTACTGTTACTCTGCCAAAAGCCTCATGTATTGAACACATGAGACATGCATCACTTTGAAAATATACAGAGTAGGGAGTACTGGTTCTACCAATTATGTCTATGTATTTTTCTATTCCTAGATCATTGACTAATTTTGCCAAGCGCGTTTGATTCCCCGAACCTGCTACTATTAATCTGACTTTCCAACCTCTTTCGATCAGGATGCTTATAGCCTTAATGGCTTCGTGTTGTCCTTTTTGAGGAATTATCCTTCCTACAATGCAAAATGTAAACTCCCCATCCTTCCGTTTTGTGAAAGAACTTTTTTGCATTTTGAAACGATCAAATTCTTCAGAAGAAGCCACGCCATTATATACTACATGACAATTGGAGTTGCTTAAAAATTTTTGATAGTAATCTTGGATAGCTTTTGATATAAAAATAATCGCTCCCGATTTTTTTGCTACCCTCCGCATAATGCCCTTTCCCCAGTCTAAAACTAGTGCTTGGTCTAGCTTTTGAAACTCTCTTATATGCCATACATGAGGCTTTCTCACAATGTAAGCAGCGATTGCACCTACAGGGGTAACAGAACTGTTAGTATAAATTATATCTGCTTGCCATTCCTTGATCTGTGCAATGATTTGAGGAATTGCAATAAAGTTCTGAATAGCTTTATGGAGGCGGTTATGGGGAAAATTTTTGATAATGCTTTTTATCTCAATCCATAAATTTGGTATTTCTTTATGTACCCATAACACATAAGGAATCACTTTATACTTGATATTTCTTTTCTGAAGTTCTTTGATGAGGGGGCCTGCATACGGGATGATTACATAGCATTTTATGTTTCTGTCCTTGAAACCATCAATCAAATCCAGAAGTGATCTTGGGGCACCATAGGCACCAGCATCATGACAAATAAAAGCAATTGTCATAGCGTTGGGTTTGCTGTTTGTTCAATTACGCTGGCTAGTTTAGCTATTTGTTTCTTTAGCTCATAGTTTTGGCTAATATGCTTTCTCCCTTCTCCCCCCATCCGCATGGCAAGCTCAGGTGTTTCTGCTAATTGAACCATAAATTCGGCCATTTGGCTAAAATCATATTCATCTACCAGAAAACCAGTTTTATTGTGAACTACAGCCTCAGCTATCCCTGCATGGAATGTGCTAATGATAGGTAGTCCACTCGCACTGGCTTCTAATACGCTCAAGGGGGTTCCTTCCTTTTCTCCCGTTTCAGGAGTAACAGAGTGCATTACAAATGCACGTGCTCCTCTTATAGTTTGCTGGACTTCTTCCTGATTACACACGCCTTTAAATTCAATATTCTTGCTGATGCCTAGTGCATAGGCTAATTCTTTGCAGGCCATCAGTAATGGACCAGTACCTATCATAATCAAGCGGGCGTATGGAACTCTTTTTAAAACTTTTTCAAATGCTAAAATAGTCAGATGTGGAGCTTTTTTATCTACAAATCTTCCGACCGATACAAAAACTGGAGGAGCATTTAGAGGATCAGCACTACTGAAGAAGGATGTATCAATACCATAGGGTATCAGATGTAATTGTTTATCTGTAAAACCATATTCTTTAAGTTGTTTGTGCATACTTACAGAGACACAAATTACGGCGTGAGCATGCTTTAACAATCCCTGATAACTTTGGTATCTTTCTTTGTAGGTATGGGCATGAGCATCATCACCATGAAAATGTACAATAAGTGGTATGTTTGCTTTTATACAAGCGTTTTGTACATGGGCCCCCACAGGGCCAAATTCAGCTAGAACTACCTGTATTTTATTTTGCTTTAAATATTGAGGAAGGTATTTAGATATATACTTTTCATTGGTGGCAGAAGCATTAGCAAAAAATTTTGTTCGTATTTTATAAAGTAATAAGTTAGAAAGAGGTCTATCTGTATTCCATTCGTAAAGCACAGGCAAGTGACCATTGTAGAGCGTTTTCTTCCAAAAGGGTAACTTGTCTATATGGTTGCGGATGAATGTTTCAGAATAAACTTTTTTGTTGGTAGTTATGATGCATAACTTAGTAGAGGACATAAAAATTTATTTTTTATAGGCAGTGCCAAAAATACCTGTGATCATAGGTCCTTTGAAAAAGTCTGGATTGGAGTTATCATGTTTATATAAATATTTTAAAATAGGTAAAGCAATTTTCCTCAATATTCTTCTTTTCCGAGGATGCATAGGAGAGCGTTTTACCCATAAACCAATCATTTGCCCTAAGCTGGCATTCCATCCACCTAATGATTTTATCTCAATATCTGTAAATCCGTTCTTTTTTAAAATTCTTTCCATTGAGAAAGGAGTATATCGGTATTCATCATAAGGAGGTTCATGTAGAGGCCAAAGAAATGGAGTAGTGAAAAAAAATACACCTCCTGTTTTCAAAACTCGATAAACTTCTTTTAAAAAAATATCAGGCTCAGGAACATGTTCTAATACTTCTGTGGCAAAAGCGCAATCAAAGCTATCGTCTTCAAAGGGCATCTTTTTTCCATCCCAACGGTAATCTGGCTGTACATGTGCGTCATAGACTTTAGCCTCCTCAATATCTAACCCTATATATTCTTTGATATCCGAGTTTTCCAGCAAGAAGCTTTTATAGGGCATTTTACCACATCCTGTATCCAACATAATTCCACTAAAATGCTTCAAACTGCTTTTAATAGACTTTAATATTGAGAGTCTTTGATAATAAAGGCTGATATTATCTTTCAAAGAAACATTTATAAAACCATCCTGATTACTCATATGAATGATGCTAATTGTTATTTCTGAACTTTAAGCAAGAGGGCCATTCCGTCAGCTTTCTGCCAATTTCTTTTTCTATATTAATGATATCTAGTTCCAGCATTTTCCAGATAACTTCTTCGATTTCGTAAGTCGCCTCAGTTTGTATTTCCTTTGCTTTGTATATCCTTGTGTATAAAAAATTGATTGCTCTTTTTAAATAAGGGCTTTTTATCTTTCTAAGATGCCTGTTAAGCGTAATGTCTATTTCTTGTTTTGCTTTATTACTATGAACCTCTTGATACGATTTGAATTCGTTGTCCAATTTCAAAAAATCAGATAGTTCAAGTAATACTTTATCCTTTTCTTGCAGAAACTTTTCAAAGGTAATAAGTAAAACCTGCTTTCTGCCAAATAAATTGATATAGGGGCTAATTTGCGTGTAATAACGAGTACGGTTAATATAGGCTGGGTCTTGGATTATTGCTTTATTCAGCGGCAGTCTCGTATAACCACGCATGTAACTATGGATATAGTGAGAAATGACCCTGGCCACAGGGTCTCGCATGATATATATAATTTTCATTTGAGGATTAAAATCATAGATGTCATGCCATACTTTTTTGTTAAACTCAGGGTACATAGTATAGCCAGTAGAAGCATCACCAACAATCTGTCCTTCCTGTATGCCTGGGAAAAGACTCTTGTATTTTGTTAATTCTTCGCGCCAATTAGGAGATTCACTAAAGAATTGGGGTTCTTTTAATGAGCAAAATCCTACCTTAGGATGGCTTTTAAGTATGTTAGCCAGAGAAGTGGTACCACTCTTCATAGCCCCTACTATCATAAAGTCCACAAAAGGTTTCTGATTCTTCATCTTAAAAAAAATACTTTTAATTTCATTCAGATTATACCATGCATATGCAAGTCTGGTATTATCATATTATTTGGTTCTTCTGGTCCTTCAGGAAGCTATAATTTTTTCAGCTTGCCTAACAGTCTTTTTTGACGCTGCCTTAGGTCAAATATTATAGTTCTATTCTTAAATTTATGACTTATCAATGTCCTTCTTACCTAAAAGTTTTCGTAGAGGATAAAATAATTTTGAAAGAATTTTATGTTCAATAGAGCCCAATAGTCTTTCATGCCTCCTAAGACACTTTTCTTTTTCCCAGAACAAACTGATAGGATCAGGAAAGTTTTCTAAGTATAATTGAGTATGATTAAGAAATATTTGCTTCCTTAATGCTCTGAATTTTTCTTCATTCATAGAACGAGCCATAGAGTTTTGTCTAATTCTGTAAAAAAAGCAGACTTCAGGTATTTTATATACTTTCCTGCCTAACCCAATAACAGAAAGCCAAAAATCCCAGTCTTCTCCTCCATAGACCATATTGGAATTATAACCCCCTACTTTTTCCCAATCACTCTTCTTAAACAATCCACTACAGAGAATGATATTTTTGCTCAGCATAACTTCTAGTGAATACTCAGGATCTTGCCTGAGGTCATCTCTAGCACCAAAATATTTCGTTTGACAGTGAATTATACCAAGAGTAGGATCACCCTCTATTTTTTCAATAGCCTTCTCACAGTAAAAGGGAGCAATTTTATCATCTGCATCCAGGGGTAAAATATATTTACCCTTTGCATTGCTGATACCTACATTACGTGCTTCAGCTAAGCCATTATTTTTTGTAGTAATAACCCTGGTTTTAGGTTTACTATAGTTTCTAAGAAGATCGTTAGTAAACTTATCTGATGACCCATCATTTACAATAATTATTTCAATATCGTCATAGGTCTGTGCTAATGCAGAATTTACAGAGTCTTCTAAGAAGATACCTTGATTATAGCAAGGGATGACTATGGAAACTAAACTAGGCATAACTAGATATAAGCAACTTAGTGGTTAACTTTAACATATTGATGAAGCCGTGCCGATTCGGATAAGGAGATCTCCAAATGCAGAACACAATATCAAGCGAAGGTTTTTGTAAATTTTTTATCGCACTAAGCCATAATTTATACGTAAACTCATATAATTTACCACTATGGTACCTCAAGCTTTTAGTATTGGCTTTCAACAGGCGCTTTAAAAAATTTACATACGAAACAAATTCTTTTGTACTGATATTATGTGTATTAAAAATTACTTTTTCGTGAATAAGGATTTCCTTATTTGAAACATCAGCCAGCACTTTCTGTAAAATTTGTTTCTTTATTTTAGATTCATTTTTTAGTTGTTCTTTCTCTTTTTTAACACTCACTTGATTTGTATGTAGTCTGTATTTCACCAGGACTTTAGGAATATTATACGCTTTTGTATGTTCTACGATTCTAGACCATAAATCATAATCCTGAGAAGAAGTAAAGTTTTCGTTATATATTAATTTATGTTTGTTCAATAGGCTTGCTCTTATCATGATAGTAGAATGTCCAAAAGGGTTTCTTCGCAACATTCCCAGCATAATTTCTTCATGTGTTATGGGTTTTTTTATTACTCGCCCATCAATAATCTGATACCAGCTTCCGCATAGCCCAATATCTGCATGTTTTTCCATTAAACTAATCTGTTCTTCAATCCTGGTATGCTCACTGATGTCATCCGCATCCATTCTAGCGATATACTTACCTTTAGCCAGCTTTAGTCCCTTGTTGAGAGAGGCTGTAAGCCCAATATTAGATTGATTCTGATATAGTTGAATTCTTGAGTCATTATATGAATTAATAACATTTACACTCTCATCAGTTGAAGCATCATCAATAATTAAAAACTCAAAATCCGAAAAGCTTTGATGCAGAATAGAAGTAATTGCATCTCGCAAATAAGGCAATCCGTTATATACGGACATAATGACTGTAATAAGTGGCTGCGGCTGATTCATCTTTTTATTAATTCTCGTACCCGCTTTGCCTTATTCCGTAAGCGTTTATTAAAATTATGAGCATTATGCTGCAAATGTAGTTGCTGGCTTACTACCCACTCATTAATTTTTTGTGTTAAGCCTAAGATTTTTTGCTCTTTATCCCAAGGACTATGCCATCCCATAGAAAGCCCTTTACTAAAGTTAAGAGAAAGTTCAGCCAGAGATTTCTCATCTGTAAGTATTTCTGCGATGAGTGCAATAGTATGGACTCTAAACCAAGTGGCAAACATGGTTGAAGCATTAGGAGGAGCAATAGTATCTTGAATTCCCATATGACTTTGAGGAGCATTTCTCTTATAGGGGAAACCTCCGTCTGGGTTTTGTAAACTTAAAATGTGTTTTAGGTTCTTACGAAGTGCATTTCGGATATGAGGTCTTTTATAATTATTTATCTTGTAAAGATTTACTAATATATCTACTGCATCTACATCCTCACATGCTCCCCCTCCCCCTGAAGGGGAAAATCCACCGTCAACATGCTGTAAAGCTAATACCGTATCTACCAATTGTTTTGGATACTGAATGGGATGCCTTTCATAATAATATACTAAAAGTTGATGATACCCCCCACACATTGCATGAAAAGGGGAGCAATACCCATTAGTTCCCCATAAGCCTGTGGAGGGGTCTATTTCTCGATCAAGCCATTCAAACCATAAATCCAAAGCGGCTTGTGCTTGTGGCAGTTTTTCTTCATCTCTTAGATAAACTAAGGTTTGACCTACAAATAATATGTTATTTCCCTCAAGCCATGCCTTTTTCCACTCTCTGTCGTTTAACCATTTTTGCAAATACGGCAAATTGCAAAACTTATGGACCGCTTTGATAGAGTAATGAGGTTTTACTCCAAATTGTTGAAGTACTGGTAATACGGTACATAGTAAGTGGAGAGATATATGTTCGACGTCATGTATTCTGCTTTCAAAGTATTCTTTTGAAAATTCTGGCCCTTCAAATAGACCTGAGTCAGGGTTTTGGCATGACAAAATAAATTTCTCCACATCAGGATCAAGCTTAATAGAGTCATCTAAATAATATTGGGTAAGTAACCCATAACAGGTTCCATATAAGGTAACTCTTCCTCCGGGCACTGAAGCAAAGCCAGCCGGGGTTTTTGAATATAAGTTGCTAACAAATTTTTCAGGATTGTATTTCATGTATTCACCTTTTCAATGCAACCGCTTCATTCCTATTTTTGCTTTTTTGATAATATTGCTCTCATCCAAGAAGTTGTTACTTCCTTCAGGTCTAGCTTTCTACCCCTAAAAGCAAGAGGGTATTTTAAAATAATATCCAAGTGCGAAGTATCAGAGCCATACTTAATATCTTCCACCCTTAGATCATGCAACTCCCATATACTTTCAAATGCTTTAGTATCCCATTTGTTCATGGGTTGTAGCCCAACTTGCTTTTTTCCCAAGTCATACATTCCTAACTCTTGCAGTTTATCCATGTAAAATGATTCTGAAAAAAGGAACTGAGGGTAAGGCATATACAAAGTACGATAAGCATGTAGACCCCAGGGGCTATTGTATAGTGGTCCAAATTCTATATAAACAATGGCACCAGGTTTTGCTACTCTGGATATTTCCTGAAGAGCAAATGCAGGGTCTGGCAAATGTTCAAAAGCATTAAATGAAAAGATTAGGTCAAATTGTGAATCTTCAATAGGTAAAGAGTTATTTAAATCAGCTTGATAGAATTCAAGTCCCTTTGCTTCTGGAAGCCTCCAGTCTTCTATATCATGACAATGCCCTTCATGTCCATAAGTGGAGAGTACATAACTTGTCATGGCATCCCCGCAAGCAACTTCCAAAAATTTAAGGCCTTTCTGTTGCAGTGTAGGGATTTCGAGTATAGCAGATGCTCTTTTTATTCCTCTCTCCCAACTATGGTAGTAATCATATTTGTAGCCTGTTCTAGGAGAGTACTTGGATTGTAACTGTTGAAAAACTGCGTGATCATCATAATTTTCAGGAGGGTGCTGCGAAGCAAGTATTTGAGATACCTGTATCCTATTTTTTTTTTTCTCAGCCTTTTTTTTTCTCCCTTTAAGTAAAGATTTGACTTTCCGGAAGCCTCCTAAAAAAATACGCATAACCTTGGAAGATTTACCAAACAATAATATTATACTTTTTAGCATAGAGGGCTTGTCCTGGCTATGAATGACTGCGTGCCAAAAATGACTAATAGCTTTTAAATATTTGTGCTCCTGAATATAAAGTTGAGCTTCAGCTAAGTGAAACTTAGCGGTTTGTTCACGAATTAGCTTATCATATTTGTAATCAAAATGTTCATTGATGATACCCAGCATGGACATTCTGTTTCTATGCAATAAGTGCCCTTTTTGTGTAGAATGTGCCCGTGTTATCCCTCCCTGGTTAATTCTGTAAACAGACATAAATTCATTAATGAATCTTCCCTTACCATATTGAGCTAGTAAAATTAATAGATAAATGTCACCAGCAACTGCTTTATGGTAATACCAATCAGGGAATTTTTTGATTAAATTGTTTTTGAAGAGAATACTAGAAGTATGTCCCCTACTAACCAAGCCTTTTTTTTCTCTAAAATAATCTACATCAATAAAGTCTTTAAGAATAAGCTCCTCTTTAAAGTGATTAATAGCTATTTTATCTGGTTTGTTTGTACCTTCAAATCTGAGATAAGAATTATGAAGACAAATGACATAGTCAGTATTAGATTCCAAGAAATCTACTTGTTTTTGTAATTTCAGAGGATCTGTCCAGTAATCGTCTCCTTCACAGAGTGCTATATATTTTCCTTTAGCTTTAGGCCACACAAAAGTAGGTGAAGGGCGGATTCCTTTTGACCATTGATTTTCAGTTTGGTAGATGGGCTTTATTATATGAGGATACTTTTCTTCATATTCTCGTATAATCTTGGAAGTATTGTCAGTGGATGCATCATCATGAATAATAACCTCAATATCAAAATTTGTTTTTTGCATCAAAAAACTTTCGATTGCTTTTCGTATAAAGCTTTCTTGGTTATAAGTAATGCAACATACACTTACTAATGGAGTTGGGTTTAGATTCATTAAATGTTTTTAGTCTTTATCACTCTTGCCGGATTCCCAGCAACGATTGAATTTTCAGGCACATCTTTCAAGACCACCGCCCCCATTCCAACTAGGCTAAAATCTCCGATTTTTACCTTTTCTCTAATTGTAGCATTACTACCAATATGACAAGCTTTGCCCACATGGACATTGGCACCTATTACAGCATTAGTTGCTACTGAAACATATTGATCCAAAAAAGTATCATGTCCGATAAAGGTATTAGCCAGCAGCATACAATTGTCAGAGATATTTGTATCTGAACTTAATTGTGATAAAGGAGCCATTAATACCCCTTGCCCTATTGAGCAATAATCCCAAGGGACTATAGCTGTAGGATCAATAAGGTTAACATATCGCTCTTTGGGAATGCCTAATTTTTGAAGGGTTTCATAAACTTCTTTTTCACGAGTCATTCCTACAAAACCGTTGAAAAAGTAGATTTCTTCATCAGTTATATATTTCTGAATATTTTCAGTCTTATCGATTACTTTAATTTTTTTATACTTACCGATAGTATTCCCGACAGGAACAACATCATTCACGAAACCAAGTAGTTCATAACCAGTCATTTTATCAATGATAGATGAGGCAATCATACCTATACCACTACCTCCTAATACTATAATCTTTTTCATAAATTAAGGTTTAGCCTGTATAAGCGTATGCTTTTTTAAAATGTTTTTTGCCTGAAGCACCATCGGAGGACCTACGAATTTACCATTGATAACTGTCACCCCTTTTCCTTCTTCTTCAGCCTTTGCAGCCAAACGAATCATTTCTTCAGCTCCATTGACTTCTTCTACAGTAGGGGAAAAGTACTGGTGTACCAATGGGAGTTCTTTAGGGTTGAGTACGAGCATTCCTTCAAACCCAAGATTTTTTGCTACAATCAAATTCTTTTCTAAATCCTCCAGATCATGTACCTTAATATGTACGGTATCTATAGGCACTACTCCATGCGCTCTGGCAGCCATTGCAATCATAGCCCGGGCAGTAAATATACTTTGCCCAGCATCATCATGCACTCCCTGCAAGTCCGTTACAAAATCTTCACATCCAAATGCGATAGCTATTACCCTTGAAGATGCTTTGCAAATATCTTGTGCGTTAAGTACAGCTGAAGCTGTCTCAATCAAAGGAATAATTTTGTATGTACCTACTTTTATTCCTTTTTCGTATTCAATAGTTTCTAATAGTTTATCAAAAAAGTATACGTCTTGTCCTGTTTTAGACTTAGGATAAACAAAGCCATGTACTCCTTCAATGGTTAGTTGATGGATGTCCTTAAGTAAGTGTCCACTTTCTCTGTCATTTACTCTTGGAAAAACAGCATACTTTTGAAAATAACCTTCTCTTAAATACTGTTCAATCTTATCGCGTGCTAATTGCTTATTAGATGATGGCTGAACAGAATCTTCTATATCAAGTAATAGGACATCTGCCTTTGATCTTGCAGCACTATTCAAAAGACGTTCGTTATGCCCAGGTACGAACATAAGGCTGCGTAGCAAAAAATCTTTCATAGCTTATGAGTTCCTTTTTTTTATCAATACTTTTCTTTTAAAAGAAAGCACATCAATTTGCTGTTGATTGTAACCTACTGTTTCTACATAAATAATTCCACGATCAGATTTAGACTTAGAAGGCAATACTTCCAAAATTTTTGATTTAGCATACAACGTATCATTAATAAATACGGGTGCAAGGTGCTTAACTTCCTCGTATATTAAATTTGCGATTGCTTTACCACTAATATCAGGAACGGTTATTCCTACTACTAGACTGAAAACTAAAGTGCCTACCACTAGTATTCTACCATGCTGATTATGCAAAGCATAATCATGATTCAAGTGAACAGGATGATGATTCATGGTTAGAAGGCTGAATAGATTATTGTCACTTTCAAAAATTGTTTTAGAAAGTTCGTGCTCTATTACTTCTCCCACTTTGAATTCCTCAAAGTAATGACCCATTACACTTCTTTGCATATATTCTAGTAATTTTGAGTTCTTAATAATATCCTTACTATCATTAGTTGCTCTTCACGAGACAGGTCATGATAAAGAGGTAGACATAATATCCTTTTAGCAATATCATCAGAGATTGGCGGAGAAGGAGTAGAAACATAATCTAATGAAGATAAGGAAGGGTAGAAGTAACGCCTGGGAGAGATATTTCTTTTTTCCAACTCAGCCTTCATCTTGAGGGCTATTTCTTCTGACTCAAAAATCACCGGATAATAGGCATAGTTGAAATCACAACCCTGCTGTATTACTGGCTTCTGTACTTTCAAATTTTGCAGCATTTCATCATAAAAAAGCGATTGCTCTTTTCTGCGTTGTATAATCTCCCCAACATATTTCAAATTTACCAGCCCCATAGCAGCATGAAATTCTGAATTTTTACCATTGATGCCTACCCCATTAAATTTCTCAGGACCATCATGGCCGAAATTTCGCATATAGGCCATTCTCTTAAGTAAATCAGCGTTTTGGGTAAATACTGCTCCACCTTCAATGGTATGGAAGAGCTTAGTAGCATGAAAACTGGTTGTACTGACATCCCCATACGCAAAAATACTTTTGCCTTTATATACTGTCCCAAAACAGTGGGCAGCATCATAAATTACTTTAAGCTTATGCTTAGATGCTATTTTTTCAATAGCATTAATATCACAGCTGTTCCCAAAACAATGAGTAGCTAAAATACCACTTACATCATCAGTGATGGCTTCCTCTATTTTATCAGCATCAATATTTAGTGTATGCTGATCAATATCTACGAATAAAGGTTCACAGTGCTCCCATACGATACTACTGGTAGTGGCCACATAACTAAAAGGGGTGGTAATAATTTTCCCTTTTAATCCAAGAGCTCTGATAGCAATTTGAATAGCAACAGTACCATTAGTCAAAAAAAGTAAATGCTTTTGCCCAAAATATTTTTTTAACTGGATTTCCAGCTCATTGACTAATGGACCATTGTTGGTCAGCCAGTTTCTTTTCCAGATACCTTCCACATACTTATCATATTCCTCTTTAGGTGGCAGGAAGGGTTGAGTGACATTAATCATACAAATTTACCTTCGTCTATTATTACGTTCCAATCTAGTTTTGGCCTTATTAACCCTTCTTTTTTACCTTTCCATCCAAAGGTATTATTAATAGGTCTAATAATTTCAAAGCTGAGAAGATCATTATGCTCGTATAATACAGTTCCTCTATTTTTAACTACTAGCAATCTGCTGATGTAATACTTTCCTTCATTCAACAAGTTATCAGGAATAGTGCAGGTTGCTTTAAGTAATCCTTTCGCTAGCCTATTTTCTTTCTCTATCCTGGCAGTACTACCTGTAAAAATCACATTTCCCATTTCATCTGCAAGATGAAAAGTAACGTCCAAATGAGTATTTGTGTCCATTTCAGTAAGAATGGAAAAATTGAGTTTTAGCTCTTCTTCAGTAGTAAAAGTAGAAACCTCTTCAGAATGAGGAGAAGAAATGCCCACTTGAAGAATCTTTATTCCATTTTCTCCTGGAGCATGTTCAATATCCCATGTATGATTTCCTTGTGCCTCACCCCCTTCAGTCAAATAATCAGAGATAATAGGGTCTATTTTACCCTGTTTTGCAACTTTACCATTTTTAAGATAGACTCCGGAAGTACACAAGTCTCTAACAGCTCCCATATTATGACTGACAAATATTATTGTTCTCCCTTCTCCTGTTACATCTTGCATCTTTCCTAGACATTTTTTTTGAAACTCAGCATCACCAACTGCCAATACCTCATCAATAATGAGAATCTCAGGATCTAAATGCGCAGCTACGGCAAACGCAAGACGAACTTTCATACCTGAAGAGTATCTTTTTACAGGAGTATCCAAAAATTTTTGTACACCACTAAACTCAGCAATTTCATCAAATTTAGCTTTTACTTCTGCTCGCGACATGCCCAAAATTGTACCGTTCAGAAAAACATTTTCTCTACCTGTTAGCTCTTGATGAAAGCCAGTCCCTACTTCTAATAGAGAGGACACTCTACCGTTAATAATAATTTTACCTTCAGTAGGCTCTGTAATTCTGGATAAAACTTTTAACAATGTACTTTTGCCGGCTCCATTTTTACCAATAATACCTACCGCTTCACCACGCCCCACTTTAAATGATACATCTTTAATGGCCCAAAACTCTTCAGTTTTCTGATTAGCATTATTGGTAAAGAAAGATGCAATGGTTTCTTTTAAGCTTCCACTTGAAGTGTCTCCTATGGTATATTTTTTAGATACACTATGTATGTCTACGGCAATTTCACTCATGATATTAGATGATATCAGCAATAGTTCGTTCTACTTTTTTAAAGTAAAATAAAGAACTTATGAATAATAAGATAACTACAAAAAAGGAAACATACGAAAGTATGTTCGGAGGATCAGTACCCAACACAGTCCATCGGAAACCGTCAATTACTCCTGCAATAGGATTAAGGTAATAAATGATTAGAGCCCAATTTGGAATACGATCAGCAAAAATACTTGCAGGGTAAGCAACTGGAGTAAAGAACATCCCAAATCTTACCAGAAATGGAACAATCTGCTGAAAGTCTCTATACCTTATAGTCAGGGCACTTAACCAAATCCCTACTCCTAATGCTGCAATAACGGCCATCAAAATGAAGAAAGGCAAAAAGATAATATTTGGAGAAGGCGCATACTGATAAAATATTAATAACAAAAAGATAATTAGAAGAGCAATAAAAAAATCAATCAACCCTACCAAAGCTTTTGACAAAGGTATGATAAGACGAGGAAAATAAATTTTTTGCACCATACCTTGAGAGCCAATGATAGAATTACCAGCTTGATTCATCACTGATGAAAAATAAGTCCATGCTGCCAAGCCGCAAGCTGCAAATAATATGTATGGAATCTCACCTGTATTAAGTCTTAATCCGCGGCTAAATACCAATGCAAAGACAATCAATGTCATGAAAGGTTGTATAAAAGCCCATGCAAACCCCAAAAAAGTTTGTGCATATTTCACTTTAAAATCTCTTTGGGCAAGCGTGTAAAAAAGATCTTTATAGCTAAAGAGCTCTTTTAGATCAAGTGAAAGGACACTTTTATTGGCATCTATGATTACTTTATGATTTGCCATTTTTATTTTTACTTCGTGTAATATTCTCTATACCAGTCTACAAACTTTTGAATACCCTCAATGAGAGGAGTGGCTGGTTTAAAGCCAACATCTTTGATCAGGTCATCTACATCTGCAAATGTTGCTGGCACATCGCCATCTTGTATGGGCATCATATTTTTCTGAGCCTCCATACCCAATGCCTGTTCCAAGGTGCTTATAAAGTCTAATAACTTAACTGGATTGTTGTTGCCAATGTTATAAAGGGCATAGGGGGCAAAACTACTGGCTGCGTCAGGGTTGTTACCGTCCCAACTAGGGCTAGGTGATGCGACATGAGGCAACAGTTTGATGACTCCTTCTACAATATCATCCACATAGGTGAAGTCTCTTTTCATTTCACCATTGTTGTACACATCAATTGGTCTATTCTCTAGTATAGCTTTGGTAAATAGAAAGAGCGCCATATCTGGTCGCCCGTAAGGGCCATAGACTGTAAAGAAGCGCAGACCGGTAGTAGGAATATTGTATAAGTTTGAATAAGTATGTGCCATCAATTCATTGGACTTCTTGGTAGCTGCATACAATGAAACCGGATGGTCTACATTATGATGGACAGAAAAAGGCATCTTTGAATTGGCGCCATATACAGAACTAGAGGAGGCGTATACCAGATGCTCTACAGGATAGTGCCGGCAAGCCTCCAATATGTTTAGAAAGCCAGTAACATTAGCATCTATATAAGCATAAGGGTTGACCAGCGAGTATCGTACCCCTGCCTGCGCCGCAAGGTTTACCACATAGTGAAACTTTTCTGTCTCAAAAAGCTGATCTATCCGCTCTTTTTCCAAAAGGTCTATCTTATGAAAAGAAAAGGTACTCAGTACCTTTAATATATCAAGACGACTCTTTTTAAGATTGGGATCATAATAATCGTTCAGGTTATCTATCCCCACTACCTCAAAACCTTGCTGACAAAGTTTTTGTGAAAGGTGAAAACCAATAAAACCAGCTGCGCCGGTGACTAACACTTTTTTTGTTTGGCTCATAATAAATATTACAGCTTACCGTCTACCAAATTTTTATCAAGTATGCTTTTGACATCATATATAACGCCATTTTCTTTTTTTACTTCCTTCAGGTCAAGTTGTAGAAAATGTTTGTGACCTACAGCCATTACTATGCCTTCATATGCTTTATTAGGTACAGAAAGAAGTTCTATACCATATTCTTCATATACTTCACTGAAGTTAGCTAATGGATCATAAACTTCTACATTTACTCCAAAATCCTGTAATTCCCTGATAATATCAATAACCCTGCTATTACGTATGTCCGGGCAGTTCTCTTTAAAAGTAATTCCTAATATGAGGACTTGAGCGCCTTTAATAGCATGACCTTTCCGGGAAAGAAGTTTCACTACTTTATTTGCTACAAAACTCCCCATATTGTCGTTGATCCTTCTGCCGGATAATATGACCTGAGGGTGATAACCTATGCTTTCAGCTTTATGCGTAAGATAATAAGGGTCTACACCAATGCAATGTCCTCCCACTAGACCGGGCCTGAAAGGAAGAAAGTTCCACTTGGTCCCGGCAGCTTCCAGCACTTCCTGGGTATCAATCTGGAGACGGTCAAAAATTAAGGCAAGCTCATTAACAAAAGCGATGTTAAGGTCTCGTTGAGCGTTTTCTATCACTTTGGCTGCCTCAGCTATTCTGATAGAAGATGCTTTATGGGTACCTGCAGTGATGATACCCTGATAAAGCTGATCCACTTTTTCAGCGATCTCGGGCGTACTTCCACTGGTTACTTTTTTAATAGAATGAACCCGATGCTCTTTGTCACCGGGATTGATCCGCTCGGGTGAGTACCCACAGTAAAAATCCTGATTGTAAACTAAGCCACTTTGTTGCTCAAGAATAGGAACACAATCATCTTCCGTGCAGCCGGGATAAACGGTAGACTCGTAAATTACAATATCACCTTGTTTAAGCAATTTTCCTACTGTCTCACTTGCTCTGCGAAGCGGAGTGAGGTCAGGTTTTTTGTACTGATCAATAGGCGTGGGTACCGTGACTATGTAGATATTACAATCTTTGATATCTTCAAGTTGGTTGGTAAAGGTAAGTCCGGAGGCTTGTTTAAATTCCTCGGGTTCTACCTCACCGGTACTATCCTTTCCTTCCTGTAATTCCAGGATTCTCTTGTGGTTGATATCAAAACCTATAACCTCGTATTCTTTTTCTTTTCCAAACTCAATAGCCAGAGGAAGGCCTACATACCCTAAACCTATGACGGATATTTTAGTACTGTCAGTATTAATATCCACTAAAGCTTACTTTTAATATTGAAAAAAATCACCTGAGCGACAATGATGCCTAGCCCTACCGCGATACCAGCGAATAATGCTAAGGTAATGATCAGTTCACGGTTAGGCTCACTTTTAGTCAATGGAATCTGTATGGGTTCCAACACCTTAAATACAGGAGTTTCTTCCTGCACTTTAATTCTAGCCTGTTCAAGCTGTTGAGCAATACCTTGGTATAAGGTGTAAGACAAGTCATAATCGGTCTGTGCCTGTTCTAAAGCAATTCGTGCGCTTTCAGTAGCAATATTTAGGTTGCGATCTCTCAGGCGCGCTAATCTTTGCTGCGCTTCATTGTATCGCTCTTCTTTCTCTTTATATTGTTTTTCTACGAAATCAAGATCCTGCTGAACCTTCTCAGTCCTATATTCTGTAATATATTTGGTCAAATATGCAACAGCCAATTCAGTGGTTTTAGCAGATACTAAAGGATCGGGCATTACTGCAGTGACTGTAACCGTACCATTCTCCTCAATAGTAGTAGTGATTCTTCTTTTTAACTCAGCCATGACCCGCATCTGTCTGCTTGTTAAAGTAATTGGGTCATACTCTTGTACCAATTTATTCTCAAGGTCATTTTGAGTAGTGTCACTGCTATTTAACACAGTAGTTCCTTTTTGCATGTTTGCAGTAGCAGATCTGGTGTCCTTTTTAAATAAGTTGACTACTGCCATGGGTAAGTCAAGGAGCATATTGGGAAGCCCTATTGTATATTTCTTCAGGTTTTCTGTCAAAGGAGGCTCACTTATTTCCGTAAAATAGTAGTACAAACTCATGGTAGTATCTAAGGAAGGGAAATATTGATCTTCTTCCATTACCGAGATGTTGAATGGAGTACTTTTGGTGATGTCAGGGTATAAGTTTATGTTTAGTCCAGTGCTGCTTCCTCCTAAACCTATACCTGCAAACCCTCCGATTTGTCGTAGAATATTGGAAGAACTTCTTCCAGCGCTTGCATCAGACTGAGGCATCAGCACAATATTAGATTTATATTCTTCAGGGCTTACAATAGCGATAAAAATGCCTATTACTAGTGCGCCCAAGACAGTGTAGAGAAGGAGCTTTTTTCGTCTCCAGATTTCTTTAAAAAGAAGCGCTAAATCTATTTCATCATCTGCTACCTGAGGGTCACGATGAGCAGTAGCCCCATTAGTAGACTCCTCTTTTTTAGCATCTTTTTCCTGATAATATTTTTCTTGCGTTTCCAACACTTATGTGTTTAATATTTTAATAATACCGCTTGCTAGTATTAATTACGGTTAGCCACATTTATCACTGTAACAATGGTAAGGGCAATACTAGCGAGCGTTGAACCAATCCCTACCCAGGCTTGTGTTGATAATCCTCCCTGCTTTTGCGGTACAATAATTTCAGCCCCTGGTTTTACCTCAGGGTAGTCTTTAAAAAACAGGAAACTTCCTGTTTTATCCACAGATCCATTGGCATAGATCACATAGGCTCTTTTTTTATCTGCTCGTTTGGTAAACCCTCCTGCTTCAGATATATAGTGCTTGAAGCCTTTAGAACGATCATACCTTGTAGAAGAAGGGTACAATAGCTGACCATTCATTTGTACCGTCTGTAATTCTTTTGGTACTTCAAGCGTATCACCCGGTAAAAGAATCAAATCGTACTTTGATTTTGGACTTTCTAATATTCTCTGCAGCTCAATTCCAATAGCATTAGTTTCAGAAACACGTACTTTAGCTGCTGCTAATGTTTTGAGAAGTTCAGGGTCCAAAGTTTGCAAGTTTACTATGCCTTTTCCCCTCGTGCCCCTAGCATTGTTAGAGGCATTGGAGTTTACAGAAGAGGAATTCATTTCTGAACTTATTTGAACTCGCTGTAAAGAATCTATAACTTCCTCTTTCCTTTGATTGAGTTCTTTATAATATTCAGGGTTTAGTCTGATCAAACGTGCCCCTTCTAAATAGGCAAAACTAGTTAAGCCTCCCGCTCTTTCAATTAAGCTGGAAATACGTTCATTTTTATTAGTAATTACATATTGACCAGGATACATTACTTCCCCTTTTACCACGACTCCCTGTTGTACTTCATATTCAGGCGACTTCCTGACAAACACCTGATCAAAGGGCATTAGTTCAAAACTGGCGTTTTCAGGAGATAGGCTTAAATCTTTGTCTACATAAAACTGAAAGATATTTGCCATCTGTACATTCTCAGACACATTGGGGTTCTCCTGATCCAGTATTTCTTCTGCGGTAACTCGACGAGCTACTTCTACTCTGGCCTGAGAAGCAGATTCCTTGAGCCCTCCAGCCATAGCAATAAGGTCCTCAAGGGTCATATTACGCATAAAGCTGAACTCACCAGGGGCTTGTACTTCACCATTGATATTGACGTTGAACTCTTCTTCCAAATCGAAAATAGAGAATACTCTGACAAGATCCTCTCTCTGTAGGCCAATATCGGGAGCTCTATCAGTAAGGACATCCCTCAGACTTACAGAGATTACTTTTGAGGTGAGGTCTTCTCCCTTACGGTAAATCAGAGCACGACTGGTAAACGCATCTTCTCTTAAGCCTTCTGCCTTTTGTATAAGCTCTTTCAAAGTCATCCCCTCCTTGAGTTCATAAGTGCCGGTACGAAAGACAGCTCCTACAATTTCCACGCGGTTCTCAAAGCGATCCAAGATAGAGTCAACTTTAACCAGATCGCCGTTTTGAGGAGTGAAACTACTAATCTCGTCTCCATCTATATCTTCAATCCTCTTGGCCCTGTCTGTCTTGCGTATTACCTTGAGGCGGTGAGTATAAGCCTTGTCTGTAAAACCGCCGCTAAAGCGAATGGCTTCACCCAAAGACTCCTCCCCTTTCATTTCATAATATCCGCTTCGCTTTACTTCTCCCTGAAGTTCAATACGGGTATCATAAGGAACTACCCGAATAATGTCCTGATCCTGTAAAGGAATAGTACTGGCATTCTCCCCTTTAACGAGATAATCGTATATGTCAAGGATAGCGACGACCTTATTATTTCTGACGATCTCAATGTCTCTGAATGATCCTATAAAAGAAGGTCCTCCGGAAAGGTAAAGCGCATTAAAAGCTGAAGCTAATGAAGGTAAAGTATAAGTGCCGGGTTTACGAACCTCTCCTACGATAGTAACTTTGATGCTTCTGACTCTTCCCAATGAAACTTCGGCAAAAGTATTAGGCCCTCTCTCCCCAAATGAACGTAGCCCTGAATATATATCTGTAAGGCGGTTGATGATCCTGTCAGAGGCTTCTTCCACGGTAAGGCCATTGACATAAATGGGTCCCAGGTTGTCAATTGTCACCGTACCTTCTCTGCTTACCTCCAGTATATAGTTTTGGCGGGATGCCCCCCAGATATTTACCATCAATTCATCCCCGGTGCCTAACTGGTAGTTTTTTGGTGTGGCAATATTGATACTTGGCTCAAAAGTAATGTTCTGGTTGTTGAAAAGCTCCATGCCAAACACTTTTCTCTCTTCTTTAGTGAGCATGGCTGAGCCAGCCGATTTATTGTTGCTACTATCTACATTTGCACTGTCCTGTAGATTAAGGCTATTGCCACTTGTTCCATTTCTATTATTCTGGGCTTGAGACCCAGAACTCAGGCGTACAGAACGAAGTCTGCTCATAAGCTTGCTTACTTCGGCACGAGGCAACCCTCGTATCACCGCCGTTGTTTCAATCTGCTGGTCAGATAAATTACGTTCTTCAGCAGCATTGATAAACTGTTTGATTTGCGCATCAGATAACTGGTCTACTTTGATCTTACTAAGATCCTGCTCTAGTAGATTACTTTGTGCTGATGCTGATTGAAAGGTGTATAGTAAACAGATGATAACACCTGAAAGAATTATTTTTAATGACATACCCTATGTAATAAATGCAATGATAGCTCTCCCCAGTATGGCGCAAAGCTATGAATATTGCCCATATCTAACAAACCACAAATTCCTTAACTTGCTGAACACTAACGTTCATTTGATTAACTTATATTGTGCTGGCACTCAAATAATAAGCCAAACGTAAAAAGAATAATAAATACTTACATTTTTCTTACCTGCCGTCCGCTTTACTTTCAGCAGCTGGTGTTGAAATATGCTTAGACTACATATAAAATTACAGTTGCTGCATTGTATTTTATTAAGGGTGTTTTGACGGTTCAAAGCCATTTGTCGTGTGAATCACCGCTAAAATTATCTTATGTGCCAAAGTGGTAATAGTTAAGCATTCTTTGTTACTTTGATGCCATGAATTCAAGCAAAAAAAAACTCTTTTTACTGGATGCAATGGCACTGATTTACCGGGCACATTTTGCCTTCAGTAAAAATCCACGCATCAATTCAAAAGGAGTGAATACCAGTGCAGCTTTTGGTTTCACAAATACGCTCTTTGAAGTACTTACCAAAGAAAAGCCAACGCATATCGCAGTAGCTTTTGATACCAGTGCGCCTACATTCAGGCATAAGCAATTTGAAGCCTATAAAGCCAACCGTCAGGAACAGCCGGAAGACATCAGGGTAGCTATTCCTATTGTCAAAGATATTGTCAGGGCTTTTGATATTCCTGTATTAGAACTGGATGGTTATGAGGCAGATGATATTATTGGCACCATTGCCAAAAGGGCATCCTGCGAGGAGTTTACGGTATATATGATGACGCCGGATAAGGACTATGCACAGCTGGTAGAAGATTGTGTTTTTCTCTACAAGCCTGCCTTTATGGGCAATGGGGTAGAAATACTGGGCGTGCCGGAAGTATTGAAAAAGTTTGACATTGAACGGGTAGAGCAGGTCACTGATATCTTAGGGCTGCAAGGCGATTCGGTAGATAATATTCCCGGCATACCAGGAGTAGGAGCCAAGACTGCCGTAAAACTATTAAAACAATTTGGTTCGGTAGAAGGAGTAGTTGAAAATGCCGATCAGCTCAAAGGTAAGCAGAAGGAAAAAGTGATTGAGTTTGGTCAGCAAGGAATACTTTCTAAAGAGCTGGCGACGATCAAGATTGATGTACCGGTAGATTTTGATGCGGAGATGTTTAGCTACAATGGACCCGATGAGGAAGCGGTACGCAAAATTTTTCAGGAGCTGGAGTTCCGGGCGCTAACCCGCAGAGTACTGGGATCCCCTGCTGAGCAGGCAGCGAATACTAACGGACAAACCAGCCTTTTTGAAGAAGCCGCCCAAAGCATCGCTGAACAGCCTACAGACCTGAAAAGCATTACCGAAGTAGTACACGACTACCAACTGATAGATACAGCAGAAAAACGGAAAGAACTGGTACGGGAATTAGAAAAGCAGGAAGCTTTTTGCTTTGATACCGAGACGGATAGCCTGGACCCTCTTACCACTGAACTGGTAGGTTTGGCATTCTCCTTCCAAAAAGGAACTGCTTTTTACGTGGCGGTTCCGGAAGGTCGGGAAGAAATACAAGCCATTGTTAATGAGTTTAAGCCTTTGCTTGAGGATCAGAAAAAACTAAAAATTGCCCAGAACCTGAAGTTTGATATGCTGGTGCTTAGGAAGTACGGTGTAGAGATTCAGGGAGCTATTTTTGATACTATGATTGCCCATTACCTGATAGATCCGGAAACCGGGCATGGTATGGATGTGATGGCAGAAAACTACCTCAAGTACAAACCTGTCTCTATAGAAAGCCTGATCGGGAAGAAAGGGAAAAAGCAGGGCAATATGCGGGATATTCCTGCCGAAGAGATAACTGAATATGCCGGAGAAGATGCAGACATTACGTTGCAGCTAAAAGAAACTTTCAGTAAGGAGATAGAGAAGGACAGTAAGCTCAGGAAGCTGTTTTATGAGATGGAGCTTCCTCTTATTCCGGTATTGGCTGCAATGGAATACGAGGGCGTGCGAATTGATACATCCGCACTGGAAGAACTTTCGGCAGACCTTAGCAAAGAACTGGTTGAAATAGAAAAAGAGATTTTTGAAGTAGCAGGCACAGAATTCAATATCGGATCGCCCAAGCAACTGGGAGAGGTGCTTTTTGATAAAATGAAGCTGGTAGATAAGCCCAAAAAGACCAAGTCAGGGCAGTATGCTACTGGTGAGAACATACTTTCGGCACTAGCTACCGAGCATGAGATTGCCCGACGAATTCTGGACTTCAGAGAAGTACTTAAGCTCAAAAACACTTATGTAGATGCCCTGCCCAAACTGATCAGTGACTACGATGGACGTATTCACACTTCTTACAATCAGGCGGTAACTTCTACCGGAAGGCTAAGTTCTACCAATCCCAACTTACAAAACATTCCTATCCGTACGCCTAAAGGTCAGCTCATCCGTAAGGCCTTCGTACCCCGCAATGAAGATTATCTGCTGATGTCGGCCGACTATTCTCAGGTAGAGCTGCGTATTATGGCTTCTTTCTCCAGAGATGAAAGTATGATGGAGGCTTTTCGCCTGGGCAGAGATATACATGCGACTACGGCTGCCAAGATTTTTGATGTGAAACTGGAAGAAGTTACCGCTGAAATGAGGCGCAAAGCCAAAACGGCTAACTTTGGAATTATATATGGTGTGTCGGCTTTTGGCCTGGCCCAGCAACTCAGCATTCCTCGTGGCGAAGCTTCTGAAATTATCAAGGCTTACTTTAAGGAATTTCCCAGCATCAAAAATTATATGGACGCTGCCATCAAGCAGGCAAGAGAGAAAGAATATGTAGAAACCATTAGAGGACGCCGCCGTTATCTGCGCGATATCAATTCGCGTAACCCTACAGTGCGAGGCTATGCAGAACGAAATGCCATCAACGCTCCTATACAGGGCACTGCCGCCGACATGATTAAGCTTGCCATGGTCAACATCCACCACTGGATGGAGAAAGAAAAGCTCAAGTCCAGCATGATTATGCAGGTACATGACGAACTGATTTTTGATGTGCATCAGTCCGAAACGGAGAGGGTAAAGGAGAAGGTAGTAGAGCTGATGAAAGACGCACTACCGCTGGAAGTCCCTATGGAGGTAGAAGCTGACATTGCTAAAAACTGGTTGGAAGCTCATTAATCATCTTATGCGACCTACATTTCAAGAAATACAAAAAGCTGCCCGGCGCATTGCGCCATTGATCCACCGTACGCCAGTATTGCGCAGCGAAAGTGTAAATAGTATGGCGGGGACACAACTTTATTTTAAGTGCGAAAACTTCCAGAAAGCCGGCGCCTTTAAGATGCGCGGCGCAGCGAATGCTGTGCTTTCGTTGAGCGATGAAGAAGCTCAACGAGGCGTAGCTACCCATTCATCAGGTAATCACGGACAGGCACTGGCAAAAGCAGCGCAAAGCCGTGGCATCAAAGCTTATATCGTAATGCCGGAAACCGCCCCTTCTGTCAAGAAAAAGGCAGTCGCAGGTTATGGGGCTGAGATTATCATGTGCAAGCCTACTTTACAGGCACGGGAAGATACACTGGCTGAAGTGGTAGAAAAAACCGGAGCAGCTTTTATCCATCCCTACAATGACGAGCGTGTCATCTGTGGACAGGGCACGGCTGCCATGGAACTTATAGAAGAAATGGGGGAGCTGGATATTGTTATGGCGCCCGTAGGCGGAGGGGGCTTGCTCAGTGGAACAGCCATTACAACTAAAGCTATGTTACCTCAGGCTCAGGTAATCGCGGGTGAACCCAAAGGGGCCGATGATGCGTATCGTTCCTTACAAGCAGGTAAGATTATTCCTTCAGAATCACCTAATACAATAGCCGATGGTTTGCTGACTTCACTGGGGAGCAAGACTTTTCCCATTATTCAGGAATTAGTGTCGGAGATCATTACGGTAAGTGATGAGGAAATTATAGCGGCCCTAAGGTTGATCTGGGAGAGAATGAAAATCATTGTGGAGCCATCATGTGCGGTTCCTCTGGCAGCAGTGCTACAACAGAAAGAGAAATTTGTCGGTAAAAGAGTCGGTATTATTCTGACAGGAGGCAATGTAGACCTGGAAACCTTACTGAATAAGTTATAGGGGTTAGGGAGCAATCGTGTTATGTTTTTTTATAGTTGGCAAGCAAATTATAATGCCTTAGCGCTATAACACCCCTCTGTGGTAGATGGGAACCATAACAATTAACATTACTCCCTAGCGGCTAAAAACCATAATATTAAATTCACAGCATGAAAAACATAGCAGTATTTGCATCAGGTAGTGGTACTAATGCAGAGGAGATATTTAAGAAATTCCAAAACCATTCTTACGCCCGGGTGCGGTTGCTGCTCTCTAATAATCCCAAAGCCGGTGTCATTACGAGAGCTGCCAATTATAATATTCAGGTGTGCGTTTTTGATAAAAGCATACTTTTTCATACCGATGATATTATCACTACCCTGAAAGAGGCTGAAATTGATTTGGTAGTGTTAGCAGGTTTTATGCTCAAAATTCCTGAAAATATTTTAAAGGCCTATCCTAACCGAATTGTCAATATCCACCCTGCGCTTTTACCCAAGTACGGAGGAAAAGGCATGTACGGCAGACATGTACACGAAGCAGTAGTAGCAGCTAAAGAAAAGCAGTCGGGCATATCTATCCACTTGTGTAATGAGCATTATGATGAAGGCAAAATGATTCTGCAGGTGAGTTGCGATTTATCAGAAAATGACAGCCCGGAAGACGTAGCTGCCAAAGTTCAGAAGCTGGAACATAAACATTATCCTGAGGTAGTAGAAGAATTGGTATTGAAACTGGATTGAATTCAAAATAGTAAATTTCAACTTCAAAATTTCCCCAGCTACTAACGCTCCAAAACCTAAGGCCTAAAAACCAACTCCCAACTTTTACGCTGCTGTAAAATAGCTTACCTTTGCAAGCTCAAATCAAACCCGACCTATCATGAGCAAAAAGATCAATGCTGCACTTATTTCTGTGTATTATAAAGAAAACCTGGCTCCTATAGTTAAGCTGCTGGATGAGTATGGTGTAAAGCTGTATTCTACCGGGGGCACACAAAAGTTTATTGAGGAACAAGGAGCAGAGGTAACTGCAGTAGAAGACCTCACCGGTTATCCTTCTATTTTGGGAGGAAGAGTGAAGACGCTGCACCCTAAAGTGTTTGGCGGTATCCTATCACGTAGAGATGACGAAGGTGATGCTAAGCAGGTACAGGAGTACGAAATTCCTCCCATTGACCTGGTGATTGTGGATTTATATCCTTTTGAGGAAACGGTAGCTTCCGGTGCTGCTGAAGCAGACATCATTGAAAAAATTGATATTGGCGGCATTGCTTTGATCAGAGCGGCAGCTAAAAATTTTAAAGATGTATTGATTGTCTCTTCCCGCCAGCAATATAGTGCCCTGGAGCAATTACTAAAAGACAAGGAAGGTAGCACTGAGCTGGACGATCGCCGTCAGTTCGCAATGCAGGCTTTTTCCCAAAGTTCCCGCTACGATACGGCTATCTTCCAGTACTTTAGTGGGGCTACTAATAGTGAGGCAAGTGCAGCAGCCAGCTTCGATAAAGCAAAACTACCGGTAAAGCCATTGCGCTATGGAGAAAACCCTCACCAGGAAGCCGCCTTCTATGGTCAGTTGGAAGATATGCTGGAGCAACTGAATGGGAAAGAATTATCTTTTAACAATTTGGTAGATATAGACGCGGCAGTGGATCTGATAGAAGAATTTGAGGATGAGACTGCTTTTGCCATCCTCAAGCATACCAATGCCTGTGGCTGTGCTACCGGAGCCAGCGTAAAGGAAGCGTATCAGAAAGCATTTGCGGCAGATACTGTTTCTGCTTTCGGAGGGGTATTGATCACCAATGCTGAAGTAGACCTGGCAGCGGCTGAAGAAATGAATAGCCTCTTCTTTGAAGTGCTCATTGCTCCTTCATTTTCTGATGAAGCCTTAGAACTCCTGAGCAAAAAGAAAAAAAGAGTATTGCTGAAGAAGAAAACAGACAAATCTTCTCAAAAGCAATTTAAGACGCTGCTGAACGGAGTTATTGAGCAGGACCGTGATCTAAAAACTGATAGCCTGGAAGATCTGAAAGTAGTGACCAAACGCGCTACTACTGACGAAGAGAATGAAGCTTTGCTGTTTGCCAGCAAAATATGCAAGCATACCAAGTCCAATACGATAGTCCTTGCTAACAAAGGACAGCTGCTATCCAGCGGAGTAGGACAGACTTCAAGAGTAGATGCGCTGAAGCAGGCGATTGAGAAAGCCAAGCACTTTGGGTTTGAGCTTAATGGTGCGGTGATGGCTTCAGATGCCTTCTTTCCCTTTCCGGATTGTGTAGAAATCGCTAAGCAGGAAGGTATCAATGCCGTGATTCAGCCGGGAGGCTCAATCAAAGATCAGGACTCTATTGATTACTGTGATGGCCATGGTATGGCCATGGTGTTTACTGGCTTCCGCCACTTTAAACACTAAATTATTTAGATAAGTATTGTTGAAGAGGGGTAGGCCGGGTAAGGTTTATCCCTTTTTTATCTGAGTCCTGTCTGATTTGCAAGGAGGTGGAGAAAACAAACTACTGGAAGCGACCTTTCTCTGTTACATTTACCCGATTATGATTGCCCTACTGTACTGCGTCTTTTCTTACGAAGAAGTTCTTCATTGATGTAGGGCTTCTTGACGATCACGTCCCTTCTGATGATCAATGAATAAAGTATGAAAGTAACGATCAGCCCGGTGAAAGAGTATGAGACAGAGGACTGCGAAAAGAAATAGCAACTGATGCTCACTACCGCAATACTACATAAAGAAAGCAGCAGGGTTGCGCTGAGATGACTGAACCCATTGTCTATGATAAAATGGTGAATGTGGTTTCTGTCAGCCACAAACGGGCCTATTCCGCCGGCAATTCTATGAGTGAATACCCTAAGCGTATCAAAAAGAGGTACTGCAAGAATCAAAATGGCAATGGTAGGTGCATTGGGAATATAGACATTATTCAATACCTCATTATGTTGAATAAATTTTACAGCAAAAAGAGAAAGAATAAAACCTACAATCAACGAACCACTATCACCCATGAAAATTTTATTTTCTTCTGAGAAGTTGAAACGGATGAAAGCAAGAAGAGAACCAATTAGTACCGCTGCCAGTACGGCCGCCCAGTAAATACCTGCCAGATAAAAGTAAATGCCAAAAGTAAGGGCCGCAACTATGCCTATACCTGCTGCCAGGCCATCTATACCATCAATCAGATTATAGGCATTGATAATGACTACAATTACAAATAGCGTAATGACAAAGCTGGGAATATAAGAGATTTCGTAGGTCCCTAATATTCCGAATAAGTTGCTTATCCGTATGTCAGTAAAATATATCAACAGGGCTGCCGCCAGTATCTGTGCCAGCAGTTTTTTATAGGGGTCAATGACTAGTATATCGTCTTTTAAGCCAATAAAGAAAAGAATAACCAGAGAAGGAATGATAAGGTGAATATTGAGCGCACTGGAAGCAGTTTCGGGAGTAGCAAGCAGAAAGGTCATCACCACGGAAGCAAAAATGGCAATTCCACCAAAGTTGGGTGTTTTCTGTGCATGAGAGCTTCTTCCATTGGGCTCTTCCATCAGGTGTTTTTCCATCGCTACTCTCACAATAACAGGTATTGTAACAGAAACAATGATAAAAGCAAAGATTGAGGCAACTGACAATGAAACCAATGGGGTATTCAAAAAGTCGGTAATCATAAAAAAGTATGATTTGGTTTGATTAGCTAAAACTCTTACTCAGGTGTAATATAATGACAATCTACGTGCATGTTTACTCTCGTCAAAGCTAATATAATAATGCGTACAAAGTAAGTATAATGTACTTTGTTTCGGTAGAATTAAGCTAAACTAACTTTGTTTAGCTTAATTCAGAGATTTTGTTCGCTAAAATACTGCATTTATTTTGATGCTTTAAAGTACTTTCTGCTTCTCCATTTTTTCCTGTATATGACTCAAAGATATATCGGTCATGAGTTTTTCTTCCAAGAGATCAGCCCAGGTATACATATACTTTACCACATCTTTTTTATAGTTATGCCTTAGGTGCCTTTCTCTCGCAGGCAGTTTTTGTAAAACATCTCTATCAGAAAGTCTTTCCAGGTGTTTAAAGTCTGCTATGTCCATACCGACTTCCAGCATATAGGAAATCACCTGATCCATGAGGTAGCCGCTGGTAGGACAAAAATCTAAGGCCTGTTCACTCCAGTCTCCTCCGCGGGTACGCATGGCATATTCATGGATATCCGCTTTGGATAGCTTGGTAACTTCCTGTACCAGATAACCACAATTACAACTGCCCATATGTCCCCACTGATAGTTTTGACTATCCTGAAGTTTCTTTGCTGCATTACGAAGGGCGTAAATCAACTCGGGATTAGGTTTGGCCATAGTAAATAGATTTTGTTAAAGTTCGTATGTATTCAACCCATTGAGCGCTTTAGAGTTTAAGTAATTTTTTCTAAATTAAGATGGACGCCACAGATCAATATTTATAATAAAGTAAGTATAAACAACATTAAGGTCAAATATTATGGGAAAAGGAGATAAAAAGACCAGGAAGGGGAAAATTGTGAAGGGCTCATATGGGGTAAGGAGACCACGCAGGAGCAATAGTAACAAAAGTACTTCTGAGGAAAAAGCAAAAAAATAGGATACCATTGAAGCTAATTCATTAGTATCCTTTTCTGAATTTTGTTGAAGCCTCGCGTCAATGAAGCGAGTGCTTTTTTGCTAGCGTTTACATTTTTTTATCAGGAAACTCTTTGAACATCTTTTGCACAGATTCATAAGCGGTATTGAATCGTTCTTCCGGGTGGTTCACAGGACCTATCCCAATGCCTCTCCAGACCAGTTGCTCCTGCTCAGTAGACAGTAAATCTACGACAAAAGTACCGGTCTTTTCATACTTTACTTCTTTATACCGTTGATTGTAATTAGGGCCATACAGCGAATTATAAGCCCACATACCACGCATACCATAAGGATAGTAGGGATCATTATTGACACTCTTCCAGCTTTCTTTGCGAGCTTCTTCGGTCAGTATATTAAAGGCAACAACCAAATCAGGAGCATCGGTATTGAGTTCATAGCCCTTCTTCTTCATCTCATAAGCGATAGTTTTACGAATTTCCTGATAAAGAATGGCTGTAGCCTGGTCCATCTCCTTTAAGTCCACTTCGGCAAAGGCATAAGTGCCATATTCAGAATTATCAAATCCCTCGTCTTTTTCTGCGATTATCTTGACTGAAGAGCAGGCAAAGGTAAATAGTAACATCCATGCCATGCTCCCGCTAATGATATATTTTTTCATGCTAACTATTTAATTATCAACTGCTTTAATAACGTAATAGAGGTCTCCTTTTGTGCCTTTGATAAAAAAAATGATCAAGGATAGTTTCTGGCTTTAATTCTCCTTAATCACAAGGACAATTTTTCCACTGTTTTGGTTGGATTCCATGTAGGTGTGTGCATCTGCTACTTCTTTCCAGCTGTACATACTATCAACAACAGGTTTAAGTATACCTTTCTCAAATAGCGGAAGGGCAAAGGCGGAAAAGTCCTTGGTAAGCTGAATCTGGTATTCAAGACTGCGGGAACGCAGGGTGGAAGCCGTGATTTGTAACCTTTTGCTCAATAGCTTAAGGAGGTTAAGTTCTTCTACTTTTACGCCTCCTAATATTGCCAGCAAGACAAGACGACCATCCATACCCAAACAGTTGATATTACTGTTAAAATACGGGGCAGCGATAAAGTCAATGATAACATCTACCCCTTTTCCGTCGGTCTGCTCATTCACTACTTTTTCAAAGTCCTGATTTTGATAGTCAATAGCCAAGTTAGCTCCTAGTTCCAGACACAGCGGGTGCTTGGATGCAGAAGCAGTAACGATAATTTTTCCGGCTCCCATTTCACGGGCCAGCTGAATGGCCGCCGTGCCTACGCCGCTCGCACCGGCATGAATGAGCAGCTTCTCTCCTTTTTTGAAATATGCCAGCCAGCTTAGTGCCTGATAAGCGGTAAGAGAAACTTCGGGAATTGCAGCGGCTTCGGCCAGGCTGAGGCTATCTGGTACGGGCATTGCCATGTCTTCATGGATAACCGCGTATTGCGCATATCCCCCTCCGGGAATCAGACCAAATACCAGATCTCCTTGTTTCCAGCGTTTTGCTTCACTACCCGTTTCTACTACTTCACCGCTGACTTCCAATCCCAGAATTGGGCTGCTGCCTTTGGGGGGAGGGTATTTCCCTTCTCTTTGAAGAATATCAGCACGATTGAGGGCGGTGGCGGCTACTTTTATGAGTATTTCATGCTTATCAGGCTGTGGGGTTTCCCACTCACCTATCCGAAGTTTCTCAGCTCCTCCGGGCTGATCAAAAATTACAGCTTGCATCTAAGGATAGTTTTATAGTGAAAAAATAGATGAAACTCTAAAGTACGCAATAGTCAGAAAATAAACGTTCTACCGGCTACTTACCATTTGTCCGCTAAGCCTTAGCAGGTCTATCTCAGCAATTTTGGTAGAATAGATCGCATCTATGAGGCGGCTCTCTGCCTGCACTGCGTTAATCTGGGCTTCGCGAAGCTCCAGCGCATTGCTGTTCCCCAAACGATAGCGCTCTAGTGCAATTCTAGCATTCTCTCTGGCAATCTCCAGATTTTCTGACTCCAGCTCTAGCAGAATAGTGCTGTTGGTATAATTGATGTATGTCTTCTCCAACTGGGCTTTCAGCTCCTGAGTAAGTTCTTTGAGCTGGAGATCTTGATTTTCGGTCAGTATACGG
This sequence comes from Catalinimonas alkaloidigena, assembly GCF_029504655.1. NCBI lineage: Bacteria > Pseudomonadati > Bacteroidota > Cytophagia > Cytophagales > Catalimonadaceae > Catalinimonas > Catalinimonas alkaloidigena. The sequence continues at coordinate 7,577,194 of NZ_JAQFIL010000001.1, forward strand.
GCATTTTGTATCTGCCGATTTTTGTTGAAGCCATTGAATATATTCAGGCGGGCAGCTACACCATAATTCACTCCATTGGCGCGGCGACCCAGTACAAACCCTGCTTCCGCTACTGAAGAATTATAGCTATAGCCCAGGTTTACCAGTATTTGAGGCCAGCGTTCTGCTTCCAGCTCTCTTACTTCCAGATAAGAAATGTGTTGATTGCGACGAGCCAAAAGCAGGTTAGGGTTGCTACTCAACGCTTTTTCCCGCAGTTCGCCAATAGATAAATCCATATTGGCATCTATCTGGTTGGGTACGGCAAAATCGGTGTCGGGCTCACGTACCAGAAAAGTATTCAGATCCACTTTGGTATTGTAAAGTTGCTCCTTTTGCTGTATAAGCGCTGAGGTATCGGCATTATAGTCTACCTGCGCTGCAAGGTATTCCAGCTTGGAAGTGTTTCCTACTTCGTACTTGGTACGAGCCAGGCGCAGCCTTTCACGAGAGAGGTCTACAGAATTTTGCAGCACATTGACCCTGGCCTGTTCCAGAATGACCGTATAGTAAGCCGCAGAAATATCAGCTACCGTATTCTCCATGTTAATCTGTGCTTCTATCGCGGAGGCCTGCTGTAGCTCGGCCAGTTTGTCGTAGCTAATAAACATTCGGGTGCCATCAAAGACTGTCCATTCAAGCAGGGCTGACGCGCTTAAGCTATTGGAGCGGGCACCGCTTACATTTTGTTCGTCACCGCTGGCAAATATCTGTTCAGAGTCCTGTATATTATAATCTTTGCTGGCGACAGCATCCAATGTAGGAAGGAAACCTGCATTGCCCAGCGTATAATTATTGTCGGCTATATTTTTATTATTAGCAGCAATCTGAACACTGTAGTTTTCTTCCAGCCCCATCTGTATGGCTTCTGATAAACGTAGTGTATCTGTATTTTGCGCTACTGCCGGAAGCCCGCCCATCATCAGCAGGATTCCAAGCATGTAGCAGTTAAGTCTGATATTCATTAGTCGTACGCTTGCAGTAGTGAAATGTTTATTTGTGAGAAGTCTCAATTTTAGCTTTGCTGGGAGCTTTACCTGACATAAAGGAATAGATCACAGGAATAACCACCAATGTCAGGATAAGTGAAAACAGCAGTCCTCCAATGATAGCCATACCCATAGGAATACGGCTGGTAGAAGCAGCGCCTAATGCCAGAGCAATTGGCAGCGCTCCCAGAATAGTAGCCAGGCTGGTCATCAGAATAGGTCTCAAACGAATTGTAGCGGCCTCAATTACCGCGTCAAATTTATTCAGACCTTCCTCCTTGCGCTGGTTGGCAAACTCAACAATCAGAATACCATTCTTGGTCACTATACCGATGAGTACGATGATACCAATCTGGCTAAAGATGTTAAGGGTATGTCCAAATAACCAGAGGGTTAGTAGCGCTCCCGTAAGCGCCAGAGGTACGGTAAACATGATGATCAGCGGGTCTATAAAGCTTTCAAACTGGGCAGCCAGCACCAGGTAGATTAATACCAAAGCCAGACCAAAAGCAAAGTATAAGCTTCCTGAGCTCTCCTGATAATCTTTGGAGGTACCGGAAAGAGCAGTAGAGAAAGAGTCGTCCAGTACCTCATCGGCAATCTCATCCATGGCTGCAATACCCTGACCGAGCGTAACGCCATCTGCCGGAGAGGCGGATACCGTAGCAGCCACATAGCGGTTGTAACGATACAGTTGAGGTGAAGTACTTTGGGTTTCCATGTTTACCAGGTTATTCAGCGTAATCAGCTCTCCTCTATCATTGCTCACACTGATTGAACTTAAGTCCAGGGGCTCATCACGGTTTGATCGGCTGGCCTCACCGATGATCTGGTACTGCTTGCCGTTCATGACAAAGTAATCAAAACGCTGACCGCTGAAAAATAGCTGTATGGTCTCTGCAATGTCCCGTACCGATACACCCAAGGCTCTGGCTCTTTCTCTATCAATAGTAACGGCGAGCTCTGGCTTATTGAACTTAAGGTCAAGGTCAACTACAGCGAAGTCGGGGTGTTGAGAAGCTTCGTCCACAAAGTCAGGAAGCACTTCTTTCAGCCTCTCCAGATTAGGTGCCTGGATTACATATTGCACGGGCAGGCCGCTAGACCTACCTACCTGTATGGTTTGTTCCTGCACCACAAAGGTACGGGCAAAATTCATATCGCCTACGATTCCACTAAGCTGCTGCGCAATTTCCTGCTGTGAACGCGCTCTTTCAGAAGGTGGCTTGAGGGTAATTCTCAGGAATGAAGAGTTGACAGAATTACTGGAACCAAAACCCGGTGAGGTCACCGCGATCAACGATTGCTTTTCCTGAAGTGTATCTGCCACATTGAGCAGCTCCATCACATAATTATCCATCAGTTCAAATGATGTTCCCTCAGGAGCGGTAGAAAACAGGCGGAGGCGGCTTTTGTCCTCCAGAGGAGCCAGCTCGGAGGGAATGATTGCTCCCAGACCGATAATACCTCCTAAGGAAAGAACCACGATCACGATAGCGGCCCAGCGATGCTTCATAAAACGGATCAAAAACATATTGTATCCGTTGGTCATCCACTCAAAGAAGCGCTCGGTAACTTTATAAAACCTGTTACTTCTCTCTTTCTTCTTTAAAAGCCGGGAACTCATCATAGGAGTAAGCGTGAGCGATACAAAAGCTGAGATCAGCACTGAGCCTGCTACTACCACACCAAACTCACGAAAAAGTCTACCGGTTACCCCTTCCAGAAAAATGATAGGCAGGAATACCGCTGCCAGGGTCACCGTAGTAGAGATGATCGCAAAGTAAATCTCAGCCGAACCCTCATGGGCAGCCTTTTTGGGAGAAATCCCTGACTCTATCTTTTGGTAAATATTCTCCAGTACCACAATAGCATCATCCACCACCAGCCCGGTGGCCAGTACAATTCCCAAAAGTGTCAGAATGTTGATAGAGAAATCGGCAAAGTACATGATGAAGAAGGCCCCGATCAGAGAGATAGGGATGGCGATGGCAGGGATGAGGGTAGTGCGCCAGTCGCGCAAAAACATAAAAATTACGATCACCACCAGACCAAAAGCGATAAGGATGGTCTCTTCTACCTCCGTAATGGCCTTGCGGATAGTAAGGGTAGTATCTAGCGCGTAGCCAAGCTTAAGATCATCGGGAAGCTCTTTTTCAATCTGGTCTACCCGTTTGTAAAACTCATCGGCTATGGCAATGTAGTTGGCTCCGGGTTGGGGTGTCACAGCTACTCCCACCATCGGTATTTTGTTGTTTCCTCTCAGCAGGGTACGCTGGTTTTCCGCATCCAGCACGGCTTTTCCAATATCTTTGAATTTGATGACTGCACCATCTTCTTCTTTGATGATCATTTCATTATAATCATCCTCTGTCACCAGCCTGCCCATAGTACGGATAGTCAGATAGCTGCGATAGCCCTCAATATTTCCGGTAGGTAGCTCTACATTCTGCTCTTGTACAGCATTTCTCACATCGAGCGGAGTAAGCCGGTAAGCTTCCAGTTTGGCAGGGTCCATCTGCAGGCGCATGGCGTAGCGCTTATCGCCCCAGATTCGGATATTACTGATACCCGGTATGGTTTGCAGCCTTTCTTTAAAAGTATTGGTGGCTATGTCGGAAAGCTCCAGCAGGCTCCTTTGGTCACTCTGCACGGTGAGGGCCAGAATGGTGGTGGCATCGGCATCTGCCTTGGTGACAATAGGAGGGTCAGCATCGGGAGGGAGGTTACGACGAGCCTGTGACACCCTGTCCCGCACATCATTAGCCGCAGCTTCCAGGTCTTCTCCCAGCTCAAACTCCACCGTAATGGTACTCCTTCCGTCAGTGCTGATAGAAGAAAGTGAACGTATGCCACTGATACCATTGATTCCCTCTTCCAGTGGTTCTGTGATTTGCGATTCTATCACATCAGCACTGGCTCCGGTATAGTTAGTACTGACAGAAATAATGGGAGGGTCTACGCTGGGGTACTCCCTAATTCCAAGATAGGTAAAGCCGATCACGCCAAAAATAATAATCACGATGGACATTACTGTGGCAAGTACCGGACGTTCAATACTGATGGATGAGAGGTTCATAGTGTAGGTTATAGGGATATATTGGGTTCATCAACGTTCAGCTCTGAGGCCTCATCTCTCAGGGTTTTAATCTCAAGCGACCTGCCGTCCTGGATGGACATGAGGCCGGTGAGCACGAGGGTGTCACTCGGAGTCAAACCCTCAATAATCTGCACCATATTTTCATTGCGTATGCCGGTCTTGATTCTCTTGGAGGCTGCTTTGCCATTTTTACTGATGAAAACTTTCTGTCCTTCCAGTTCGGTGAGTATGGCTTCGGAGGGTACCAGGATGGCATCTTCAAAAGTTTTGAGGATAATTTCTATACGGGCAAAAGCTCCCGGCCTGAGGGCATTATCAGGGTTACTGCTTCTTGCTCTCACTCTTACAGTTCTTGTATTGATATCAATTTTTGAGTCTATGGCATATACTTTAGCCTGGTAAGTCTCATTGGTATTAGTAACACTAAAGTTGACTACTGTGCCTTCTTTAATCTCACTGATGTAGCGCTCCGGCACTGAGAACTCTACTTTGATAGGGTCAATCTGCTGCATAGAAGCGATGAGCGTAGTGGGTGAGACGTACCCCCCTTCACTCACATTTCGCAGGCTGACCACCCCACTAAAGGGCGATACGATATTGGTTTTGCGAATCTGCGTTTCTAGCAGGTCGATCTCAGCCTCTATGGTATTGAGCTGGTTGAGCGTGACATCATATTCTCCCTGGCTGATCGCTTCTATGTCCAGTAGTTTTTGCTGACGGGCTTCTTCACTTTGCGCCAGCTTTTCCTGCACTTTCAGTTTTTTGAGCTGCGCATTCAGCTCACTGTTATCAATCCTGGCGAGAAGCTGTCCTTTGGATACCCGACTGCCTTCCTCAAAGTAAATACCTACGATGCGGCCGGAGGTTTCAGGCCTTAGCTCTACTTCTTCATTGGGCAGCAGGGTTCCGGTGGCATAAATCTTATCGTCAATCTCAGAAGTCTTGATTACCATTCCTTCCACGGGCATTGCCGCATTGGCAGTTGAGTTCGGACTTTCACTACTTTTCTTCTCTGCTTTGGAGCAGGCCTGAAGGAGTACAGCCAGCAGCAAAAGCACATAGGTAAAAGAGCTTCTTTGTATCAAGAAAGGCTTTCGTTTCATGTTAATTTCTTATTCAAGTGGGCGTATTTACTAGTCACGTTCAACAACTACAATTAGTTGTATGCACGTCAGAATTCTCTGCTTACTAAAGTTGATGTATGCTCTGTTAAGAATAACCGAATCCCTTTTTGTATAGTATAAACGTTTGTGAAAAACATATACTCGGGCTTCCCGGTAGTGATGTTTACACATTCGTGTATCCTCTTTGTATGAACCCTATGGCCAGTTTGTTGAAAATATCCGGTTTTTCAATATTGCAGACATGTCCGCAATCATCTACTACCTGTAAGATCGCAGAGCTATGCTCTTTTACGATTTTTTTTACCGGCGGTAAAAACATATAGTCTCTTTCTCCCATGATATAAAGCGTTGGCACCGCAATTTCTTTCTCTTTAAAGTATTTTAAAAGCGGGTTGACTTCATGGGTAAGTTTAAACCACCTCAGAAACTCTTTTTTGTACAGCTTCTTGGCCTCTCCTATAAATAAATTACGTGAAGAAGCATCTCTGGGGTTAGGCATGATGACAAAAGCAAACAGACGATAAAGCCACATATAGGGCACAAAGCGCTTGAAGGTATGACCTAAGAATACCAGCAGGCGTGATCGTAAGTTCAGGCGGGTAACGGCCCCACACAGGATCATGGACTTCATATACTGAGGGGCAATTTCCCCCAAAGTACGGATGATAATCGTACCCATAGATACTCCGATATAATGTGCTTTCTCTATTCCCAGATGAGTTATTACTTCCAGCAAATCAGTAGTTACGTCCTTGAAAGTGTAATTATGCTTTACATATCCCTCCAGTAAATCTTTGGAACGTCCATGCCCCCGTAAGTCTACCAGCAGTACGTTGAAGTGTTTACGAAACAAACGAAGCTGACGATACCATATAGAAGAGCTACCCCCTGCCCCGTGTACAAACACAACCCACTCTCTGTCTTTTCCCTGCTGATAATCTTTGAAGTATAACATTGAATAAATGCTAAAAGAAGCGGCAAAATATTTTATCCGTTACTATGCAACCCAAATTTCTTATCAGAGTTTCAAGAAAAGTAGATATTCGTTAGATAATCGCGCAATGTAGAACTTCGCATAAATATATTAATCAGTTTACCATAGTCTGTTTTGATATTTTATACTAAAGGCTATAATAAATCTACCAATCTAAGATAGTCTACCATTGACTTACGAAAGGCTTCCCTTTCGTCTCGGCGGCGCATAAAAGGTATTTGCTGATCATCATTGAGTATGTACAGAGCTCTCTGGTCCTGAATACTTCGGTAAAGCTGTACTGCCAGTTGAAAATGCTCAGCTTTATTGCCGTTTGAAAACTGGTAGGTGCCATTCTCTTGTGCTACTGTATCCTGCCACATGATTTTTATTGTATCCAATGATTGCAGGAAGGCATTAGGCTCGGTCAGTACATAAGCCTCATCATACCTCCAGTTAACGACAATAGAAAGGTTAAGTATAGGTCTGTCCTCTGCTTCTACCTGCTCTTTGAAACGGTACACATCCAGTTTGGTGTCACCCATCACGGCCTTGTCGTATTGTATCGACCTTACATTTTTGAAAAACAGTTCGGAAGCATCTGATGTAGTAAACTTTGCTGATTTTTCATCTACTTCTTTGTACTTGCTGCCATTGCAGGCCATAATGATGAAACACAGCATAAGGGTGTATAAATTCAGGAAATGACGCATAGCTAAAGCATAACTTTGGATGGTGGAGCTTTGTTTATGCCCCATGTGCTTTAGGGTTTAGCGGTTTTTTGAAGCAAAATCACTCCCATACTCCGGGCATTGTGCACGACTACATATTTGAGAGGCTCTACCAGTTGATAAGCATGTTGCTCACACAGATCTTCCAGCATATCCACTTGTAGCAGGTAGCGTTCACTACCGTCGGGCAGAAGGTAGCGCCCATTATCTCCAAGCGTTTTAACCTCCTGTCCTATCCCGGCCAGCATAGCGGTTCGTATGAATAGCAAGCCTCCCGGCCGCAACAGGCGAGTGAGTTCGGCAAACATTTTACTGAAGTGGATATGGTTATGAGCGAAATGTAGTACCGCACTGCTGATGATACCATCAAAGCTTTCAGGGGGTAAAGAAATATCCGCTACATCATCTTCAATAAACTTCTCAGGATCAAAGTCGGGGTGCAGGGAGCGACCGTACATCCTGAGCATACGCAGGGCAGCAGTATCCTGGTCTACGCCCCACACATCATAGCCCTGCCGAATAAAGTAGACGAGATTACGGCCCTCCCCACAGCCTGCATCCAGCAGGCGCATATCAGGGGTGAAATGTCCTTTTAGAATATGGTCAAGTAAATAGATATCGATATTGCCAAGAAGTTGGTTAAGGCCCTGGGGGAACATAAGGAGAATGATTAAATGGCTAAATAATTATACCGGAAAATTGTACACATACTACGAGGATAAAATTAAGAAACTGTTTTGAAAGAGACAGCAGAAGGTTTTAGCTTTAGGGCAAAATAAACGACTTACCATGAAGATCAATATACCTCCTTTTCACCTGGCTTTTCCGGTATCGGATTTAGCTGCCACAAGAAAGTTTTATGAAAAAACGCTGGGCTGTAGTGTGGGCAGAACAGCCGAGCGCTGGATAGACTTTGACTTCTTCGGTCACCAACTTTCCGCTCACCTTCGTCCGGAAGAAGTAGCCCAGGCCAGAACCAATGAAGTGGATGGCGATAATGTGCCGGTGCGTCACTTCGGAGTTATTTTGGCGTGGGAACAATGGCATGAACTCTCTGAGCGACTCAAAGAAATGGGGATTCAATTTATTATAGAACCGCATATCCGTTTTAAAGGAGAAGTAGGTGAGCAGGCTACCATGTTTTTGCTGGACCCCAGCGGCAATGCGCTTGAGTTCAAGTCTTTCAAAGATATGAAACAGATATTCGCGAGCTAGCCCTTGCTGATGAATAATGACGAATGTGGAATGATTAATAAGTAAAGCGTAGTGCATTAACCATCCATCATTATTCATTATAGTCATTCATACCGCAGGCTATCCACCGGATTTTGTTTTGCGGCTTTAAAAGTCTGTCCGCTGATGGATAAAAATGCGATGAAAAGGATAATCAAAGTGGGCAGCACAAACCACCACCAACTGATATCAACCCGGTAAGCAAAACTTTGCAGCCAGTCGGTGATGAAGTAGTTGGCAATAGGCAGCGCGATGATGCAGGCAATCAGTATCAGTTTGATATAGTCTTTGGAAAGTAAAAACAAGATACTTCCCACTGTAGCTCCCAGTACTTTGCGGAGGCCGATTTCCTGCGTACGTTGGGCAGTACCGAAAGCAGATAAGCCAAGCAGGCCCAGACAAGATATCAGCACCGCCAGCGTGGCAAAACAAACGAATAATTTTCCGAAATGCTCTTCTGCTTTGTAAAGCGCGTCGTAAGCTTCATCCGCAAAAAAGTAGCTGAAAGGGATGTCTGCCAAATCAGCCCACTTATGTTCTAAATTCACAAGGGTTGATCGCAAACGTTCCGGTGAAAGTTGTACTGTCAGAAAAGTAAGGAAGCCGGGGCTATTGCGTAAAGTGAGCGGCTGAATTTCCTTCTGAAAAGAGTGAAAATGAAAATCATTTACCACACCAATGATTGTCCCTTCCTGCTCCCCCTGGCGGAATGATTTGCCTACCGCATCTGCCGGGTTGACATAGCCCAATATCTTCGCGGCTGACGCATTGATCATCATCGCCTGCTTAGAATTGGGTGCGGTTATATCTGAGAACGCCTGGCCGGCAATTACTTCTATTTGATATTGTTCTAAAAAGTCACGATCCACAAAGTAAGCATCCAGACGAAGTTCATATTCTTCATGATCTGCGTTTTCCAGGCTGGTGATGAGTTGATGATTAGCCCTTCCTGGTAAGCTTGAGGAAACTGTAGCGGATTCAATGCCGGGGATGCGCAACAACTCCTGTTTTATCGTCTCAATACGGTCCTTTACCTGCTCATCAAAATGAAAATCTATTACCAGCTTATGTCTTTTGTGAAACCCCAGTTCCTGGTTTTGCATAAAGTGTAGTTGGTGGTAAATGACCAGGGTGGCCATTATCAAAACAACTGAAACAAAAAACTGGCAGGTCACCAATGTTTTGCGAAGCAGGGTTCCCTGAGAACCGGAAACCAATTTGCCTTTTAAACTGCTCAGTGGCTGAAAGCCGGAGAGAAAAAGCGCAGGATACAAACCGGAAAGCAGGCCGAGCACGAGAGCAAGTAAAAAAAGCAGGCCAAGGTAATTGATAGGCTCAAAAATACTGTTATTGATAATTTTACCGGATAGCTGATTAAAAATAGGAAGAAATATCATGCATAGCAGTAGGGAGAGAAAAAAAGCTGTCAGGCTCAGCAAAACAGCGTCGGTAAGAAACTGAGTGATCAGCTCTTTTCGGCTGGCACCCAACACTTTTCGTACTCCCACTTCCCGGCTACGTTGCATGGAAACAGCCGTGGAGAGATTGACAAAATTGAAAGAAGCAATAAACAACACAAATAACGCTACCAAAGTGAAAGTATACAGATTTTTTTTGTTCCCACTTACTGAACTTCCCGCTCTATGTCCTCTGGGTTTAGCCTGCAGATAAACACTTTTGAGTGGCTCCAGAGAAAGTGAGTAGCCGATCTGATCTTGCGGCATATGTTCTCCTACAAAGGAGGGAAGTTTTTCGGCCAGGTGAGCAGGAGCATAATCATTCGCTAACAACAGGTAGGTGTAGAAGCCAAACCTTTTCCAGTTATCTGCCATAGAAGGGTTCCATTCCTGCAAGAGCGTAGACATGGAAACCAGCATATCTACCCGAAAATGAGAGTTGGCAGGTATATCCTGCATCACTCCTGTGACAGTAGCAGCGTGTTTCCCATCTATGAGCAGCGTTTTACCCAGACAATCGTTAGAGCCAAAATACTTATGAGCGGTAGTTTCAGTCAGAACGATGGTAAAGGGAGCATTCAGCGCTTGTTGAGGATTACCGATGAGAAAGGGAAAGGTAAAGACCGAAAACAAAGAAGAGTCAGCATAAGCTACTTTTTCTTCACTAAAATTGTGCTGCCTTTGCTGGACAAGCAGGTAGTCCAGCAGAAGTCTTGTGGCAGACTCCACTTCAGGAAAGGTCTCTTCTAAAGCTGGTGCCATAGGGGCGGAGGTACTCTGATAGTCTATGCCTTTGGAAGTTTTTACATCAGTGACCAGGCGGTAAATACGGTCAGCTTTTGCATGATAACTATCATAACTCAACTCAAACTGTACATAGGTCCATGCAAAATAGCATACACTCAAACCTATAGACAGCCCCAGCAGATTGATGAGCGTAAAAGCTTTGTGCTTTCGGAAGTTGCGGAGGGCGAGATGGAGGTAGTTCTTTATCATAATGATGAATGAATAATGACTGATGACGACAGCTTTTCACCCCTCATTATTCAATAATCATTCGTAATTACCGAGCATTTTGCAGGGAAACTACCATATTTTGCAGTCAATGGTAGAAGTATTTCACATCGCCTGTATAATCTCTTTCTTGGAAAGCTGAATACTCCACATGCCCATAAAGTCAGTATTCCGTAAAGTATCTTCACTGCCGGGAAGTTTTTTTCTGAGTCCTGGGTTTAGCATCATTGGCTTGGTGTATAAGTAAGCCTCTTCATTGATCTTCTGCACATTGTCATTCACTGGTAAGTCATTCTCCACATTATACCAGTAAGCCTCCCAGAGTTGCTGTTCCATTTCGCTCAGTTGAAGCTGTTCCGCATCGGCAGGTACCCAGTGAATTTCCGCATTATGAGCTTTTGCCAGGGAATCTATTGTTACCAATGTGCGCTCATTTACGAAGCTATCGAGACCTTCAGATGCTCCTGCTTCCGACTGATAAAGCTTGACAGCAAGCTCCTGGGCCTGCACGGCTATATCATTACCCTGCTTATAAGCTCCTTCCACAATCTCTGCCGGGAGGATACGCTTGATTTCCCGCTGTTCCATTTCTTTGTTGATGGCCTCCTGGTCAAGTTGTTTTCTGCTCGCACTATCGCATCCCAAAATACTACCCATCATTATTACCGGAAGAAGGATTTTATTTAAATGCTGCATTTTTAGAGTAATCATTTAAAGGCTAGCTTACTGTGATGAGCATACCTCTCTGTTCTACCGTTTCCCCAAACGCCTGAAGCTGCAAACCAAGCTTTTGAGCAAACTGGACGAAATTATCTTCCTGTTCGGCTTCTACAGCGACTAATAAACCACCGCTGGTCTGGGGGTCACAAAGTAAAGCTTTTTGCCCCTCAGTAAGTGGACTGATCTTATGACCGTAACTGTCGAAGTTGCGTTGTGTCCCGCCGGGCATGCTCTTCTGCGCGATGTACTGGTCTATTACCTCAAAGCGGGGTACACGTTGGCTTTCCACTAGGGCGCTTACTCCGCTGCCTTCGCAAATTTCGCTAAGGTGGCCCAGCAGCCCAAATCCGGTAACATCGGTCATGGCTTTGACATAGGAAAGTGTAGCAAACTGTTCCCCGGCATTATTGAGGGTAAGCATGCTGTTTCTGGCCAATGCCAGGTCTGCTTCTTTTACCAATCCCTTCTTCTGGGCGGTCGTCAGAATACCCACGCCCAGTGGCTTAGTCAGGAATAGCTTACAGCCCGGTGTAGCACTGTCATTCTTTTTCAGGTTTTCAATCCTGATCCTGCCGGTGACGGCCAGCCCAAAAATAGGTTCGGGAGAGTCAATGCTATGGCCGCCCGCCAGCATAATACCCGCTTTGGCGCAGGCATGGCGGCTACCTTCCAGCACCTGCTGGGCCACCGCTGCCGGGATGGTATTGACAGGCCAGCCCAATATCGCAATGGCCATGATGGGGGCACCCCCCATCGCATATATATCGCTGATCGCATTAACAGAAGCAATCTGTCCGAAGTCAAAAGCATCATCTACGATGGGCATAAAAAAGTCCGTGGTGCTGATGACTGCCTCGCCATTGCCCATATCATATACTGCCGCATCATCTTTGGTGCTATTGCCTACCAGTAATCTAGGGTCAGGAGCCTGATGCAGTTGGGACACCAGCATACTTTCCAGAATTTTTGGCGATATTTTGCAGCCACATCCTGCTCCGTGACTATACTGGGTAAGTTTTATTTGCGCGGAAGCTTGCTCCATAGTTATGATTGATTTGAAGTTTTCAGCGTAATTTGATCTGCCACTTTCTTTACTGCCAAAGCGTTTGCATAAGGATCATCTTCACTACAGGGCAAAGAGATAATTTGTTCTGACGGTCGGCGGTCCATATTTCGGTGATAGCTGCGGTCATAATAGGTGAGGAGGTTATCAGCCACTGATTCTAGTCTATTTGCTTCCAGGTCCTCCAGAGCCTTCTGGGTACGTAAACCTCCCAGTCGTTTTTCTATCCTATGTATGGCCCTGCTTAAAGCGATGCTGTTCTGCTTTCCATATTCTCTAACCAGGCGCTTAATGCGTTCTTCTTTGGGCAGGCTCACCTGTATCATGCTGGCTGCTTTCATCTGTTCCCAAAGTTCGTAGGGAAGTTGTACGCCTCCGATGCTGAATGACTCATCCTCCAGCCAGACCCGCCTGTTATGATCTAATGCATGCCACTTCTCAAAAAGATCATTCTGAAACTGTTCAGTGGTAGGCTGTATGGCTTGGCCTATTCCCCCGAAGGAAGAACCTTTGTGGTGGGCAAGTGCTTCCAGGTCAATGACCTGCTCTCCCTGCTCAGCCAATGCTTTGAGTATGTCTGTTTTTCCACTGCCCGTTTCTCCGCCTACAATGAAAAGCTGTACAGGTTCTTTTAACCTTTCCAGCACATAATTCCGGTAAGCTTTGTATCCCCCTTCCAGGGTAATGACTTCCATGCCAGCTGTTTCAAGGAGCCAGGCAAAGCTCTCACTACGCATGCCTCCTCGCCAGCAGTGTACCAAAAGTTTTTTGTCAGGTGCGATTTTATAGGTTGCTTCAACAAAAGAACGCATCTTTGGCCCCACCAGCTCAAGCCCTTCCAGCATTGCTTCCTGCCGGCCTGTCTGCTTATAAGTTGTTCCCACAACTGCTCGCTCCCGATTATCAAAAAGAGGAATGTTATGCGCTCCGGGAATGTGGCCGGAGGCAAACTCTGCCGGAGAGCGGACATCTATGATAGGTAGCTGGCCTGATTTTTTCAGAAATGCTGTTGCTGAAAGCTTGTTCATATAAGATAATTATAAAAAAGAGAAATGCTTCTCTACTTTGTCAAGGTAACAAATATGAATAGCTTTTGTGTTATTAGTCTGTGGTTGCGCCCACTACCTCTTCCCTTATCATTTCATCGGGAAGTTTACCTTCTGTGCTGGCTACAATCATAGCGACGGAGGCATCACCGGTAACATTAACTACCGTACGACACATATCCAGGATACGGTCTGGAGCAAGGATAAGGGCAATGCCTGCGGTGGGCACGCCAATGGCTTCCAGCACTATGACCAGCATTACAACTCCCGCACCGGGTACGGCTGCAGTACCTATAGAAGCTAACACTGCAGTCAGCACGATCATTAGTTGTTGGGTGATAGACAGACCCAGGCCCAGAGCCTGGGCGATAAAAACAGCAGCTACACCCTGGTAAAGGCTGGTGCCATCCATATTGATGGTAGCGCCTAGGGGAAGCACAAAACTGGCTACTTCTTCCGATACTTCCAGATCTTTCTCTACCACCTCCATCGTCACCGGCAGGGTGGCGGCACTGGAACTGGTACTGAAAGCCAGTAACTGGGCAGGGCGTATTGCCTTAAAAAATTTAGAATAGGGAACTTTAGTGAAGATCTTGAATAAAGAAGGGTAGACGACCGCAACCATGAGTGCAAGACCAATGATAACCGTGATACTGTACCAAAGCAAAGCTAGCAACAGCTCAAAAGCCTGGTCAGGATTTTCGCCTCCCAGATCTACGATAAGCGAAGCGATCAGTGCAAATACACCATAAGGGGCCAGGATCATGATAAACTCCACGATTTTAATGATAATATCATTGAAGCCATCAAAAAAAGCGATAACCGTGCTGCCTTTTTCTTTTGGTACTTTTAGCAAAGCTATGCCTATAATGAGTGCCAGAAACACCACCTGCAGCATATTGGCATTGTCGCCGAAGGATTCAAATACATTTTGCGGCACCACATCTACCAGGGGTTGCAGCGGCCCGGCATCTTTTACGCCTTCTGCCACAGTCTGACGTGCTTCTACATCTCCGCTGTACAGAGAGATCAGGTTTTCGCGAGTAGTTTCCGGAAGTTGCTTACCCGGCTGTAACATGTTGACCAGCACCAGGCCGATGGTAACGGCTATGGCAGTAGTCACCAGGTAGATACCGATGGTCTTTCCTCCCATGCGGGAAAGTTTGGAGATATCGCCCAGGTTGGATATACCCACGATCAATGAAGCGAGCACCAGAGGTACAGCGATCATCTTGAGGGAGTTGACGAAAATAGTACCGAATGGCTTGATATATTTGACGGTAAGGCTGGGGTCCCAGCCAAGCTGTATGCTCAGAATACCGAAGACGAGCCCTAAAACCAGACCGATCAGGATCTGAGTATGCAAAGGAATTTTTTTCATATACGAGTCTCTCAGTTAGGATTTCTCAGGTAAGCACAAAATCAAAAGAAGTTGTAAAAATGCAAAATAAGTAGGTGAAATGCTAACCACTAATATCCGGCTAATATTATTTATGTTATCTATTGAGTTAGTGTAGTAATAAAAAAAGCCCGATCTATGGGACCGGGCTCTGTAGCAGTAGATGTATGCAATTTAGTAGTAGCTAAGGGCAAATAAGTCTTGAGATGGCCATTCCTGCATTTTCTCAAATGAGTTGTGCATGATGTAATTTACCTTGCCATTAAAGTAGCGGCTTCTTCGGCTGGTGGTGTTGGCCAGTACTACCCAGGAGATGCCATTGTCCAACCTCTTCATAATGGCTGATGTTCCTGCCAGCGTACCTGTACGCCACCAGGTGCCATCGGGGGTAATGCCACGCCAGCCATAAGGACGATTCCCTCCATGCCCCGGCTTGACCATGGTGAGCAAAGACTCGTTAGAAAGTATGTCCGGTGTATTTTTAAATCCATCCACAGCTACCAGAAATTTCAGCAGGTCGGTAGATGTTGCCAACCATCCCCCCGCCGCCGCCAATGCTTCTATATTAAAGCTATACGTAGTAGAAACAAGCTCTTCAGGGCTGTTCAGCGAGGGACGCATGTTGTTATAGGTAAAATCGTAATAGGCTACTTCGTTTTCAAAGCGGTCTTCCTCAAAGTTTTTAGCCAGGCGCATATCTCTTATGCCCAGTGGGTAGAGAATTTCTTTCTTCACGTAGTCTTCATAACCTTCGCCGGAAACCGCTTCAATCACTTTACCTAAGAGGGCGTAACCGAAATTAGAGTAATCATAATAAGCACCCGGACGATACGGCATGTGCTTGGAGAGGATAAACTCAATGATGGTATCCAGGTCAGGTGAAGACGTTTCGCCCATATCTTCGGCTATCTTATGAGGGATAAACATAGGGTCACCATAGGTCCGCTTGCTCCAGCCGGAGGTGTGGTTGAGCAGGTGTCTGACTTCAATGTTATAGATCTTTCTGTCCTTGATCTTATCGTAAACTCCCCCTTGTAGTATTCCTTCTTTACCAAATACTTTATCTTCTAATTGTAACTTACCATCCTCATATAGTTTCATCACTGCTACAGCAGTGATCAGCTTAGAGATGCTACCAATACGGAAAAGGTGATAAGGTTGGGTTGTCTGTTGCGCATCAATGTCAGTATGGCCAAAACCTTTGGTATAAATTAACTGACCATCTTTGACGATCCCTACCGAGGCTCCGATAATTCCCTGGCGCTTGATGAAGCGATGCATGGCGGAGTCTACATGAGACAAAGCCTTAAGGTTAGAGTTTTCATTGGAAAGGTTGGTGACGCTTTTAACCACTTCCATGCCACTGCTACCAAAAGCTTCATGATCGCCATCAGCAATAGTGAAGGGAATTCCTAAGATCAAAAGTGTAAAAATAAGTCCTGCTACCAGATTACTCATACGTAGTAATGGGAAATTCTGTAAAGGAATTTTTACTGTGCCTAGCATTAAAATATTCAGGTTAATAATTACCAAGCTATACCGCTCTGAAGTGCTTTTAGTTCCTTAGTAAGTCTTAAATCATAGCTTGTAACCTTAAATATGGAGCATAAATAAACGTATAGCAATAGGGGTATTAGATAGATTCTAAACATTAGTCGGATTATACAATGCAGATGAGTTTTTTTTAAAAAAAGTAAAAATTTCAGCCTTCAGAAAAAAGATGATCAATAAGGCCCTGTCCCTGAATGTATCGATCTGATACGCTCACTGTTCGCATACCTACAATATGACAATTGATGACATTTTTTAATAATCTGATTATCAGAATATTAGATAGAAGGTATGGCTTTAGTATTACTGTATAGCCTACACCAAAGCTATTAGTATTATGAAAAGATTTTTTGCCTTAATGCTGCTTTCAGCCCTGTGCAGCGCACAGATGACATTTGCCCAGGTGTCTCCAATAAAAATAAAAAAGCTGAATAGTAAACCCATAGTGGAAGCTAAACTCAATGGAAAGAAAGCCTACTTTCTGCTGGATACGGGATCTGATATAACCGTATTGCATGATGAAAATGCTAAACACTTTGATTTTAAGATCAAGCGCATGGTAAGCCCGCAAAGGGTAGCGGGCATTCATGGAAATGTCAACAATATGAATCGTGCATATGGTCTCAAGCTTGAGTTGGGAGACTTACCCATCAAAATACCTTTTTTTACTTATGATCTTAGCTCGGTAATTCAGGCGATTCATAGCAGCACACTGCTAAGAATCAGTGGAATCATAGGCTCAGATGTAATGATCAAATACGGGTTTATAATAGACTACAAAGAAGAGCTTGTCCATATGGAGAGCCCAACTATGGCTACCGTAGCACAGGCTGATGTGGATCAGACTAATTACAGGTAATAATAGCCTTACCAGACTTGCCACTTTTCTGGCTATATTCAACCGCTTTAGCAGCCTGTTTTAATGGAAAGGTAGCTCCGGCTTCTAATGGGATCACGTTGTTTTTGGCAAGTTGGTATAATTCGCTGCTAAGCCGGGCCTTGGTGGAGGTGCTGCTCTCCTGCATCCACCGGGACAGCCAGAAGCCTTTTATGTTAAGCTCTTTAAAGATCATCAGGCCACCATTCAGGGAAGTAGGTTTTCCACTGAGCACACCGTAAATAAGCATTTTACCTCCATGCCCCATGCAGTTTATCGCCTGCTCACAGAGTTCGCCACCTACTGATTCAAAGCAGGCCTGTACGCCTCTTCCGTTAGTAAGCGCATGCACTCTTTCAGTGAGCTGATCCTTTTCGGTATGGATGACCGCCTCGGCGCCCAACATATGTAGCGCATCCACCTGCTCATCTCTGCGAACGGTACAAATTGTTTTAATCCCCCTTTCTCTAGCGATTCTGATCACTATTTTGTTAAGCGCAGCGTAAGCGGCGGTGAGCAACAGCCAGTCCCCTTTCTTCAGATTTACGTCTTCCAGCATAGCCAGCGCCGTAAAAGGATTTACAAAAAACTGGGCCCCTTCCTCCCAGCTTACGTTTTTGGGTAGAGGCATAACAGACGACGCCGGAACTACCACATAATCTGACCAGCTCCCCAGTGTAGCGAAGGCCACTCGCATGCCTTTAAAAAGTTCAATGCCATCACCTATGCCCGTACCGATTTTATCAATTTCTCCGGCACCTTCCATACCCACCGGACTGTCGGGAAACTTAGGTTTGAGGCCATATTGCCCTTGTATGAAGAGTACATCAGCGGGATTGACCGAAGCGGATTTTACCCGGATACCTACCTGGCCGGCTTTTACTTCGGGAGTAGGTATTTCTTTAAGTTCCAGTACTTCTTTAGCTGCTCCGCTTTGGTTGAATACAATTTTTTGCATGATATATAATTAGGCTTCGTGATTAAATGAGATTAATATTGTTGACCCGGAACATCTGTTTTTTTCTTAAGAAATTTATATATTCTGCTCCAAGCAAGACTACTATACAACTATGAAAAAGCTACAGCTGTTACTTTTATTTTTTATTTTGAGTTCATATGCCTCTGCACAGGAAAAGCATGCAGAACCCGAAACACTGGAGCCGGGTGCAAAAGCGCCGGACTTTAACCTCAAAGGTATTGACGGTCAGATGCACAGTCTTTCTGAATATGATGATGCGGATGTGCTGGCTATCCTATTTACCTGTAACCACTGTCCTACGGCACAGGCCTATGAGCAGCGTGTAATTGATCTGGTTAATGATTATCAGGATGAAAGTTTTCAACTGATAGGCATTTCTTCCAATGCGCCGGATGCCATCAGCCTTTCAGAATTGGGCTACACCGACCTGAGCGATACCTATGAGGAAATGAAAATCAGGGCAGAAGAAATGAATTACAACTTCCCTTATCTATATGACGGAGATGATCAGGCGGCGGCGCTTCAATATGGCCCGGTAGCGACTCCTCATATCTTCATTTTTGATAAAAACCGTAGCCTCAGCTATGTGGGCAGGCTGGATGCTTCAGAAAAACCCGGTACTGCCAATGCAGAGGATGCCCGACAGGCCATAGACGAGTTACTGGCAGGAAAAGAAGTTTCTACGCCTCAAACCAAAACTTTTGGCTGCTCCATCAAGTGGGGCTGGAAAGACGAGTGGGTACAGAAGCAACTGGATGCCTGGGCTGCAGAAGAAGTAAGTATAGAACCCATCGGTACGGAGGGTATTCAGCAGCTTATTGCCAATGACTCAGATAAGCTGCGCCTGATCAATGTGTGGGCTACCTGGTGCGGACCCTGTGTGATGGAGTTTCCTGAGTTCATAGAAATAGACCGGATGTATCGCGGCCGCGATTTCGAGTTTATCTCTATCAGTGCGGACAAGCCTGATAAGCAGGACAAAGCACTGGCTTTCCTGAAGAAACAGGAAGCTTCCAACAAAAACTATATCTTTAATACCGACGATAAATACGCTTTGATAGAAGCGATTGACCCGGAATGGCAGGGAGCCTTGCCCTATACTATTCTGGTGGAGCCGGGAGGCAAAATCGTATACAGCCAGCAGGGTACGATTGATCCGCTGGAAATGAAAAAAGCGATCGTGGAGAACCAGTATATTGGGCGTTACTACTAATGTCTACTACACCTTCAACCAATAAGGATTGCTTATTGCAGAAGCAGTATTACCAAGAAAAGACCGGTATAAGCCGGTCTTTTTATATAGGGCACAATGAAAGATCAAAATGACAAAAGTGCAATTTAATGTGAAGATAGTTTCATTATGGTTCTATTTTTTTTGAAAGACCACAATATTTTCATTGTTTCTGGAGACAAGCATCACTTTGGATTGCTTTGACTCTATCATTACTGCGTCTCTTACTTCACCCTCTACATATGTGCCCGAAGCGGCAGGGGAAAGTGCTTCAAACTTTCCTGATCCTCTACCTAGCAGTAATGTGCCTCGGCTAGCGTCATGTCTGCCTACCTGAGGCTTGAGTGCGTAAAAGTTACCTCCCAGCCAGATATCCGGATAACCGTCTTCATTAAAATCTTCAACGGCGATAGCAAAAACCGGGGCCACCTGTGCTTCAACCGGCAATGCTGTGAGCGAAAAGTTTCCTCCCTCATTCCAAAGTATCGCGCTTTCCAAATAGCTCGCTTTATAAGTAAGAGACTGTTGACGTAGCTGAAGTGGAAATAACGTTTCGTAGGTTTGCCTGGCGTAGTCCTCATACTTCAGAATCTGTTTGCGTAGCTGGGGAAGCTGCTTGGTCAGTTCTCCTTTGGGAGCGAAAGGATATGCCTGATCGTCCAGAGGGGCATACCAACTGAGTATAAACTCGCTCTTGTTGTTTCTGTCAAAATCGTTTACATACAGGCTAAGAGGTTTTTCGGGAGATGCCTGAAGTTTACTGTTTAGCCCCCAATTACCTAACACAAAATCCATATCACCATCTTTATCCAAATCAGCAGCTTCAATTCTGTTCCACCAGCCCTGGCTATTTTTGATTTCAGTACTGTTGACCAACTTACCATCTTCGTTGTTAAAAATATGAATTCCCATCCACTCACCTACAACGATTAAGTCCTTATCCTGGTCTCCATCTATATCTACCCAACTAGCATCAGTCACCATGCCAATGCCCGATAGTGCTTCGGGGGTTTCGTCCACCCAGTTACCTCCTTTGTTGACCATTAAGTAGCTTCGTGGAGGAAGACCATAGTTACCTGGTACGCATCTTCCTCCCAAAAACATATCCATGCTGCCATCCCCATTAAAGTCTGCCGCTTCCAGACAGGAGAAGTTGCCTACGAGGCGGGGAACGTTACGGTTGCTGGGCTTCAGCTTTCCCTGCCCGTCATTTTCAAAGTACCTTAAAATAAAATGCTGACCTCCTTCAAGATACTCGTTGCCGCCAGCACCTAACATCAGGTCCTGGTCGCCATCCTGGTCTACATCCAGAAAAGCGCCACAGCTACTTTCAAATGATCCAGCTATTTTTAGCCCCTCACTCGGCGTTCTTTTAAAACTTCCGTCATTCCTCTGGGTAAATAGTTTGTCTTCATCGTCTTTAGCACCCAGTAAAACGAAATCTTCAAGCTTATCCCCATTTACATCCCCTTTTACTATTCTGGGGCCTTCGGTCGACAACATTCTCCAGAGTAAAATTTCGTGATCAAAATCATTGTAGCGGTTCTCCTGATGGCGGGAGTCTCCCTGCACCAATTGGTCACTGACTTCTGTTAGTAGAGGAGCCGGAACATTCCTGGCAGTTGATACTGGCACCGCTGTACTACTAGCCTCTTCATGATCCAGCGTGAGGGTTTGGTCAGCAGCAATATTTTTCAGTAGCTGTTTTCTTTTATCCGGCCAGATTACTTCAAGTTGATCAATGCTACTTTCTTCCCCAAGACCAAATAATAAGTAAGGCTCAATGCTACTCTCAAAACCCCGGGTATTGAAATTCTGTAATACCTGAATATTCTCCTTAATCGATATTTTGACCTGTGCACCAATACCAAAAGGGTTGTTCGCATAACCTTTAAATTTAATTTTGAGGTAGTGATGCTGTGTCTTTTCAGCTTCGTTTTGGTAGATGAAGACAGGCATATTGACATTGTTGATGACCAGGTCCTGATCCCCATCGTTATCCAGGTCACCATATGCGGCCCCATTGCTGAAAGAGGGCTGAGCCAGTCCCAGCTGCACTGTGTTATCTTCAAAACCCAGCCTTCCGGTATTGCTAAAGGCAAAATTTCTGATTGGGTTAGAAGGCATCTGAGTAATCATATTACTATAGTCAACCTTCTCTTTTTGGGCTATTTTTCGGTATACTCCATTGTCTGAAAGAAAGTCCCGAAAATCCATATACATCAGGTCTCGTTGTAGACCATTACTGACAAAGAGGTCTTTATGCCCATCATTTTCAAAATCAAAAATAAGTGCCCCCCAACTCCAGTCTGTGGCTGCTACATCTGAAAGCATGCCAATCTCCTGAAAATCGCCTTTGCCATCGTTAAGGTGCAGGCAGTTTTGCCCTATTTGGTAATGATAATTAGCCCTGTACTTCATGTTCTCCAGGTGATAAGGGTCAAAGGCTGACATAGCTTTCAGCCGGTAATTATCACCCGCCAGCATATCAGTGGTAAAAATCTCGGGATGACCGTCATTATTAATATCCGCCATATCACCTCCCATACTGGAAATGGAACAGAAGTCTATGCGGTCGATCAATTCTTCGGAGAAGCTCCCGTCTCCCTGGTTGATGTAAAGGTAGTCTCGTTCCCAAAAGTCATTGCTAATATAAATGTCGGGATACATGTCCTGATTGATATCCCCGATTACTGCGCCTAGTCCGAATCCTATGGCGCTGCTGTAGATGTTTGCCTGCAGGGTGATGTCTGTAAACTTATTACCATCATTTCTGTACAGTTTATCTCCTCCCATTTCGTCGGGTTCATCACGCATACTTTTGAACAGGTCAATCTTGCTGGGATCTTTAAAACTGTTGTTGAGTAAGTAGCAGTCAAGATCTCCATCCAGGTCGTAGTCAAAGAATGCTGCCTGGGTAGAGTAGCCCTGATTGTTTAAACCGTACTCCTCGGCTTGTTCACTAAAAGAAAGGTCTCCATGATTGATAAACAACTCGTTTTCCTTATTATCTCCAGCGATATCACCCGAATTGCTGACGTAAATGTCCAGCCAGCCATCTCCATTCACATCAGCCATCGTTACCCCTGTGCTCCAGGCTTTAGTGCCGGCAACACCTGCCTGTTCGGTGACATCTTCAAATGTCATGTTTCCTTTGTTGAGGTATAGTTTATTTCCTGTCAAATTGGCGGTGAAGTATAAATCGGGAAGGCTATCATTGTTGATATCCCCGATAGCTACACCTCCTCCATTATAAAAATTGCGATAGGTAAGAATGTTAAAATCCTCCTGATCCTCTACCTGGTTGATAAAGTCTACGCCTGTAGATCCGGCTTCTAACAGACGAAAGTAGGTCTGTCCATTATTTTCAGGAGCAGTAGGCTTGCTCTTCTGTTCAGATATTTCCTGCGAGCAGGCAGTGAACAACATACATCCAAAAAACAGAAAAATACAGTAATTATATATAGAGCTCATAAGCTAGGAGGTTCTTTTTTACTCGATTAGGCTATATTGTTTTTTTGTTGGAAACTGGCTCTTACTCTGGGTTCCCATGTATTCACCCCAGCGCGGTGAGCCTTGCATTCTGATTCCTGTACTGATGCGCTTTACACTCATTCCCATAAAGCGGAAAAGGTCATTTGGGTTGAAGTATTGAGTATAGACGATATCGAGGAATCCATCCATG
Source organism: Catalinimonas alkaloidigena (assembly GCF_029504655.1). Taxonomy (NCBI): domain Bacteria; kingdom Pseudomonadati; phylum Bacteroidota; class Cytophagia; order Cytophagales; family Catalimonadaceae; genus Catalinimonas; species Catalinimonas alkaloidigena. The sequence continues at coordinate 7,600,405 of NZ_JAQFIL010000001.1, forward strand.
TCCAGGTCGCCCAGCCAGGGTGTAGAGTAAATGTTCTTAAAACTTGGAGCCTGGTCTATGATATGTTCTTTTCTATCCTGGAAGTCAAGTGCGATTAGCCGCATTCTTATACTTTTTGGTGAACGAATGTCTTCTGTAAGCTCAATATCACAGTCGTAATCATTGACGCTGAGAATAGCTTCGTCATACCCATCATTATCTATATCGTAAGCTACAGGGGTAGATAAATTGAAACAACCAATATTGTTCTGGTAGATAATTACACCGTCTCTGCCATCAAGAAGTACCTGTGAGGCTGTTGAATAATCCGGCCATTTACCCTTACTCAGCATGGTAAAGAAATCCGGAATATTGTCCTCATTAAAATAGCCCACAGCAAAACTATTGCTTGACTCCATCTGGCTAAATTTTGTTTCCCATATTGGCTCTAAGGATTTTCCATCTATCGCAGAGGCTGTGCCAGCGTGAGAGATTGCTATGATATCAGTATAGCCATCCTCTGTGATGTCTGTCAATACAGGGGGAGCGATAAATCCATGCTGTTCTTCGGTGGCAATAGCTTTGGCTTTGTAGAGTTGCCCTTTTATCAGATCATCAAGCGTAGCAAGATACAAGCTGCCTCCCATAGTTTCGCCACCCGTACCGAATATGAGCTGTATATTTTCATTTCCTGCATGCGCAAAGCAGAGCGGAGACATATAAGATTCATGGCTATCAGGCATGGTATCTGCCGCGATAATTTTTCCGTTTCGGGAGTCAAATAGCATCAGCACAGCAGGATGGCGTTCGCTGGTATCATTGGGCAGAGCATTCCAATTACCGCCGTTTACAGTAAGTAAATCCTGGAAGCCATCATGATTCTGATCTGGTACAAGAACGCTGTTGTAAAAGTTGAAACGTGCATACTGCAATACCGGATCATTTTCGTGGTGATAGCTGTATTCCCAAATTAAATCGCCACTCTTACCATCCAGGGCTTTCAGGCTATGGTTTCTTCCTCCTATAAAAACATCCTTGACGCCATCACCATTGATGTCGTAGAATACTGCTGAGCCTACGATACTGGCATCAGCCGCCTGTTGCCAAAGTAAGTCACCATTCTTACCATTTAGGGCAAGTATACCTTGCTCTGTGGGAGCTAATTCTTCTTTTCCAGCGCCTATTACGATATCCAGTATCCCATCAGCATTCAGGTCGGCTGCTTTGGGTGAAGACTGGGACCCAATCTGATAAAAAGATTGCTGCCAGGCTACTTCAGTCTTCTTTCTGCTACACCCAATAATTCCTAACAGGATAATTAAGTAGTGAATGTGTACAACGCTCCTAAGCACTTGGGTATCAGGTTTCTCGTTTTTCAAAATGCCTTAAAATGTAATGAGTATAATCTTGAAAAAAAAGCATAAGCAGGTTTTAAGGCACGGATCAATTGGTTACTGAATAAAAAATAGCGGACCTGTAAGATCAGGCCCGCTATCATGATTTTATCAAATTATCTTTTTACTGAACGTCCCACCATACACGGGTCATCACATCGTTGGGAAGTGTACCCCCTTCCTGAAGGTTAGGGTTATTGGCCACTTCCTGAGAATAGTATTCAATTCTTCTGAATATCTGCCCGCCTGAAACATTACCAGGATAATTTACCGGACTTAGTTCCGGGTAACCCGTTCTTCTCCAGTTACTATAGGCCTCATACCATTGCATAAAGTTTGCTGCCCAGTGTTGCTCACCGATCATTTTCTCTGAACCATCAAAAGGGTTAGCCGCCAGATAGGCTTCTACTTCCGCATCGCTCACGGTCAGTGAAGGATCAAAAATATCCCACTGCTGCATTGAGCCTTTGACACCGGCATTGTAGTGAGAGGTAGCATCACCACTGTGCCAACCTTTGAGTGCGGCCTCGGCTAATAGGAATTCTACCTCTGCATAAGTCATAAAGATAAAGGGGTCATCTACATCCAGCATCATTGGATTAAGGCGAGAGTAGGTAAGCTCCCTGTCTATTTCTTCAGTGGTGCCTTCGTACTCCTTGATGGTTTCCGTATCATAACCATTAGGCATGCCTTTTTGCGCGGCGGGGTCTGTATTGTAAGGACCACCCCAGATACCGATTCCTCCGCTATAGATCATCAGGCGAGGATCATTACGACCTTTAAGAAAGTCAATCAGAGTTTTGCTAAGCATATTGTTAGCTCCCCAGTCATCAGGGATCATGGCACGGGAAATACCATTTTGGTTGAACCACTGGCTGGGGCCGGATGCCATCTGTATCCACGCCATGTCCTCATTGCTCTCCATCACACCTCCGGAAATGGCTTTCTGCACATAAGTTTGAGCAGTACCGGGATCTACATTAGAAATACGCATGGCTAAACGTAACATCAGCGAATTAGCGAGCTTTTTCCACTTGGTAAAGTCTCCTCCGTATACAACATCAGCAGCGCCTACCTCATCCGAACCGGTGCCTATGGTAGCGGCGGCAACCTCAAGCTTAGCCAGCATATCCTTGTAGATGGTTTCCTGTGAATCATATTTAGGAAAGAATATGCCCTCAACCCCTTTGTTGGCTTCGGTGTAGGGCACATTACCATGCAAATCGGTCATGATATGCATAGGAATAATATACATGATCTGGGCCATATGGTGCAGGTTTGTCCAGTTGGGGTTTGTGCCTTCTGGCCCAGTCTGGCGAATAACCTCTCCTAAAGTTTTCAGGGCGTTTTCATAAACGTAAGACATAAAACCATTGAAACTGTCAAGGTGGCGCATGTATTTATCACCGCTTCCTCTCTCTCCGCCCACTTGTAGGGTTGCCATCTGCTGGATAAGACCGGATGCAAGGTTCAGATGCACCCTGCCATTGATATATCGGTTTTCGGCAGCTTGCACCTGCCCCTGGGTCAACATGAACTTCCAGTCCAGTTCATTAGCAGCGGTGGGGTTAATATTTAGTTCCACCAGTTCATCGTTATCGCAGCTCGCCAGTGGCAGCATACAGATGATGATGATGCATGAAAATATATTTATGTATTTCATTGTTATCTGTTTTTTTTAAAAGCTCACCTTTAAATTAAATCCATAAGAACGGGTTTGAGGCACACCAAAGTAGTCAAAACCCTGTGCGTTATCATTGCTGTAGTTAGACTCAGGGTCAACGTTTTCCAGATTGGAATACAGAATGAAAAGGTTTCTTCCTACGAAGGAAATACTTGCCCTGTTTATAGGTGTGTTTTTTAACAAGCTACTGGGCAATGTATAGCCCAGGCTTAGCTGGCGGAATTTAATGAAAGACGCATCATAGATGAAACGATCTGATAGCGAACTGTACGCCCCCCAGAAGCCAGGAATTTCTGTGGCATCCAGCGTTTTGGAGAAGGCTTCTCCATCCTGATCTACTCCGGTAACAGTAAGCGACTCGCGGCCTTCTGAAACAAAGCCAAGTCCACTGGTGGGTTCTACTGTCATCTTATGCTGACCTGCTCCTACAAAGCGTGCGTTAGTTCCTGAGTAAATATCCCCTCCAGCCTTGAAGTCAATCAGAAAGTCCATGTATATTCCTTTCCAATTGAAGCTGTTGGTCAGACCTCCCACATAATTATGTACACCGTTGCCAAGAATAGAAGTTTCGTCTGAGCGTACCGGCTGACCACTATCCGGATCAAATACCGGCTGTCCATTGATCATCTTCTGGGTAAAGCCAGTGATCGTACTGAATTGTTCACCCACAATCTGATTGATGAATGCTACCCTGGTACGAGGCTCACCAACCTGTATACTGGTAATGCCATCAGAAAGCTCAATTACTTCATTGTTATTCAGAGAGAAGTTAAATGTGACATCCCAGTTGAAATCACTTTGCTGTATAGGTGTACCTGTTAGCAAGAGCTCAACTCCTCTGTTTTGCATTTTTCCTACGTTAATGGTTGTTCCTGAGAAGCCTGAAGCTTCGGAAATGGTAGCATTCAGGATGTCATCAGTAGTTTCCTGACGATAATAGGTAAAGTCAACACCGAGCCGGTTATTGAAGAAGCGGAAGTCCGCACCAATTTCAAACTCAGTAGAAGTCAGGGGTACCAGGAAGCGGTTAGGAATATTACTTTGTGAGATAGAGGCAGTAGGTAAGCCCAGGTGACCTTGTCCCAAACTATAGGTCAGGTCTAAGCGGTAGGGGTCGGTATCTCCTCCCACCTGTGCCCACGAACTACGCAGCTTACCATAAGAAAGAAAGCTGTTGCTGGACATGTTAAAAAGCTCTGTGAAGACAAAGCTACCTCCGATAGATGGGTATAAAATATCGTTAGTTTCAGGATTGAGCGTAGAGAACCAGTCCTGTCGTGCGGTTCCTGTTATGTAAATTAAATCCTTATAACCGATGGTAGCTGACCCAAATACTGAGTTAATCCCTTTTTCGCTGAATCCATAGCCAGGATTCTGGTTTTCCAGATTGGTAAAAGTATTGAAGAATGGAATATTAAAATTACTTCCGTTCAAAGCCAGTGCTTCGTAAGAACGTCGCATACGGTTTCCTCCTATGAAGGCATTAACAGAAATATCTCCAAAGTTATCATCAAAGCCAATCATCCCTTCCAGATTGGTTTCACGTATACGTTCTTCTCTTTCATTCATGCTCCCCCGGCGCTGATAGCCGGTTCCATAAGGAGTGATATCAGTTTCTCTCCGGGTATACCAGTCCATCCCGAAGCGCCCCTGCACATAAAGAAAATCTGTAATGTCATAACGAGCTACATTAGAAGTGATGATCCTGTCCCTGACATCGTCATTCTCAAACTGATGCGCCGCCCACCAGGGGTTCTGGTTCCAAAGGTCATTAGATATTTGTAATTCCTCACCGGGGGCTTTACCATCTCCGGGCACAAATCCCTCAGGTACTGCACCTAGCTTGTCTGGATCTCCTTTCAAATCGTTGACGTTATAGTTAGGAGGGAGTCTCAATAATCCCTGAGGAGCATTACCCGGTGAGTCAGAAATGCGCGGGCGGTTTTGTGCATTCTCGTTGGAATACATAACCTTAGAAGTAACGGTAAGCTTATCAGCATAATTTCCATTATATGATAAGCTTAGGTTGTTACGGTCGTATCCAGAATTTGGAATGATGCTTTTATTTTGCAGGTTAGAGAAGTTCAAACGGAAAGTTTGTGTCTCATTGCCTCCGGAAAAACCTATGCTATTTGTCCAGGTGGTTCCGGTCCGGTAAAAGCGATCATAATTATCTCCCGCATAAGCATAAGGCCGTTCCACACCATCAAACTGTGCTACAGGCCTTCCGTCCAAACGGCCTCCCCATACGCTTGTGCCCACATTGAAAGCCTCTGATGCGTCTACCGGGGCACGTCCCTGGTTGCCCTGTCCGTATTCTTTTTGCAGGTCTAACAGGTTGAAAATATCCTCGAAGACAAAGTTGGAATTAAAATCAATGCCAATACCTTTTCTGGCTTTTCCGCTTTTCGTGGTGATCAGAATAACACCGTTGGAGGCTCTTGATCCATATAATGCGGCTGCGTTCGCTCCTTTCAAAACAGTCATTTCAGCAATGTCATCCGGGTTAATACTGGATGTTCCATCACCTTCATCAGAACCTCCCCACATGCCTGCCTGTCCAAATCCTGAATTGTCTATCGGAATCCCGTCTACCACATAAAGAGGTTGGTTATTACCCGTCAGTGAGACATTACCACGGATAACTACACGGCTGGAACCGGCCGGGCCGGAGGCAATATTGCTGACATTAACCCCGGCTACTTTACCAGCGAGGGAGTTTGCAATATTAAGTTCTCGTGCTTCCTGGAAGCTTTCTCCATCTACTTGTCCTACTGAATAAGAAAGCGCCTTTGCGCTACGCTCCATACCCAGGGCTGTTACTACAACTTCACTTAGCTCCTGGACGTCAGGGGCCAGGCTCACGTTGATAGTAGATCTGCTTCCTACTTCAACCTCCTGGAGGGCATACCCAATAGAAGAAAATGTGAGAATCGCATCATCTCCGGGCACACTAATATTGTAATTTCCGTCAATGTCTGTCACAGTACCAGTAGTAGTGCCTTTGACCAGTACATTGACTCCTGGTAATGGATCACTATCATCGGTACCGGTCACAGTTCCTGAGACCTGCCTTTGCGCCATCGCATAAGTGACGCTGGCAACCATAAGTGTTAAAATGAGTAATTGTTTTTTCATTTGAGGTAGAGTTTGGTTGTTGTATGCAATAGCATGGTTGAGAGAAAAGAGTTGTTTGTGATTCTCATAAATTGAATGGTTTTAGGTAGATATTAATAGCAAATACTTAATTAATTTAGGCATAATTATGATATTCTCAAATAATTTAGAGATGATATTCAGGGTGCTAATAAATAGGGGTAAAAACCCTAAAAAGTATTGAGAAAATAGTATGAAGAGTTAAGTGTTTTAGTTAAAAAAAACATCTTTTTTTAAGTTTATAGAGACTTTTTAGGTAATGAAAAGCAATTAAATTTCCTTTAATTAATATGTAAATGAAGAAATTTTCAGTAGCGGGTATAAAATACAGTTTTGCGGACAGTATTCTGCATAAAAGCTTAAGGCAGGAAAGTTACGCAACACCAGTTACTTCTTAAGAATGGCATACTCTTAGGCGATAACGGTGTGGGTATACAAAACACTACCTGCCTGAGACTTCCTCCGGAGAAATTGAGAGCTTACTCAGGGCAAAATGCCCAATAGCCTTGCCTTCCACTACACCATCTTCTATCGCATCGCGAAAGTGAATACCTCCATAGAGTCTTGAAATAGCAGCTTCCTCTGCTGCCTGGTAGAAAGAAGTAAATGATCTGACTGGTAAGCCAAAGTAAACTTCGGAATCATCATCAAAGGAGAAATTGTCTCCTAGTAGTGCAGTAAGAATGACTGCCGCTGAAGCTGAGGCTACACTGTGCCCGCTGGTATATTCCGGGAAAGGAGGGGTTTGCAGAATAGGCCTCCAGCGCTGGTCAATATAGCGGTTGATCACAGTCTCGGGACGAATGCGGTCACTGCGGTATTTCTCATGCCAGCAACTGATAAAAGCATCATGCAAGGTAAGCGCTAGCAGCGTATGCGTCAAGACTGCTTTGTCAAAAGATATATCAGCATTTTCACAGGCAATACCTGCAATGCTTATCCAGTGCCCTCCGGGCGTAATTTTCTTCAGCCCTATAGCCATATGTCCAGTAAATTTTACGGCAAAGGGATTGCAATCCCAGAAGTTGGCTATCTCTTCTTTTTCTTCATCAAGGCTTTTCACCGTTTCATACACCTCCATGGTCTGCTTATAAAAGCTGCTCGTACTGTCCAGGCTGAAAGGAGCCGGAGGAGGAGGCATAAACTGGTTGGCCGAGTCCATAAAAAAAGTGCGTATATGCATCCAGTTGGGCTCAATGGCTTCAATATACGCTGGCGGAGTAGGATACCAGCTTCCTTCTTTTTGTGCCGGTGTATAACGTGTATAAGTACTTAACTTGCCGTAACCGTCGGTTTTAGCGTAAGTCAGTACCTGCTGGGCGATAGCTTCAGCGTAACTTACATTTGCTGCCGAAGCCTTGTTGGAAAGCTTGTATTTTTTTTGGTAGGTATCAATATAAGCGTCTTGCTTTTCCTGTAGCATGTAGCCGGAAGGAAGAATTTTCTTGCCTAACTCCAGCATGGCATAAGTGGCTGCAAACACCTTGTCCAGCGATTTGGGAGTAGGTACAGTAGTGAAATTTGGTGATGCTTTAAACTTGCTGCTGAGCCTGGGAAGGACTTCATTATTGGCTTCTACCACCTGATAAGCCGCCAGCATGGCGTAGGCATAAAACCGACTGGCAGCTGGTGGGTTGACCACATCATGGAGCATAACTGAGGAAATCTCAAATACTTGGTCAGTAAAATCCTTGATCTGTGCTTTGCGCATTTCCTCATCTGGGGGGGTAATGGCAGCAGCTGAGGTAAACAAGAAACTGAGGATAAAACTTAAGCTCACAATTCTCATGGCTGAGTCAATTTGTAGGATTCTATTCCACTATTGTTAATACCTATCAACAGATAAGTTTCATCTTTAATTCTGATACTTTCAAAGGACTTTACATCCCCTTTCAGATCAAGGCCTGATTTTGTCTGAGGAACATAAGTAAAGTTTCCTTTTCCATCCCCCTCAAAGAGCTGTCCGTAGTTGGCATCCATCACGCCCATGCGGATTCTGATCGCACTCTGGTTGCCTGCCAGAATTAAGTCCAGATTACCATCATTATTATAGTCCAGCGTAGCGATGGCGTATACAGGAGCAAACTGCGCCTCTTTAGGAAGTTTAAGCGGAATGAATTTGCCATCTTTATTTTCCAGATACATGGTTTCTAAAGTCTCGGCAGTAAGTACCCTGGCCTCTTGCAGCTCTTTTTCCGAGAAAATGTCTTCCAGCTGAGCATCGGCATAGTCGGCATAAGTAGTATACTTTTGGCGCATGCTATAGATTTGGTCCAGCAGCTCGCCCCGGCTGGCAAAAGGATACGGTTTTCCCTGAATGTAATAAGTTAGAATAGGATCTACTGAACCATTACCATCAAAATCATGATAAACCATGCGCAATGGTTCTTCATAACTTACCTTGAGTTGCGAGTTCAAACCAAAGTTTGCCGCTACAATATCCTGATCTCCATCATTGTCAAAGTCCGCCAGCGTCAGCTTGTTCCATAGTCCTGAAATAGGTCTTTCAAAATATTGTTCAGTGGCATCTTCAAAGCCTTTTTCTCCACGGTTGATAAAAATTTTGATAGGCATGTACTCTCCCACTACGATCAGGTCCTGACGCTCATCACCATTGAGGTCTGTCCAGCTTGCATCGGTGAGCATGCCTGCCTTGGCAAGCCCGGGTATTTTGTCCTTCATCACATCGCTAAAGCGCGGCTTCCCGTCTTTATCCACACCTTCATTCTCCAGCAGGAAGCTCTGGGGTGTCATGGGGTACTGCCCGGGAATGACTCTTCCCCCTACAAACAGGTCCACATCTCCATCCTGATCATAATCAGCGGGTGCTACACATGATTTACTGACTAGCATAGGCGGCAGTGTACCTTCTGAGACTTCAAACTTGCCTTGTCCGTCATTTAAGTAAAGAATATCCTGAAGTACCAGGTCCTGCGGATTAAAATCCTGATACCCTCCGCTGGCTACGTATAGGTCCTGGTCGCCATCACCATCGGCATCAAAAAACACGGCATCAGCATCGGTATTGAGCATATCTATGCTACTAAAATCCTGCTCAGTTTCTTGGTACTGTCCCTCAGAGGTGAGCGTATAGATTTTGCCAAAACTTCCTTTAGCGCCTCCTACAAAGATATCCGGTAGATTATCCTGATTGACATCTGCCATGGTCATAGAAGGACCGCAGGTGGTTAGCATATTCATGAGAAGCGGCTGACGCTTAAAATCATTGTATGCGTATTCCTGATGCTGGTAAGGTAGCAGTGTGGGCACCTTCTGAAACACACAGCTAGCTGTTTGAGTGGATGTCATAACCGGCTTTTGACTATCTTTCTCATCAATGGTTAGCAGTTGGTCAACTTTCACGTTTCTGAGCGTTTGGCTGCTACCAGAAAGCCATTGCACCTGAATAGAATCTACTTGCTCTGTGCTACCCAGGCCAATATGGATACGGGAACTCATAGAAGACTGAAACCCCCGGGTAGGCATATTTTCAAAAAACTGAATCCCGTTCTTCGTGTATATTTTCAGCTTTGCACCCAAAGCGGTAAACTTATTCCCTTTAAGTAACAAGCTCAGATAATGATGATCGGGATGCTGCTCCCTGCTGAGATTCTTGTGCAAAAAAGCACGCTCATTCAGATTGTTAACGACCAATTCCAGATCACCGTCATTGTCCAGGTCACCGTAAGCGGCACCATTAGAAAACGTCTTATCCTCAAAGCCCCAGGGTTCACTTTTGTCAGTAAAATTTAGTTCCCCATCATTTTTGAAGATATAATTGTGCACCGGCGTGGAAGTCATGCTGGTGACCAACTGAAAAGTATCCGCTTTTTCTTCATTGACTGCCTTCTGGAAGAAATAGTCCCCTTTGTATTTCAGAAAATCACGATTGGTGTAGTCGCGATAGTAGCCATTGGTGATGAAAAGGTCTTTCCAGCTATCGTTATCAAAATCAGCAAAGAGTGAGGACCAGCTCCAGTCCGTATTGGATACGCCCGCCAGTTGTCCTACTTCGCTGAAAGTACCATTGGCATTATTTACGTGCAGCATATTCCGCATATTCTGATGATAGAAGCCGTTCATCACCATCAGAGCGTAATGCTCATAATTATCCGGGCCATACAGTAACTTCTGCCGTTCATTATCTTCAGGGAGCATATCCAGCGTATAGATGTCAGGCTCACCGTCATTGTTCATGTCCACAATATCCGACCCCATAGAGAAGTAGGAGATATGCTGAAAATATTCTGTCATTTGATCTTTAAAGGTGCCGTCCTGCTGATTGATGTAAAGGTAATCAGGCTCTATATAATCATTGGATATGTAGATATCCTGCCAGCCATCTCCATTAACGTCGGCTATAGCAACGCCCAGTCCAAAACCCAGCGGGCTGCCTTTGATGCCGGCTTTCTCACTAATATCTACAAAATGCCCGTTCACATTTTCGTACAGTTTATCTCCGGCCAGCGGATGACGGGTATCGCGGACATTATTGTACTCCACTTCATAAATAACGGTAGTATTATGGTTTAGCAGATACATATCCAGGTCGCCATCTTTGTCAAAGTCAAAAAAGGCAGCCTGCGTACTGTTGGAAGGGTCATCCAGACCATATTCAGCCGCTTTTTCTACAAACTCCTCTCCGCCCTGATTGAGGTACAATTCATTTCGCCTTGCTTTCTCATCCTGCCAGCCGGAGTAGCATACATATATGTCCAGTAAGCCATCCTCATTGATATCCACCATGGTAACGCCGGTGCTCCACGCGTCTTTTTTCCCTTCTACCTTGGCTGCTTTGCTGATGTCTTTGAATTTGAGGTCACCCTGATTCAGAAAGAGGGCGTTTTTGCCCATATTGGCAGTAAAGAAAATGTCCTCAAGCCCGTCATTGTTAACATCTCCAATAGCTACTCCTCCCCCATTGTAAAAATACTCGTAAGTGAGAATATTGTGCTTCTCATCTTCTTTCAACTGATTCTTAAAATTAATGCCTGACTTGGAAGAAGATAAAAGCTCAAACAGGGGTGATTTCTGTGCTAAAACCTTGTTCAGTGAAGTTAAGCCTAAACATGCCAGGCACAATACATAGAAAAGATGGAAAGGTGCAGGTTGCAGTATTTGTTTCATAACTCACAGACTTTGGGTAATGCAAGAAATTCCCTACGTAATATTTCAATCTGGTAAATAATGCTTAAGTAAGCAAAACGGCTTTACTTTCCTTTTCAGTTAGCATTCTCCTTCATTCATAAAGTCAGGGTTTGTCTCTGTTATTCCGTGTACTTATAGCTATTTTGGCTAGCTACAGCCCTTAATACTAGTATTTAAAGGAAGTGAGTCTACTGATAAATAGATTCCTTTAACCGGGAAATTTAGAGAAATACTGAAAATAAGCAAAATTTTTACCTGAAATATACAGTAGTTATAAATACCTGACGACCACCAGCCTTCAGGGGCATAAGGATGCTAACCGTAAATTTCATTAAGGATGCCTGCTAACCTTATGCCTGCTTGTAATAATTGCTCTTCTACAATGGGGTAATTGACATATGAGTATTCGTAACCCAAATGTTTATGCTCAGGCAAGTCATAGACAGTTGGGCGTAAGTCCATCGCCTCATACAGCCACTGTTCAGGGGAGGTTGACTGCCATTGCTTTACCAGTCTTTCAGTTGCTCGGCGATTGAGGTGCTGGGCCAGCTCAGTGTAGCTGAGTTGTCTGCTATTGATCATGTCACTGTCCCACACCCTATGCAGGTTAGAAGGCTCACCCATCCACTCAACTCTGACATCATTCCCTCCTTTGTCCTCACCTGTGCCTACATGTAAAGGTTGGTGGAGGTCTCCCACCAGGTGTACCAGCATTTTGAGGTATTCTTCTTCTGTCTGGGTAGAAATAGTATCGCTTTTCAACCCACTAATGATTTGCCTAACTACTGCATAAGCATCGCCTTCAGGCTCTTGTATGCTTTTATCATATTTTTGTCTGTTGGGTATGGTTACCCAGTGCCAGGTATAGGTATAGTCGTAGGCATCATCAGAACGGATTTCATCCATCCAGGTACTGACCATCGCCAGCGAGTTGGGTCCAAGAATCTGATTGATTTTCTTTGCAGCGCGTTTGTTTAGATGCCATTCAGCGATTTGTCCAATAGTACGATGACCTAACTGGCCCCAGCCGTAGACCGGTAAATATGAGCTTATCAGGAAAGAAGAGAATAAGATAATAAAGCCTCTAAGCATGCTTTTTTTACTGCAAACTTAAAGAATTAATATGACTCATGAGGGAAAGAGAGGTTAAGTTGTTGTTAAAGCGCATTTATGGCTTCAATTGGCTTATCCCTATGCATGTAAAGTAAAAAAGACACATGAGCTAAAGCATGTGCCTGATTTGTAAATGCAAAAGAGTCCACAGGATAATATTTAGCGGGTTTTATTCACCTTGATAGCAGGAGCTACGCCAGTGAAAACTTCAATTTTTGTATCCTTCATCCATACCTTACCGGCCTCATTCAGCAGGATACCGTAAGAAATAATATCACTATCCGGGTCTACTTCTAAGGTGATGGAGTAATCTTTCCAGTCCTGCGTGTTTTTGATGGCGTGGCGAATCATATTTTCGTAGGCATAAATCTCATTGGTTTGTGAATCAGCAACTCTCATCCAAAGCCCCACCCAGCCCTTGATATCTTCTGTTTTGACAGAAGCGGTAAATTTAACCTTTCTACCCTTGAAAGGCTTTGAAGAAATGTTTTTCATAATCGTTCCCCACCCTTTCACACTTTCCTGATTGGAACGTAAATGCAATACTTGCTTTTTCTCAATATTCTGTGTGATAAAGTCATAAGCATAAGCTTTATCGCCGTTTTTATACCAATCCAGTTCACTTTGATCTCCATTGAGAGGAACACCAATGAAACTGGTCATAAGAAAAAATATGGTGATTAATGTAAGTAACTTCATGGCATACATATTTTAGGGTGAACCCTGAGGGTTGTTGATACTGCTTTGTATTTGTCTTATGCAATACGTATTACCGGAAGGAACAGAGAAATTGTTTATTTAGATATTGTAGTATACTTTCAAAAACCTTCAGGTATTATTACAGTAAGCGACTCATAACTACTAAATAATTGGGACCTAGCTTTTTAAGGCATGATGGAATATACAAAAAATTGCCTTTGATGTCTATTATTATGCCTTTTAATAAAGTGTGAGATTTACGATTTAGGTAAGATTATATTACTACAACCAACGATACTCATCCATTTTACTTCTCGTATCCTTGAAGATACAAGCACTTTAAGTACACAACTTAATATTTAAAACGCTTTATTTTCAATTTGGATATCTGATCAGACGCTTTTTTTAGATTTTTTTGAGAAACCCTTTCCACTTATTGTGTATTGTAAATATGCTTTTTTCAAGATAGCAGCATAGTTAGGTGCATACAGCCTTTTTTAAATGTCTTCAATTTTCCATACGGCCATGCTCTTATCATGAAAAGCGCCTTCCATCTCACTACATTGCTCATTGAGTAACTCCAGAGGCAGTGGAAGGTTAAAGGGGGGCAGACAAAAATTAGCGGGACGCCAGCCTCCGGTTATTATGTCTTTATTGTGATCCTCAAGGGGGAAATGGGTCATCATCAGGTAGGTAGAACCGCTTGCTTTTATATTTGTCAATGCTGAGCTCACATCTTGGTGGGAGAAATGTACCAGGCAGTCGCGGCAAAAAATAAGATCAACCTGAGGCAATGGGTCATTGATCAGATCCATGAGTGTAAACTCCCTGTGATTGCACCCATAAAGCCTTTGATTTTTTTGAACGAGTTCAGAGACAATATCAGCCCCTGTATAGTGAATTCCTTCCAGTTTCAGTTCCTGCATCCAGTGGAAATCCCCACAGGGTAAATCCAGCATGCTGTGTACATTGAATTGCCTGAGTAGCCTGGGCAAATCCTTTTTTAGCGCCTGTGTTTGCTCAGTAGTAGAGCCTTCACCTGAAACAGATTCCTGAGTGCTTATATTCCAGGTATTTTGCTCATAGATATCCTGAAACACTTCACGGGCAGACTTGCCATGATAATGCTGCCCATTGGCATAAGGGTATAACTGGTCTCGGTCGGACATAATTATATAAGTGGAAACAACAAAATGGTAGCGGAAGAGCTTTACAAAACTTAAATAATGGTACCTAATTAGTGTTATCAAGTACTCACATAAAAATTAACGTTTTATAAAAAGTGATAATTGATGTACAAGTAAAAAGCCCTCTTCTTACAATATTAGCAAATATCACGATTGATTCCTAAACAGAAAGACCACCCTCGTCAAACAGCTTTTTATCCGGCTATAAATAATGTGTTAATAAAATGCTGAGGTTAAGGATAAATCATCAACTTATCCGAATGCGTTTGCATTTTTTAGGGCTTTGAAAATCTGAAGGCTCTGTTTGACTCCTAAGCAATGCATCAATCTGAATTTAACATAAGCATTACCTATGGGCTTTCGCCAATTTATTGACAAACACCTGCACTATAATTTTTATTTAATAAGGTTGAAGGCAGTCAGGGTACCGCAATGTAAGACAGGTGGAGCTATAAAACCGCAAATTTTCAGCCTGGTCGGCAAAGTCTGCCAGCCTCCATTTTTTCGAAAACTGTATGACGAATAACCGAGGCGGCATTGACCATGGTCAGTCTGTGGATGGTACCAACAATCTTAGAGCAGTAAAACAGATGTGAGAAAATATATGCGCTCAATTTTCAAGGGAAGAAAATTTGATCGTATTTCAGCTTATACGAGTGGTACCGCTGACTCCAACGCAGGTCTATCGGGATATGCTTCAATGATTGAAGCAGCTGATTATCAGTGAACGTATAGAAAAAATCAAGCGCATGAGCGCGGTATGTGAACAGTAGTGCTGCGCGCTACCCTTCATCGAGATTGTACAGCGCGATATGATCCGCTTATCAGGTAAGCACTTGAAATAGTGCTCTTTTTCACTACTGATCTGCATATTTGCCCTTTATCCCCTATATTGAGCTTTCCAAATTTTTAGTAAGCATAACACCCATTTTTATGGCTAAAATTCTCGTTTCGTATCGTCTACCGGAAGCAGGCTTGCAGGTTCTTCGTGAAAAACATGAGCTAATCACTCCCAAAGATCTTAGGTTTAGCCGGGAAGAACTGATGCAGCAAATAGGCGATTGCGATGCCCTGCTAGCTGCCAGTCTGAAGGTAGATCGTGAACTTATTGACAAAGGCAGTAAGCTTGGCATCATCGCCAACTACGGGGCCGGTGTAGATAAGATAGACATAGCATATGCCAAGGAAAAAGGAATAGTAGTGACCAATACGCCAACTGCTGTAACCGAGGCTACTGCTGAACTCGCTTTTGGACTTATACATGCATTGTTGCGAAGAATCAACGAATGTGACCGTCGTTTGCGCAATGACCCTGATTTCCTGTGGGGGATGATGCGACCTCATATAGGCCATAGCCTTTACGGCAAAACCCTGGGCATTGTAGGCTTGGGCAAGATCGGAAGAGCACTGGCACGTAGAGCCCTGGCAGCCCGTATGAAAGTACTCTATCATAATCGCCGCCCCATATTTAATAAATTTGAGCAGGAAAGTGGCGCTACCTACACTTCTCTTGACGAACTTCTGCAAAAGTCAGATATTGTCTCTTTACATACGCCACTTACAGATGCTACCCGGCATTTGATCGGCCCACATCAATTGAGTATCATGAAGGACAGTGCTTTTCTGATCAATACGGCGCGTGGCGCAGTAGTAGATGAGACTGCCCTGATCGGTTACCTCAAAGAAGGCAAGATCGCGGGCGCGGCACTGGATGTTTTTGAACATGAGCCTAAGGTTCCGGAAGAATTGCTGATGATGGAAAATGTAGTGCTTGTGCCTCATATTGGTACAGAAACCATAGAGTCACGTACTGAAATGACCTATGAGGCAGCAGGAAATCTGCTTCATTTTTTTGAAAGAGGCAAGGGGCTGAACTTGGTCTGAAGGCTTACAAGATAAGCCATTTGACCTTGATAGGCGACGAAGGTAGATTATAGTTTTTGCTTTATTTATAAGGCTACCATTTGAAGTAAAGAGAAGTATTAAGGCTCGAAAGAAGTATATTTTCAATACACTTTTGCATTGTCGTGCACCTGATGAGACTGCTTACTTTCTCTGCTTTATACATTAATTCACCAAGTGTTTCTAAGTTTTCCGAAAAAAAATTGCACGAATTAGCATTATCAAAATTTTAAAATTTCAAATAAATTTGTCAATTTAATTACGCTATTTACGCTAAATAAAAGCTTTTTTATGCTTTTTATAAGTCTGTTTCAGGAAAGTGCAGGATGGAGTTTCACCTGTGTTTATCTAAATATCGGGCTTTAAGAATCAAATTTTTGTATGCGCATTCACACACAGACGATCCGGCAATTTAATAAACAGGAGCACGACGCACATCATAAAAAATTGAGTGCCCTGCAAGCGAGTAAAGAAGCCCCTCAGCTATTAGAAAGCATAATCCAGAAGCTTGCCGCTTTGCAAATCGCTATTCCCAGCTGGGCATTAGGTACTGGCGGCACACGCTTTGGCAGATTTGCCGGGGGCGGGGAGCCTCGTAGCCTGGAGGAAAAACTTGAGGATATAGGTTTGCTGCATGCACTAAACGCAAATAGTGGGGCAGTGTCTCTGCATATTCCCTGGGATATTCCCGAAAATTATCAGGCGATTAAAAGCCTGGCGGATGAGCTGAATATCAAGTTTGACGCAGTTAACTCCAATACCTTTCAGGACCAGAAGCAGCAGGAGCATTCATACAAATTTGGTTCCCTGGCGCATAGTGAAATGCAGGTGAGAAAGCAGGCAGTGAAGCACAATATTGAGGTGATTGAACACGGAGAAGCTCTAGGCTCAAAATCCATGACAGTATGGCTGGCTGATGGGAGTAACTTTCCTGGGCAGCAGAATTTCCGCAAAGCTTTTGAGCGCACGCTGGATTCCCTGCAGCAGATTTACGCGGCCCTTCCCGATGACTGGAAGCTATTTGTAGAGTATAAGCCTTATGAGCCCAACTTTTATAGTACGGTCATTCAGGATTGGGGAAGCTCATTGCTACTGGCTTCCAAATTAGGTTCCAAGGCTTATTCACTGGTTGATCTTGGCCACCACCTTCCCAACACCAATATTGAGCAGATTGTGAGCCGTCTGATGATGGAAGGTAAGCTGGGAGGCTTCCATTTTAACGATTCCAAATATGGGGATGATGACCTGACAGTAGGCAGCATCAAACCTTATCAACTATACCTGATTTTCCTGGAACTGGCCGAAGGCATGGAGCAGCATGATTTTGCCTGGATGATAGATGCAAGTCATAATGTAAAAGACCCGCTGGAAGATCTGCTACAGTCAGTAGAAGCCATCCTGATTGCTTATGCGCAGGCGCTGCTGGTAGACAAAGAAGCGCTTGAGCAGGCTCGTGATGCTAATGATGTGGCGCTTTGTCAGGAGATCATCCAGGATGCCTACCGTACAGATGTGCGTCCGTTGCTTGCTGAGGCACGCCTCAGAAAAGATGCGGCATTGTATCCGATAAGGCTCTTCAGAGAACTGAAAGTACGAGCGCAACTTATTGAAAGCAGAGGTAGAGAGACCGTGGCCACTGGCTTGTAAATAGAAGACAACAGAGGGGTGAAGCCATAAGGGGTGGACTACAACCTCCGGTCTTCAGTTTCCAAAATTAACACTACTAAGCTTTGTCCTGAGGGCAAGCGTGCAACAACCTAAAATTATAAAGCCTTATGTCAGAATCTGTAATTGCTGTTTACGACATTGGCAAGACGAATAAGAAGCTTATTCTTTTTGACCGACAGTACCAGATCATCCATGAAGAAAGTCGCAAATTTAAAGAGATTACGGATGATGATGGCTATCCCGCGGAGGATCTGACAAGGGTAAGTCAATGGGTAAAAAAGAGCTTTAAGGACATCAAAAAGCGAGATGATCTGGATATACAGGCTGTTAATGTTTCCGCTTATGGTGCCAGCCTGGTACATCTGGATGATAAAGGCTTCCCTGCTACACATCTCTACAATTACATGAAGCCTTTTCCCGATGATCTGGCAGATCAGTTTTATAGTACGTATGGAGGTCGCGAGGAATTTAGTATGCAGACTGCTTCTCCCGTCCTGGGCATGCTCAACTCCGGATTACAATTGTATTGGCTCAAGTATAAGAAGCCCGACTTATTTGCCAACATTAAGCGCACCCTCCACCTGCCTCAATTTTTTGCTTACCTACTCCATAAGAAGCCATTTTCTGAAATCACCAGCATAGGCTGTCATACCGGATTGTGGGACTTCAGAAATGACCGTAGCCATGATTGGGTGTATGAAGAAAAACTGACCTCACTCTTCCCCCCTATAGTTTCAACCTATAGCTATAAGATGTTGCGCAGCAAGCTAAGGACAATCAAATGCGGGGTGGGAATTCATGATAGCTCAGCAGCATTAGTGCCTTATCTTCAGGGCTTTCGTGATCCTTTCATGCTGATCTCTACCGGCACCTGGAATATAACACTTAACCCATTCAACCAGGACCCGCTAACCAAAGAAGAACTCAAAAAAGATTGTCTGAACTTCATGGATTTTCGAGGTGCACCCGTCAAAGCATCTCGTGCGTTTTTGGGTAAAGAGCATGAGTACCAGCTACAAAGGATCGCTGATCACTTTCAGAAAGACGCGGACTACCACCACCATATCAAGTTGGATAAGGAAACGCTGCTTGGCTTATTAGGAAGTAATCATACTGAGATCAGGAAGTTTTATCCTCAGACGATGCAGGGTACTGGCCCTATGCCTGAATATACCGGACCGGAAAATGACCTTTCTCTCTTCAAAAACTTTGAGGAAGCCTATCACCAACTGATGCTGGATCTTGTGAGCATACAGATAAACTCATTAAAGTTAGCAAAAGGAGAAACACAGCCAGAAAAAATATTTGTGTCGGGCGGCTTCTGTAAGAACCAGCTTTTTCTCCAGCTTTTGGCCAGTTACAATAAAGACATAGCTATTTACGTGGCTGATCTGGCTGGTGCTTCTGCCCTGGGAGCGGCCCTGGTGATGCACCGCCACTGGAACAGAGAGAGTAATCCCGATCATTTGTTTGATAAGTTTAAGTTAATTCCTCCTGTACCATTAGAACAGCTTCATCAATACCAACTGGTAGCAGGTAACTAATATGGGGGCTACGGCTGCCCTGTGCCGAACCATTGAAATTGACCTGAGGGATAGGCTGGAGAAAAGCGAACTGCCCGAAAAAGGCCAGCACGGGGATAACATTTTATACTAAAGTATTGAAGTGTAATTTGAATAATACGCCCTGAACAACGAACTGACAAACTAAGAATGATCATAACAGGTAGGTACAGTATGGTTAACAGTGAGCAGATTCGTACCTTTATTTTATACATAATCTTGAATTAATAACCAGCACTTAACCAAATAAAGTAATGGAAAAGGAAGTAAGCTCTTTCAAACATGTACAGTATCTCTGGGATCATGATAAAGCCCGCGAGCTAAAAGGAGATGAGGTAGCACTCTTGCTCTATCGCTCCAATATGCTGGGGGCAGATCTGCGTATCACCAATTATGGTGGAGGCAACACCAGTTGTAAAACGATAGAAAAAGATCCGCTAAGCGGAGAAGATACCGAAGTAATGTGGATCAAAGGTTCAGGGGGCGATATAGGCTCGCTGAAGCGTAGTGGGCTGGCAGGTTTATATGTGGACAGGCTGCATGCCCTTAAGAACCGCTATCGTGGTTTGGAGTACGAAGATGAGATGGTGGGCTTCTTCTACCACTGCCTCTACGATTTGGATTCAAAAGCACCCAGCATTGATACCCCACTGCATGCTTTTCTTCCCTTTAAGCATATAGACCACCTGCATCCTGATGCCATCATCGCAATTGCGGCAGCCAAAGACGGAAAGAAGATTACCGAAGAGCTGTTTGAAGGCCAGCTGGGCTGGGTAGACTGGCAGCGTCCCGGATTTGACCTGGGTTTACAACTGGAGAAATGCCTGAAAGAGAATCCCGGAATCAAAGGAATTATGTTAGGAAGCCACGGCCTGTTTACCTGGGCTGACGACGCCTATGAGTGCTACATGAACAGTCTAGAGACCATAGAGAAAGCTTCACGTTTTCTGGAAGAAAATTATGGCAAAGAAAGACCCGTATTTGGGGGCGCTAAGGTAGAATCATTACCACCAGAGAAACGCAAGTCGCAGGCAGCGCAGTTGGCTCCTTTGCTCAGAGGCTACTGTTCTACCCACGCGGCCATGATTGGGCACTTCACTGATGACGATAAGGTATTAGAGTACATTAACAGCAATGACCTTAGCAAGCTGGCTCCTATGGGAACCAGTTGTCCCGACCACTTCCTCCGTACCAAGATCAAACCTTTGGTATTGGACTTTCTCCCTGCCGATACGGATCTAAGTGATCAGGTAGCCATGAAGAAGCATATGGATGATGCATTTGAGCAGTATCGTAAAGAGTATGCCGAATACTATGAGCAGTGCAAGCATCCTGACAGCCCTGCTATGCGTGACCCTAATCCCGTCGTTATTCTGTGGCCGGGTGTGGGCATGTTTACATATGCCAAAAACAAGCAGACTGCCCGTGTTGCCAGTGAGTTTTATGTCAATGCAATTAATGTGATGCGCGGCTCTGAGGCCGTTTCGGAGTACACTTCATTGCCTACTCAGGAAGCCTTTAACATTGAATACTGGCAGTTAGAAGAAGATAAGCTAAAGCGTATGCCTCCTGAAAAAGCCCTGTCCCGCAAGATTGCCCTAATTACGGGTAGTGGCGGTGGAATCGGTAAGGCAGTAGCTGATATTTTTATGCAGCATGGAGCCTGCGTAGTGCTCTCCGATATGAATGCTGAGCGCCTGGAAGAAAGTCGTAAAGAGTTTGAAGCCAAATACGGCAAAGATGCAGTTTCTTCAGTACCCATGAATGTTACCAATGCTGAAGACATTGCTAAAGCTTACAATGAGGCAGCTCTTCATTTCGGAGGCGTTGACATACTGATTAACAATGCGGGCTTGTCTATCTCCAAACCTTTAGAAACTACTACTGATCAGGACTGGGATATCCAACATAATGTGATGGTAAAAGGACAGTTCAAAGCCAGTCAGGAAGGCGTCAATATCATGCGTAAACAAGGTATGGGAGGGGATATTATTAACATTGTAAGTAAAAACGCTTTGGTATCCGGGCCAAATAATGTAGCTTACGGCTCTGCTAAGGCAGCTCAGCTGCATATGTCCAGGTTGCTGGCGGCAGAGTTAGGCAAAGATAAAGTGCGTGTGAACGTAGTGAACCCTGATGCGGTGATAGAAGGGAGCAACATCTGGGCCAACGGCTGGGCAGAAGGAAGGGCAAAAGCTTACGGAGTAAGTGTAGATGAATTGCCTGCTTTTTATGCCAAGCGTACTTTGCTGAACGAAACAATTAAACCGGAAGATATTGCTAACGCTGTTTTTGTACTGGTCGGCGGATTGTTGAAGAAAAGCACTGGTAATGTGCTCAATGTAGATGGAGGACTAGCCCAGGCATTCGTTCGCTAGATCACTGCTAAACTACCTAAACCGAAGCCACTGTCAAAAGCAGTGGCTTTCTTATATACTAGCTACCTACTACAACCACCTTTATCTCTATGAAAAAACAACTTTTTGGCTTACTGCTGTTCTTTTCATGTTTTGATGTATCAGCTCAGTCCCCTGACATTAACCCTGAGCTTCTGCGTCATCAGTGGGATGCGTCCTGGATCACTCACCCTACTGCCCCACTCACTACTTATGGCGTTTTCCACTTTCGCAACACTTTTGACCTGCCAAGCCAGCCAGCCTCGTTTGTAGTACATGCTTCAGCCGATAATCGTTACCGTCTTTTTGTGAACGGTCAGCCGGTAGGTTTCGGTCCAGCCCGGGGGGATTTGTTGCACTGGCGTTATGAAACCTATGATATCTCCGAGCATTTGCAAGTGGGTAAAAATGTGATTGCCGCTGTGGTATGGAATTTCGGTGAGGATATGCCCGTAGCACAGCATTCCTACTATACCGGCTTTATCCTACAGGGCAATACTGAGGCAGAGCATGTAGTTAACACAGGTGAGGGAGAATGGAAAGTAGTAGAAAATGAGGCTTATCAGCCGCTCACCCAGCAGGATTTTACAGTACTCGGTTACTATGCCGTAGGCGCTACCGATCATGTAGATGGAGAACAGTACCCCTGGGGATGGGAAGAAACAGCTTATAATGATGATGAATGGCTCAAGCCCAGAAACCTCAAAAGAGGAGCCCCCTACGGATTCCCTTACGGCTACGGAGATGGTGGTTACAACCTGATTCCTCGTAATATTCCGATGATGGAAGAATATGTAGAAAGGTTTAAAGAAATAGAACGTAGCGAAGGTAGCAGCGCCCCGGAGGGATTTATACAAGGAGAAGAAAGCTGGACAATTCCCGCCAATACCAAAGCCCGTCTGCTGCTGGACCAGACTTATCTGGTAGCCGGATATCCCGAGCTCAAACTGAGCGGAGGCGCGGGAAGCCAGATTAAGATCACCTATTCAGAAGCTTTGTATGATGAAAGTCGTCAAAAAGGAAACCGTGACGAAACTGAGGGCAAAAATATTATTGGTTATTACGATATTTTTGAAACGGATGGAGGAGATGACAGAACATTTCGTCCGCTCTGGAACCGTACCTATCGCTATGTACTGCTGGAAGTAGCGACGGAAGGCGATCCGTTAGAAGTACAGGACTTTTATGGTATTTATTCCAATTATCCCTTTGAAGAAAAAGCAATGTTCAGCACGAATGATGAGGTGACAGAAGACATCTGGGAAGTAGGCTGGCGTACCGCTCGCCTCTGTGCTACCGAAACCTATATGGATTGTCCATATTATGAGCAACTGCAGTACATCGGAGATACGCGCATACAGGCATTAATTTCTCTCTATGTCTCAGGCGATGATCGTTTGATGCGCAATTCTCTTATGCAGTTTGATCATTCGCGTGCGCCGGAAGGCATCACGATGAGTCGCTATCCTTCCGGACTGGCACAATACATCCCTCCTTACGCCCTCTTCTGGATTGCCATGGTGCATGATTACCATATGTACAGAGAGGATGAGGCTTTTATCAAAGAAATGCTGCCCGGGGTTGAGTCAGTGCTGACCTGGTTTGAAGATCAGTTGGATAATAGCGGTCTGCTGGGTGGTTTGCTCTGGTGGAACTATGCCGATGCAGTTGAAGGCTTCAGCCGGGGGACACCTCCCGGAGCAGAGGAAGGGAATTCTATTTTGCTCACGCTTCAGTTTATCTATGCAGCAGACTATGCTGTAGAGCTTTTTGAAAGTTATGGTAAGTCCTACCTGGCGGACCATTATCGGGAGCTGTCTGCTCAGATGAAAGAAGCAGTGATGGCGTTGGGCTATGATGATTCCAGAAAACTTATTGCTGAAACCCCCGAAAAAGATGCCTTCAGTCAGCATACTAACATTATGGCTATCCTGACGGATACGGCACCCGAAGAAATGCAGGTAGCCTTATTTGACAAGCTTGTAGCGGATACCAGCCTGGTACAGTGCAATATCTACTATCGCTTTTACCTGACTCGTGCTGCTAATAAAGTAGGTAAGGCAGACTATTTTGTCAATAATATGAGTACCTGGACTGACATGCTGGAACAGGGCCTGACTACTTTTGCCGAGCATGAAGACAATACCCGCTCGGACTGTCATGCCTGGAGTGCCAGCCCCAACTATGAGTTTTTGGCTACTGTGGCCGGTATTATGCCCGGTAGTCCGCACTATGCTTCTGTACAAATTGCCCCGGCTTTAGGTTATCTGGATGAAGTTTCCGGAAGTACGCCCCACCCGCTGGGTATGATAGAGGTAGACTTAGAGCGTAAGGGTGAAAAGGGAATACAGGGAACGGTTGATCTTCCTCAGGGGTTGAGTGGTACTTTTGTATGGAATAATAAAACCGTCAAACTCGGAGGAGGAAAGCAGGAAATTAAGCTTGAGTAACTTTATCGCTGTCTTTTTTTTGCTGCTCACTAATCACCTGAAAGATATAAGGATCATCCATAATTGCTTCCAGGTAACGAGAGGCGCCTATGATTTCTATATGATTTTGATAGATCAGCATTTCAAGCGTGCAGCGGTCAGGCGCAAAGCAGTAGGCATAGAGATACCTTAATGAGTTGTCGAGCTGATACTCCAGATGGTAGTTGGCTTTATAGCTTACTGAGAAAACAGAATCCCTTAATCTGTATTGAACGACATTCAGCAACTTTTTCTTCGGGCCTTTTATGTCAATACAGAGGACATACGTTTGAGAAACATTGGCTCCTAAAGCAAGCAACACCGGAACTACTGAAAGTTGCGCATACACACTAAGGGGGTAAGGCTCAAAAAAAGAGCTTAGAGTGATCAAAAGGAGACAAAAAGTGCTACTGATGATAAAAAGTCTCATAAGCCGGATATAGTAAGAAGGGTTTATACTTTGGTTAACCTTTCTGACCAAAAGCTTTTTGCGTTTTACCTTTTTCCTGAGCTTATACTCAAGCAAAATCTCATAAGCTGCAGTCGCCAGGCCTGCCAGGGTACCAACTAGCAAGGAGTAGAGTAGTACAGGTGAGAAGCCAAATCCCTTTAGGATATTTACCAGTGCAAGGTCAATGAGCAAGATAATGCCTATTGAGAGCAGTACGTTACGAGTGAAGATTTGGAAATAATCAATTCCGGGCATAAGAAATACAGATAAAGTGATGTATTAACAGAGAAGTAGTATTACTTAATTTTTTTGAAAAATTCAATAATAGCAAACGCTCAAAAGCTTAGGATGTTAAAGGGAGATATATACACTTATCGGTAGCTTTGGTGTGAAGGGCTGGTGATGATTCATAGAGGTGGTAAGCGCTTCAAACATCATAAAAAGTAACCGATTAAGATGGTTAATTATTATAGGTTTGGAAGTATATAATGAGGACGTTAGCCAACGAAAATTTAGCGCCAATGCTTGCAAAATATAGTCAATACTAATTATTCAATTATGTGAGAACATAACTAAGTGCAGCATCGGGCAGGTTTCTTAGGAAAATACCAGTTTTGTGCATTTTAAGCAAATAGCTCAAGTAAATGGCTTAAAATGGCTATTATTGTACTTGAGTATAATGCCTTTGCCACTGCGGTACTTTGAAGGGAAAGATGAGTAAAATCACGTTTTACCCGTAAACCAATGGATTTTTCTATATTTTGTAAAAAAATAAAACAACCTTAACCATCTTTTCATGCCAAATTCTTCAGAATTAATAAATACCTGTTTGAATGCTGTTGATTCAGGTATTTGTGTGATAGATCAACATGGAAACATTAAGCTTGCCAATGCTGCATTTGCAGCATTGTGTGAGATAAGCCTTGATAAAATAAGCAATAGTACTTACGAATCTATTCTGCCACAGGAAAAGTCTGGAGCCTTACTAATTGAAGAACTAATCCAGGGTACTCGCAATGAGCTTGAAGAATGCAAGACATGGTGGAATACGCCGGAGCTGTACAAGTTTGTCCGGGGGCATGCGCAGGATACAGTAGGGGATTTTGGAAAAGGGAGAATCATCTTATTAAAAGACATAAGCAAAGAAGTACATCAAAGGCAGCAGTTGCAATACCAATCCATCATTCTCGGCAATGTGCAGGATAGCGTAATAGTGACCGACAGTAGAGGAGTGATTACTTACTGGAATGATGCCGCTACTGAGCTTTTTGGTTATACCCGGCAGGAGATGGTGGGGGGTAATATCAATAAGCTTAATCCCGCATTTAATGTAGATGACTTTATCACGAAAGCGGGTGGGAAAAAAGACTATTACCGCCGTAGGGACTGGCAGTATACCCGGCGAGACGGAAAAGAAGTATGGGCAGATGTTAAGCTCAGCATGTTATATGATGAAAATGGGTCCGATTTTATCGGATTTATAGGGGTGTCCAAAGATATCACCGAAAAGAAAAGGCAAGAGCAGGAGCTGGTACGGCGCAATAAAGAATTGGCCTCTCTAATTGAATCACAAACTAACTTTCTGGCAAGAGTTGACCTTGAAGGACATTATATTTTTGTAAACAAGCACTTTTTAGAAAGCTTCGATTACGATGAAAGTATTATAGGAAAGCATTTTTCTTCGGAAATTCATCCCGACGATATTGAGAAATGCAGAGAAGGGATTCGCAGATGTATGGCCTATCCGGGGGTTGCTGTCCCTATTGAGATACGCAGGCCCAAGGGTGATGGCTCTTATATTACCAACTACTGGGAGTTTACAGGAATTACAAATGAAGAGGGAGAAGTTGTAGAGCTTCAGGGGATAGGGTACGATATTACAGAGCGCAAAAGAACAGAAAATAAAGTTCATTATTTAAAAACTTTTAATGAGCTGTTACTGGAAATTTCTACCGGCCTGGTCAATTTGAAGTATCAGAACCTGGGAGCACATATCATTGAGGCGCTGGGAGATGTTACTGAATTTACCGGCTTTGACAGAGCGATGATGTACTTGTTCAATGAAGATACTTCTGAAAGTGAGTTGCAGTATGAATACTGTGCGGCAGGTATCCCATCATCGCCACCGGAATCCCACAAATACCCCGCTGGTCCCTTTGTGTGGTGGAAAGAAAAGATCATGAACCTAGAGGCTGTAGAAATCTCTAACAAAGAAGGTCTGCCCGCAGAAGCTAAAAACACCAGACGGGAAATGGAGGCCTATGGTGTAAATGCCATGATCAGTGTACCAGTAGCCTATGAGCAGGAAGTGATGGGTTTTTTAGTCTTTCTTTCTATGAAGAAAGATAAATGCTGGGATTACGATGCAGTTACATTACTCAAACTATTAGGGTCAATTCTGGCCAATACACTGTATCGGGCCAGAACAGTCCTGGACCTGGAAGAAAGCCGTAACCGTTACAGGTTATTGGCAGATAATGTGACTGATATGCTCATCAAACATGATCTTGATTTCAACATCACTTTTGCTACACCTTCCAGCAAAGAGATGATAGGATATCTGCCTGAAGAGCTGATTGGTAGTTCATTTGCCGAACTGGTGTATCCTGAAGATCACTATAAGATTATGAATCATGTACAGGAAGCACTGGACGGAAATCTTATTCGCTTTATCACTCGCCTGAAAAAGAAAAGTGGTGCGTATCTCTGGGTAGAGGCTAGTGCCAGAGCTTTTGACAATAATGGAAAAACAGAGCTCGTAGCTGTGATACGAGATATTCATACACAAAAGCTGATTGAGATAGAAAAGACAGAGCTTTTCCGGGAAACGCACACATTAAATGAAGAATTGAGGGCTAGTGAGGAGGAATTGAGGCAAACTTTAGACAAGACCGTAGAACTCAACGAACAGCTAGCCAACAATGAACGGAAATTCAAAGGGCTTATTGAGAAAAGCTTTGATGGCATCGTAGTATATGGTCCAGATTCCAGCATCAAATATATTTCCTCTTCAGCTACCCAGATTATTGGTTATACACAGGAAGAAGCATTGAAAATGAGCGGGAGGGATTTTATCTACCCTGCGGATCTGCCAGCAGCGGATGAAAAAATGAGTAGTCTGATTCAAAAACCAGGAGAGCGTGTATCTTTTGAGGTACGTAGCACCCGCAAAGACGGTAAAGTAATATGGATAGAGACACATATTACAAACTTACTGGGAGACCCTGCAATACAAGGCTTAGTAGCAAACTTTAGAGATATTACTGATAGGAAAAAAGCAGCTATAGAGCTGGAAGAAATCCGTATGTCACTCAATGTAGCGCAGAAAATCGCCAAGATAGGAAGTTGGGAACTGGAGCTGCCTGCAATGAAATCCTATATGTCGGAAGAGTTTTATAATCTTCTTGGTTTACAAAGAGATGAAACTCAAAAATCTGCGCTGAATTTTGTTGAGTTTGTTCACCCAGACGATAAAGAAAGGATACAGACAGCTATTGATTTGATGATGCAGGCGCAGAAAGTCACTGATCTGGAATTTAGGATTATAGACAAAAAAGGACGACTTAAGTACGTAAGAGCACAAAACCGCTTAGTTACTGATGGACATGGAAAGGCTGTCAGAATTTTAGGCACTATTCAGGATATTACCAAAGAAACTGAACTGGAGCGTTTGCTGGAAGAGACCAGCAGACTGGCAAAAGTAGGAGGCTGGGAGGTCAACGTAATTACTAATGAGCTTATTTGGACTGAAGAAACTTATGCGGTGCACGAAGTGCCTTATGGAGAGGAGCTAGAACTA
Source organism: Catalinimonas alkaloidigena (assembly GCF_029504655.1). Classification (NCBI taxonomy): domain Bacteria; kingdom Pseudomonadati; phylum Bacteroidota; class Cytophagia; order Cytophagales; family Catalimonadaceae; genus Catalinimonas; species Catalinimonas alkaloidigena. The sequence continues at coordinate 7,629,011 of NZ_JAQFIL010000001.1, forward strand.
GAAAAAGGTATAGAGTTCTATCATCCTGAGGATCGTCCGGTGGTGGAAGAAGCACTGAAAAAAATGACAAGCACTGGCATAAAGTATGACCTTGAGCTAAGAATTATCACATCCAAAGGTAACCTGAAATGGGTACGTACCACCGGTGGTATTGTAACTCAGGTAAATGGTAAGGTCATCAAAATCAGAGGGTCAATTCAGGATATTACAGAGCGCAAACTAAGAGAAGAAGAAGTAAAGAAGTATTCTGAGCGCCTTAGGCTGGCTGCAGAATCCGCGCAGATTGGTGTATGGGATATGGATATTCAACAAGATATCCTGCGCTGGGATAGACAAACCTGCAAAATATTTGGAGTCAGTGAGAAGCATGTACAAGCTTCACTAGAGAAGCTGCGAACGCTTTTGTACCCTGAAGACAGAGACAGGATTCCTGACATAGAAACCCTCAAATCTATGCAAGGAGATAGTATAAACTTACAGTTCAGAATTATCAAAGCAGACAGCAAAGAGATAAGGCACATTAAGTCTTCAGCTAAGGTGCTTTTTGACAATGAGCAGAATGCGGTGCGTATGATCGGAATTCATTGGGATATTACTGCCCTCAAAGAAAATGAGGAACGTCTGCAAAAGAATAATGAAGAGCTCCGCAAAACTAATACGGAACTGGATTACTTTGTCTACAGTACTTCGCACAACCTGAGGGCTCCCCTCACTTCAGTAATGGGCATAGTAGATGTATTACGTGACGCTCGGTCTGAAGCAGAAAAAGGGCAGTTCATTGACCTGATCAGAAAGAGTATCTACAAGCTGGATGAGACGATACAGGAGATCAATGATTATTCTAAAAACTCAAGAGTAGAAGTACAAAAAGTACCGATAGACTTCAGGCAAATGATCAATACCATTGCAGAAAGTCTCTCTTTTATGGATAATGCCCGTAAGGTGAAGCTAGACCTGAAATATCCAGAGGAACTTGAGTTTTATTCTGACACGGGCCGGCTCAAAATCATATTCAATAATCTGCTCTCTAATGCAATCAAGTATAGCAATCCGGCCGAGGAAGATCCCATTATCTCGGTAAATGTAGAAAGCTTGGAAGAGGGGGTGCTTATTGAGATCAAGGATAATGGGATAGGCATCAAGAAGGAGTATCTGGATAAGATCTTTAATATGTTTTTTCGTGCTACCAATCGGTCCAGTGGCTCAGGCCTGGGACTATACATTGTAAAGGAGGCAGTAGAAAAATTAGGCGGGGATATCAATGTAAAATCAGCCCCGGGTAAAGGGACTGATTTTAAAATACAACTACCAAATTTAAAGTGAAAAGGGGGCCGTACCCCTGCTCAAATGAGCGGTGATACGGCCTTGGAACAACTCCCTCATTCACGCTCTCCGCTGGCAGGAGTTTTCTGCCCGCTTAAGTTTTTGTCAGGAGTAGCCTTTTTGGTAAGGCCATCAGGCATGCTTACCGGAGGTACTCCCAAAGCAGGATTTTGCTCAAAAAAGCCGAAAGGAACCAACTGGAATGACATATACGCCCGGTTCATAATAGGCCAGTCCTCAGAGCGCACGATGTGGGTTTTACCCATCACGTACCACAATACTACATCCGTGTTCTCAATATTTCTGTCCTGTTTTGTCCACTGAGGAAGTCCTTCCCACTTCTGGTTACTGGCAGGGTACATACCGGCAGGGTAAATCTCATCACGCTCATAAGGCGTTACCCAGAAATGGTTGTAAAGCACTTTAGCACGGTTTGAGAGAGAAGACCCTTCATGTGCCAATGGCGTAGTACCGGGAGAAGGCATCAGCACATAGCTAGGCATGCGGCCCAATGAGTCGCGCACACCGGGAGTCATGACTCTCCAGCGTCGGCTGGTGGTTTCATCATTATTTCGTATGGCCTGCTTCTCTGTTTTCAGCATGGTGGGCTTGGCGATGATTACATTACGATAAGGATTTTCAGGACCGGCAGCAGGGCTTACATTATTTACCTCGGCTACTGTATTGTGGGTGCCATCTACATCCATATCCAGGCGGAACACATGCCAGTGCTGGTGATTGTTAGCTTCCACATGTGGATAGACGGTTACTCCTGGATAGCTACCATCAATCATCTCTTCTTTATGAGTAGGCATATCGTCCGGACGCTCCACACTGCGGATGTGTACAATGCCCTGTAGCTCGTTATCTACCTGAATCACACCATTCTCTTTAAAGATCCACTTAAACCCATAATCGTAATTACCGGCAGTGATATAGTATTTGATTGACAGGTCAGTAGCTCGGCGGGCATGCTTTTCATGTCTCCAGAGCGGACCTCCATATTCTTCGTAAATGGCTACCGCACTATCAATTTTTACAGGCTCACCATGATGTCCGTGTACGGTGGCATCGAGGTAAGTAGCGTTCTCAGGAGCATCGGAACCGGCGGTAAGCGGCCTGTTTTTGCTCTGGAAAAACCTGAACTCTCCTTGGTCAAAGTAGTTGTTGGTAGCATTAAGCAGGTCAGGTGATCCGTAGTTTACTACCATTTCCACAGCTGAGCCACGGTACATGATTTTGCGCCACTCTTTTTTGTAAGGGTCAAAAAACTGCACATCGTAAATTACCAGTCCTTCACGGTTATGGATGCCATAGCGAAGCTTCCAGTGAGGCGTGATGACCTGATTCCCCTGCAGCTCATAATTCACACCATCAGGTTGGCTGATCATCACCTGCTTCATAGGAGCGAGAGTAGGCTCCAGCTCATCGCCGTCAAAGTAGCCGGGGTCAGTAGGCTCATTCCAGCCTTTGCCTTCGTCAACGATCTTAAGCACTTTTTGGTCAGTAAGATCTACAAAAGCATAAAGTCCTCCCACCGGCACACGGCGGTATTTTTTGTTCTTGTAATATGGGCTGACAATTACTTCCCGATGTCCTTCGGGAGCGATACCCATATCGGCGGCAAAGTTACCATGCGCTTCAATAGAATCTACATTGATCCCTCTTTTCTCCAGAGCGGCCAGCCAGCTTTTGTCTTCAGCCAATATGTCGCTGGCAATAGAGTCTCTTTTAAAATGCCCAACCGGCTGCTTGTTTTCTACCGTCTCATAAGAAGTGATCTTTTTGTCATTCAGATTAATGATCGCTTCGGTGAGGGTATTGGTAGAATAATGGTAAAGAGCAGCAAAAGCTTCACGCACAATCGGCGAGCCGGGTTCCCAGGCTTTTACTTCAGCTTTTTCAGGCTCACGCAGATAAACCATGCTAAAGTAATGGCTGCTGTCATGCTGAATTTTCTTTTCTTTCAGCAGAATCTGTTTTACGAGCTTAAGTTCATTGGAATCCAGTGGATCCAGGGGGTGTTTGTATTCCATGCTGCTTTGTTGTGCCATGAGTTGTTGACTCATGCCCAGCAGGCTGCATAGCGTAATCAGGCAAGTTGTCCAAAGTATCTTTTTCATAAAATTAGATAGATTAAGTGAATGAGTGATAGATTAAAATTTTATTTGTCCCACCATACACGGGTGCTCATAAGGTCAGGGCCCTGTCGTGCGATGGCTTCATCGTAATTTTTTTTATTCAGGCTGATTTCTGAGAGCGGATAACCTCTTCGGCGGGGAATGTCTCTTCCTGCGGCAGCATCAGGAGCAGGCAGCAGTTGAGGGTAGTCCAGTCTTCTCCATTCTGACCAGGCCTCCATACCCTGCATGTAAAGAGCAAACCACTTTTGGTTACCGATAGATGCTTTGTAATTGCTGGCATCAAAAGCGACCTCATCCTGTGCCAGGTAGGCTGCAAGATCAGCATCTCCTACGTTCCACTGCTCAAAAGAGGCGGCAATGGCCTGCTCATATAACTGCTCGGCATCTTCACCAGTCCATCCCCGTGCCGCGGCTTCGGCTCTCAGAAAGAGCACTTCTGAATAAGTTTGCAGCGTAGCAGGGTAATCAGTGGAAGTAATCGCATCAGCAGGCAGCGATACTTCTTCATTTTTGATACTACCGGCAATGGCAGCATTGACACCATAAGGCATGCCCACATACTCACCCAAAGCGTCGGCTTCTTCCGCAAAGGCAGGGAGGCGAGGGTCATTCAGCTCCATTAGTTTGTCAATCATGGTATTGGAAACCGCCAGCGTAATGGTCTCCAGATGAAATTCAGTATACCAGGGGTTGACAAAAGGGACCTGCTCATTATAGGTGAAAGTAGCGTTTTGCGCATTGCTGGTAAATACACCCTTTTGTAAAGCATCAGCTACTACTGCCTGTCCAAGTTCAGGTTTGGCTTCTGAAAGGCGCATGCCCAGTCGCAGCCGTAAAGATTGGGCAAACAATTTCCACAGGGCCATATCTCCATCGTAGATGAGGTCTCCTTCAATACCTCCCGCTCCCTCGTCTATCTGTGCATATGCTTCGTCCAGCTCCTGAATAATACCTTCATAGATTTGCTCCTGTGGATCATAGATGGGCGTGACATTTTCAGAGCCCAGCAAGGTTTGGCTGTACGGAATATCGCCCCAGATATCGGTCAGGTTATGAAAGGTATAAGCCTTAAGAATACGGCTTACCGCTATCTGGTTCTGGTTAGGGCCGGAGAAAGCCGCCTGAACAGCAGTCTCAGGATTAGAGTTTTGCTCAATTACCTCTTGTAAATCCCTTAAGCTTTTATAGTATACAGGCGTAAAATCTCCTTCAATCGTAACATAACGGTCTTCGGAAGTATAGAGGGTAGAAGTCCAGTGCTGCATATAGCGCATGCCGGTAAGGTTCCACTTAAACGACTCATTGTACAGGCCGAAGAGTTCCTCTATGAGCTTGGTCTGCGCCCCGGCAAGGATGTAGGAAGTAGGTACCTCCGTAGGATTATTGGGGTCCTCATTCATTTCCTCAAAGCCATCGTCACAGGCAGGCATAGTGGCTACCAAAGCAAAGATTAGTATAAATATAGGTAACTTTTTCATGATGTTCTTTTTTATAGCAATAGCGCAGTGACTATAATTTAATGTTAATGTTGAATCCGACAGAGCGCGTACTGGGGAGCTGAGAGTTTTCCAGTCCCTGCACATTACCTGAGCCTAAAGTAGTTTCGGGATCAACATGGGGAACTTTAGAGTAGAGCAAAGCCAGGTTTCTGCCTACCAGACTGAAAGACACACCGCTTATCGGCATATTTTCAAGCATCCGCTGGGGAAGCGCCCAGCCAAATCTCAGTTCGCGCAGCTTTATGAAGCTGGCATCAAAAACGCTGTATTCATCTATGCCGGTGATGTCTTTGAAGTAGTCCACCGCCTCTACGTATTGCTGATTCTGCTCTCCGCTTTCCAGTATACCTTCAGCTCTTACGCCTCCCCCTTCATCTACCGGGCTACGCATAGGATTGCCAAGATCATTTAGGCCTACAGTCTCTTCAAGTAATCCGGCATATACTCCCACTGAGCGGGTACCGACAAAGAGGTCTCCGCCTTTTTGGAAGTCCACCAGTCCGCTAAGCATAAAGCCTTTGTAAGAGAAAGTACTGTTGACACCTCCGGTATAGTCGGCCATGACGTTGCCCAGGACTTTACCAAACTCACGGATATAGTAGCCCTCGTTGTCTACCAGTCTTTCTCCGTCTTCATTGGTGGCAAAACCATCGCCTACAATAGTACCGTAAGGCTCTCCGATACGGGCATTAATGGTAACCCTTTGGTCGGCCAGTTGATAGTTGTCCTGTCCATCTGCCAGGCTAACTACTTGGTTATTATTTTTGGCAAGGTTGAAGATCATTTCCCATACGAAGCCACTGCTGGTTTCAATGGGTACAGCGGTTAGCATAAGTTCAATGCCATTATTCGTCATCTCTCCGGCATTTACGATGTTAAACTGGCTCCCTGAAGTGCCGGAAACCGGAAGTTGGATGATCTGGTTGGTCGCTATACTACTGTAGTAAGTTGCGTCCAGGCCGATACGCCCGTTCAGGAATTGCATATCCAGACCAAATTCATAAGAGGTCGTAGTTTCAGGCTTGAGGTTGGCATTGTTAAGAATATCAGGAACAGTAAAAAGCGGAATGGTGCCGAAAGATCCGAAAGGCTCATAAATCTGGTACAACCGGTAAGGGTCAGTATCGTTACCTACCCTGGCCCAGCCTGCGCGAAGTTTTCCAAAAGAAATGAGGCCTTTGTTAGAGATAAACTCAGAAAATACAAAGCTACCGGCGAATGAAGGGTAGAGGTACGAATTGTTATCTACTGGAAGCGTAGAGGACCAGTCATTTCTCAAGGAAGCATCCAGATACACAAAATCCCTGAAGCCCAGATTAACACTACCATAGATACTGTTTACTTCCCGCTCCTGCGACATATCGGTAATGGTAGGGCGGTCTTTGGAGGCTTCCAGCGTATAGAAATAGGGAACACTTAATCCTCCGTTGGTCTTGCCATAGTTGCGGTACAGCGTCTGAATACGTCGGTTGGCCCCCAGGTTGGCTGCCAGAGACATGTTATCATTCAGGAAACGACGGTCATACTGGGCCAGTAATTCAAAATTGTTTTCACTGACCTTTCTCACATCTTCAGCATAAGAACTGATATTGACATGGCCTATTGGCGTCCATGCCTCACGGCGGTCGTCGTAGAAATCGGTACGGGCCCAGCCGGTAAGTTTGAGGTGGTCATTGAACTGGTAGGCGAGAGAGATGTTACCATATACACGCTCACGCATATCCTGGTTAGAAGCTTCCTGTAATTCCCAATAGGGGTTGTTCCAGTAAAAAGGCGTCAGGTTTTCAGGTCCGGAAAGATTCCACAGTCTTTGCAGCCCTTCCGGTGTGGTGGTTTGCTTGAGCCTGTCCATGTCAAGCTGGCGCTGAAACCAGGTGTTGAAGGAAGATTGTACACTCTGCGCACCGTCTCCGATATAATCACCGGTAACGGGTCTGCCATTTACTTTAGACTTCATGTAATTGAAGCGCACGCTGGTAGTAAGCTTATCAGTGATACTGGCATCAGCATTTACGCTAATGGTGTTGCGCTTCAGTTCACTATAGGGAAAAACTCCTTTCTGATCCAGATTGGTATATGATATACGCACGCTGGCGTTGTCACTACCCGCAGTAAGCGCTACATTATTGGATAAGTTTACACCGGTTTCGTAAAAGTTTTTGATATTATCAGGCTGGGCTACCCAGGGGCGTAACTCCCCGTATTCAGGAGAGTTAGGGTAAAAACTGTCCCAATGCCTTACCATTTGTCCATCCAGGATAGGTCCCCAACTCTCGTCAGCCTGAGTTGCTACCATGGGCTCACCATTATACATATCAAATACCTGCTTGTATCCCCCACCATATTCATTCTGATAGTCGGGCAGGATATACACTTCGCTGAAAGTAGTGTTGGAATTAATGCTCACCCCAATGCCATTGGTCCCCTTGCCGCTTTTGGTAGTGATCAGGATTACGCCATTGGCAGCCCGGGAGCCATACAGCGCTGCTGCGCTGGGACCTTTGAGTACAGATATGGATTTGATGTCGTCGGGGTTGAGGTCCTGAGCGGCATTTCCATAATCTATACCACCATTAGCCGCCTGAGTGTCTTCTGAGTTGAAGTTAGAATTGTCAATGGGTGTTCCATCCACAACAAAGAGAGGCTGGTTATTCCCGGAAACAGAACTGGCACCCCGGATCAGGATGCGGGAAGAGCCTCCAATATTTCCGGCAGAACCAGCAATTTGTACACCAGCGACTTTACCCTGTAGTGAGTTGACAATATTGGTTTCACGAGCTTCCTCCAGCCCCTGGGTATTGATTTCCTGTACTGAATAGCCCAGTGAACGTTCTTCGCGTTGGATACCCAAAGCGGTAACCACTACTTCTGAAAGCTGTTGTGCGTCAGTAATTAACTCAACATTAACAGTAGATTGGTTGCCGATCGCTACTTCTTTACTAAGGTATCCGATGAAAGAAAAGACAAGTGTGCTGGCTTCTTCGCTTACACTAAGTGAGTATTTTCCATCTATATCAGTAACAGTACCGGTAGAGGTCCCTTTTACGATGACATTTACACCAGGCAGAGGGTCTCCTCCTTCGCCGCTTACCTGGCCGCTGATATTGGATTGTGCAAATAAGTGATTTTGTAAGATTAGCAAGCTGAACAACAGAAGCCACCGGCTGCTGCCACAGTGGCCACTGCTAAAGAATAGGTAGTAGAGTTTTTTTTTCATTACATTAGCATTTAAGTTGACTTGAAACAATACTCCCCTGTCATCTATGAGAATAGATGTGTTGACGCATGTGCAGGGAAAAGCTCAACTGAAGCCAGAGACGGTACCAGCGTTTCTGGCTTTTATTTTTTTTGACCTGGGTTAATGATTATTTGAGCGTTGCAAAGCTTATATTCTGTAAAAACACGACATATATGGAGCTAAGTGGCTTTGCCTGAAAGATGATGTAATACCAGAACTTAGGTATTATTACCTGAAACTCTGTTTTGCAATATTAGGTTATAAGGCTTATTAATCAAATAAAATTTTGAATTTGATTTTAAATACAGTAAAAAAATCTAATATGTATATAAATTTAACAATTTTATTTTGATATATGTAAAAAGTGCTGATACTTTATCGTTTGGATTGCTAATCTTTTATGTCCCTTATACTGGTATTTCTGTATGTAAATTGCTCTTCTTCGGAATTTGCAGTAAATTCATTTTGCCCTGCTATCTATTTTTAACCCGATTGTGTTAATCCTGCAAATCATCATTAAGTATAGTTTGTATGTAGCGCTATGATAATGAAACTGGTCTCTACAGAGATATAATACGCAAAAAAGGGGTAACGCTATGGATAAGCTCAATGCGTGCAAAAAAGGCTTTTCCGCTTTCCCAACAAATTTTCAAAGATGAGAAGAAAACGTTTCCCCCTAAGCCTGCTGCTGGCCATCATGAGTATGGTCTTGATATTGGCACTTTTTCTGATTTTTATGCCAGTTGTTCCTGCGACCCAGGATAATACGGTAAAAATTTCCGCTAAAGTACAGGCAATTGAAGAAGGAGGTAGGCTGGATGTCATCATCAGGCTGGCTGAGGATAATCATTATTATTATATCAACCGGGGGCTGGAGCAGGGACTTAAGCTTGAAAAGCTACAAAAAGGCCTGGAAGGTGAGCAAATTACTTTGCGATATATAAAACACTGGTCTTTGCTGAACCCTTCCGGCAGGGTGAGGCCGGTGGCTCAACTAAGCTTCAAAGAAACTAAACTCTTTGATATCGTAAGTAATGCCAAATGACAGGAGAAAATTGAACAGACATATACTTGGAAACATGTAAATATTTAGATCAGATCTACAACCGACATGAAGCAAAATTCTCCCTCAGCCCAAGATATTCTGGCTGAACTCAAGTCTCAAAGTAATCAGGAATATCTGAGTAGCTTACGCCAACTGGGGGTTCAGGGTGAGAAAATACTGGGAGTCAAGATGCCTGTCATCAGGAGTTTGGCCAAAACCTATCATAAAAATCATGAACTGGCCCTGCAGCTTTGGCAGACAGAGATTCATGAAGTTCGTATCATGGCGGGCTTACTGGATGATGTTAAAGCAGTAACGGTGCAGCAGATGGAAGCCTGGGTACAGGACTTTAACTCCTGGGATATATGTGACCAGACCTGTAGCAATCTGTTTTGCCGTACCTCCTACGCTTACGATAAAGCCCTGGCCTGGAGTGAGCGTCATGAGGAATTTGTCAAGCGGGCGGGTTTTGTGCTGATGGCCGGCCTGGCAATCCATGATAAAAAAGCGGAAGATGCCAAGCTGGCGGCCTTCTTCCCGCTGATAGAACGCGAAGCTTATGATGAGCGAAATTTTGTAAAAAAAGCAGTGAACTGGGCCCTGCGGCAGATCGGTAAGCGTAACGCCACTTTACGTACCATGGCTTTGTTAGTGGCGGAACGGCTTGCAGCACACGAATTACCCAATGCCCGTTGGATAGGAAAAGATGCGCTACGCGAACTCAAAAGTGAGAAAATACGTAAGAGACTACAATAAAATATGGTATTTTAGCTTTTGTGCTCTCTGTTGAAATTTTTCAAAAAATATTTTAAATTATTAGGGGGAAATTAAATATTTCGCAAGCTTACATCCTGATTTTAGCTTTTTCATATATATTATCTGATCCAGTTTTTTGAAGCCTAAACGGAGCGAATCATGAGATACTTCACTACCACTCTCGTTCTAACATTATTTGCCAGTTTGTATTTTTCGCTATCCGCTCAATCTTTAAAAGTAAGCGATGACCAGCGTTACCTGCTTCGGGAGGATGGCACCCCTTTCTTCTGGCTAGGCGATACGGCCTGGGAACTTTTCCATCGGTTAGACCGTGAGGAGGCCAGCATGTATCTGGAGGATCGTGCCAGCAAGGGGTTTACAGTAATTCAGGCTGTAGTATTGGCCGAACTGGATGGGCTGAATACGCCTAACCCATATGGTGATACTCCTCTGGCTAATAATGATCCTACACAACCCAATGAGGCATACTTTGAGCATGTGGATTTTATTGTGGATAAGGCTGAAGATCTGGGCATATATATAGGTATGTTACCCACCTGGGGCGACAAGTTCAACAAGCGCTGGGGTGTAGGGCCAGAAGTCTTTACTCCTGAAAATGCCCGCGTTTATGGCAAGTTTTTAGGAGAAAGGTATCAGGATAAGCCTATCGTCTGGATACTGGGAGGTGATCGTATTCCTGAAGAAGATGAAGACTTTGCCATCATCAGGGCAATGGCTGAAGGTTTGGCTGAAGGAGATAATAACACTCACTTGATGACTTATCACCCGATGGGCGGACGCAACTCGGCTGAATTTTTTCATGCAGATGACTGGCTGGATTTTAATATGTTTCAGTCAGGGCATGGAGAGATAGACAAACCTAACTATCAGGTAACAAAGCATAACTATGCCCTGAACCCTGTGAAGCCTACTTTGGATGGAGAGCCCTGCTACGAAGATCATCCGATTAACTGGAAGCCTGAAAATGGTTGGTTTGATGAAGACGATGTAAGGCAGGCCGCTTACTGGTCTATGTTGGCAGGAGCCTTTGGGCATACTTACGGTAACCATAACATCTGGCAGATGTGGGAAGAAGGGCGAGAGCCCGTTTCCTCAGCACGTACCCCCTGGAAAGAAGCCCTGGATCATCCGGGAGCCTATCAGATGGGGTATATGCGGCAATTGTTTGAGTCTCGCGATTTTACTGAGCTTACTCCCGACCCTTCTTTAGTAGTAAGCAATGAAGGTGGGGATAAACATATCGCGGCAGCAAGAGGCACTGACTTTATGATGGTTTACCTTCCCTCCGGTGAGTCAGTAGAGATAGATGCCCGGAAAATATCCGGTAAAAAGATTAACGCCTGGTGGTTTGATCCCCGCACCGGCGACTCAGTAAGTCTGGGTAAATTTAAAAATAACCGTACCTATGCTTTCCGTACGCCTATCGCTGAGCGGGACTGGGTGTTGATCATAGATGATGCCAGCCAGACTTACTCTACTCCCGGTCAAACATTTTTCGGTATGAACGAGTAGATATAGCGCGTAGGATTTAATCTTTCAGGCGAGCATAAATGAGCTCATCTACCGTCTTACCTTCTTTGGTTATGTTTTTCTCAAGACGAGCTTCCAGATGAAAGCCCGCCTTTTCTAGCACTCGACCCGAAGCCGCATTATACTCAAAGATCCCGGCATATATCCGGCATATATCGTAATCCGGATGATTGAATACATATTCGGAAAGCATATCGACCGCCCGACTGATGATCCCTCTGTTCCAGAAAGGCTCGCCTAGCCAGTAACCTATTTCCGCGGAGCGGGCGTAGATGTCCTGTTTGAAAACAAGACCAACCCCTCCCACTGATTTTCCTTCAACTTCCACTGCCAGGTTAATCGTAGAGTGGTCTGCATTAGCAATACGTACCCACAGTTTGGCATCCTTAAGGGTATAAGGGTGAGGAAAGTGGTCTCTTACATTGATCCATATTTTGTAATTATTTGCGTATTTCGAGAGTGCTTCTTCATCTCCTTCCTGCCAGGGGCGAAGGATAAAGTCTTCCTGTGGAAGAACGATAGCATGTTTCATAACTTTGATAAAATCCACTGATATAGCTTTTCAGTATCTTCTTTCTTGCAAAGCCCTGTTCCCTCATTCATGGTGGCAGCAGTTCCTGAAGCCACCCCAAAGGCTACCACTTCGGTTAGTGATTTATTTTGAGATAGGCTAAGCACCATACCTGCTACCATGCTATCCCCGGCGCCAACCGTACTTTTCTTATGGACTGTGGGAGCAGGCACATATACTACCTGGTCTTTAGCCACCAGCATGGCACCCTGGGGACCCATGGATACCACTACTACCTCAGCCCGTTGGCTACCAATAAGTCTTTTTGCCAGGTCCTCCTGTTCCATTGCCGTCACAGACTCCTTTTTTGACAGAGAGCCTAACTCTCCCAAATTGGGTTTCAGCAGGTATACCCCTTCTTCGGCGGCTAGTTCAAGAGCCTCTCCCGAGCTATCTACGATGTAGCGGGCGTTATTTTCTTTAGCGATACGGGCAAGCCTGGCCCAGAAGTCATCCGGCGCGCCGGGAGGTAAACTGCCACTGCCTACCACGTAGTTAGCTTTCTGGCAGAAGGTTTCCATAGCTTTGAGAGCTTGCTTCCACTCTTTCTCGCTAATCTCTTCACCCGGCATACCGAAGCGGTATTGCTGGTTATTGCTTTTGTCTACCACAATAAAGTTTTCTCTGGTCCAACCCTCCATGGAAATAACATGTTGCTTCACGCCCTCTTCTTCAATAAGCTGTTGCATGTGCTCCCCATCCGGTCCTCCGGCCAGATAAGCGCAGAGGGAGTCCCCTCCCAATTTGTGTATGGCACGTGAAACATTAATGCCTCCCCCACCAGGCTGATATTTGGGAGGTTCGCAACGTAGTTTGCTGTCCGGACGAATGTTGTTTACACGTGAACTTTTGTCCAGTGCGGGATTCATGGTTAGGGTAACGATCTTCATAAAAATTGCGGGTTTGCTGTTCAAAAAATATTTAATGCTTCATTAGATAAGCATGTTGATAAAAAAATTGTGCGCATCAAAACATTTATTCATAAAGGCTCTTTAATTTAGCATTAAACAAATTGTTATGGAAATTTTTTTAGAAGCAGAAAACTGGATTGCTTTACTCACCCTTACTTTTTTAGAAATTGTATTAGGGATTGACAACATCATTTTTATCTCTATTGTCACTGGAAAACTTCCTGTCGAACAACAACCAAGGGCTCGTAATCTGGGCTTGTTACTGGCACTTATCTTTAGGATTGGTCTCTTGCTAGGCATTACCTGGATTATTGGTTTTACCGAGCCTTTGTTTAGCCTTTTTGAGCTAGATATCAGTGGCCGCGACCTCATTCTGATGGCAGGAGGTTTGTTTCTGCTGGCAAAAAGCACCTCCGAAATACACCATAAGATAGAAGGCGAACAAATTACTCATGGTGATGATGCGAATAAAAAGACACAAAGCTTCGCTAAGATTATCACCCAGATCATACTATTAGATATGGTCTTCTCTTTTGATTCCATCCTTACTGCCGTAGGACTTACTCAGCAGATCCTGATTATGATTATAGCTGTGGTTATTTCCATTATCGTGATGATGGTGTTTGCCGGTAAAATCAGTGATTTTATTAACAAGCACCCTACGCTGCAGATCCTGGCACTCTCATTTTTGATCCTGATTGGGTTTATGCTAGTGATTGAAGGTTTCCACTTCCACGTCCCCAAAGGTTATATTTACTTCGCAGTGGCATTTTCTTTATTGGTAGAGATATTAAATATGCGCCTCCGCAAAAAAGCCAAGCCGGTGCAGTTGCACGATCAGCAAATGCCCAAAAAAGAGGCAGTGAAGAAGTAAGAAAAAAGTACTACATTTTAAGGCGATATTTTCATATCGCCTTTTTTCATTCTGATACCATAGATACAACATAAAAAAGACAGGTAGTCTCAATTTTTTTTTACGTCCGGTGGGTAAGGAAAAGCCTAGTGTAATAAAAAGCTGAAACTTGAACTTTAGGCAGCGATTTTTCTTAAGATAGTCAGTTTACAATAAGGGTTGGTTCAGAATAAAAAGAACCAATGATAGGATTTAGCAAAATTTAATTTATCAAAAGGAAGGTATTGCAAAATAATTTTTTAAAACAATGATTTTGGTAATCTATTTTCAAAAGTCCATTCATAAATTCACTTCCTTTCCCTAAAAGTGATAATATCTAATAAATGCAAAACTAATAAGTGATACTTTGCCTCAAAGGGTTGATATTCAGTAAAATATATTTGTGGATAATCTTATATAAGAGATACAATCTTTACCATATGAAATTTTGCATTCATATAAAATAACTTTTATTTCGTCACTTATTTGATTGATATAGGCTATATCATTTTTTTATCGTTTTACATAAATCTTTTCTTATGAACAAAATTCTTTACATGTGTACGCTCCTGGCCTTCCTCAGCTTTACCGGCAATATAGGGATGGCCCAGTCGCGTACAGTAAGTGGTAATGTGACTTCCCTGGAAAACGGGGAAAGCTTACCTGGAGTAAACATTCTGGTACAGGGTTCTACTACCGGTACTGTAACCGACGTAGATGGCAACTACCGGATTTCGGTACCTTCCGATGATGCAATTCTATTATTTTCGTTCATCGGTTACCAATCAGAGGAAGTAGCTGTCAATGGTAGAAGTAATATTGATGTGGCACTTTCTCCCAGCCTGGAACAATTATCGGAGGTGGTAGTGACTTCCTTTGGTATAGAGCAGGAAAAACAGGCTTTGGGATACTCAGTACAAGAGTTACAAAGCCGCGAAATTACGGAGACCAAGCAGCCTAACCTGGTAAATGCCCTACAAGGTAGAGTAGCAGGGGTGCAAATCACCAATTCGGGAGGTGCACCAGGGATGAGCTCACGTATCATCATCCGTGGACTTACGTCACTGAATCCTGATGCAGACAATCAGCCTTTGTTTGTGGTAGATGGTGTGCCTATTGATAATACTACGGTAGAATCTGATGGAACACCCCGCGGTATGAGTAACCGGGTGGCTGACCTCAATACCAATGATATAGAATCAGTCAACGTGCTGAAAGGTGCGGCGGCAACCGCATTGTATGGAGTACGTGCTGCCAATGGCGCGGTGATTATTACCACTAAAAAAGGTCAAGCCGGTGCCACGAAAGTAAATGTAACCAGCTCAATTGGTTTTGAGGAAATTAACAAGTATCCTGATTTTCAGGAAAAATACGGTCAGGGTTTCTCTGGTGCTTATGAGCCAAGTAGTTTCTGGCCTAGCTGGGGTGCCCCGGTAGAAGCCGCCCAGGTGATTGACCCTGATCATCGCTACTACGACAATACCCGCAATACTATGGAGACCGGTATGCAACTGGAAAATACGGTAAGTGTATCGGGCGGTAATGAAAGCGCTACTTTCTATGGTTCCGTTTCTAACCTTCAGCAGGATGGTGTAATTCCTTTTAGCGAGTGGGACCGTACCTCTGCCAAGCTTTCCGGTAAAATAAGCGCGGGAGAAAAGTTTGACCTGAATGGCTCCATCAACTATATCAATTCAGGAGGTAATCGTGTGCCTCACGACCGTATCATGGAGCGACTGATGTATTGGGCCAATACCCAGGATGTTACTGATTATATCAATCCTGACGGTACCCAGAATACTTATGGAAATACTAACCCTCTCTATGACGCCCGTTTTGCGACCTACGAAGACGATGTTAACCGAATCATAGGTAATCTGAATTTCAACTATCGTCCTGCTGACTGGATGAGCATTTCTTATCGTATCGGTACAGATGTGTATAGTGATAGCCGTGTTGAGATTTTACCTGGCCCATTGGGCATTGATGGTGAGGTAGCATTGAGCAGTACCGGCTTTATCACCAAAGAGAAGATCAACAGCCGTGATATTAACTCTACCCTGAATATTAGCCTGAACCATACTTTTGCCGAAAAACTGGATGCTACCCTTCGTATAGGTAATGATGTTTTTGACAGAAGCAGAAATGACCTGACTTCTACAGGTACTGACTTTGTCATTCCTCGTTTCTTTAACCTCAGCAATACTACTGAGCTACAAACTGGAGAATTTACCAGTCAGAGACGACTTATCGGTGTTTATGGCGACTTACTATTAAACTATGATGACTATCTCTACCTGAATATTACAGCCAGGAATGACTGGTCATCTACGCTTCCGGTTGAGAATCGCTCGTTCTTCTATCCTTCATTCAACTTAGGATTTGTGTTCAATGATGTGTTGGGTGTTCCTGAATTCTTAAGCTATGGTAAGTTCAGAGCTTCCTATGCTGAGGTGGGTAAGGACGCTGATCCTTATTCTACGGCTATCACTTATACTTCACCAAACTTTTTCCCGGTAGAGGGACAGGTTGGATTTACCAGAAGCAGCACATTTGGATTACCTACGCTGAAACCGGAAAGAACTACCGCAGTAGAGATTGGTACAGACCTGAGGTTTTTTGAGAACCGCTTAAGCCTTGACTTTACCTGGTACAAGTCCAATAGTAAAGACCAGATCATTCCGGTGCCAGTATCCAATGCTACAGGTTTTACGCGTTTTGTGACCAATGCAGGTGAACTGGAAAATCAGGGCGTAGAAATCATACTGGGGGCGACACCCGTGAGCATCAACGATTTTAGCTGGGATGTGTTGCTTAACTTTACCAGAAACCGCAACCGGGTAGTAGAAATCAGAGAAGGTATTGAGAATATTGTGCTGGGAAGCCAGTTTGGCTATGCCGGTAGCTCAGTTACCCTGCAGTTGATTGAAGGAGATGCTTACGGAAATCTTTACGGACGTAGCTATGAGCGATATTACGAAGGGGGCGAACCTGAGAACCTTACTGAAGTAGATAGAGATCTTCCCTTACTGATAGGTGATGATGGCTTCCCGGTGGTCAATACCAATCAGTTGATTCTGGGTAACGCGCAACCCAAGTGGTATGGAGGTATTCGCAACACCTTCAATTATAAAGGCTTAAGCCTGTCATTCCTGATAGACGCCCGTGCCGGCCAGTATCAGTACGATCAGTATGCCAATTTCTATTCTGCTTTTGGTAAGCTTGATTATTCTCTCAACCGAAACGATGTGGTTGTTTTTGATGGTCTTCTGGCGGACGGTTCACCCAATACACAAGAAGTATGGCTAGGTCAGGGTATTGGCCCGGATGGCAGAGATTATGGTGCAAGCTTCTATCGTAATATCTACAGAGGAGTATCTGAAAACTTTGTGAAAGATGCTTCTTTCGTGAAACTGAGAAATATCTCTTTAGGCTATACGCTTCCTTCCGGAATTCTGGATGCTACTCCTTTCTCAGCAGCCAACGTATCACTGGCAGCCAATAATATTATCCTGTGGACACCGTGGACAGGCTTTGACCCTGAGTCTTTCAGCGCCGGAGCAGGGGGGAACGCATCAGCCTTTACCGGCTTAGGTTACCCTGGAGTACAGAGTTATTTCTTTACACTTAACCTAACGCTTTAATCTGATTATTATGAATATGATTATGCGAAAGCTAAATATATTATGCATAGCGGCCTTATTGATATTTACAGCAAGTTGTGAAGATTATCTGGATATCAATACAGATCCCAACAACCCTACTGTAGCGCCGCTAAGTGGGTTGCTCGCCAACGCCACCCTGGAGACAGCCAATAACGTATTTGATATAGGTGGAACGACTTCCTTTTATGTACAGTACCTGGCTTCCCCTAACGCCTCAAGCTCTACTGATATCCATGATGAAGTGCCTTACGATAATACGTGGTTCAATCTGTACAATGTGATGACCGACCTGAGTGACATAGAGGTACTGGCAGAAGAATCAGGGG
This sequence comes from Catalinimonas alkaloidigena, assembly GCF_029504655.1. Lineage (NCBI taxonomy): Bacteria > Pseudomonadati > Bacteroidota > Cytophagia > Cytophagales > Catalimonadaceae > Catalinimonas > Catalinimonas alkaloidigena. The sequence continues at coordinate 7,646,932 of NZ_JAQFIL010000001.1, forward strand.
CTACTGAGTATTTGGGCGCAGCTAAAGTGCTTAAAGCCCTGAATCTGGGTATGACAGTGGATCTCTGGGGAAATCTGCCTTACAGCGAGGCTTTCTTTGCCCAGACATTAACGCCTTCTTATGATGATGCGGAGAACCTGTATCAGGAGATTTTTACCCTTTTAGATGATGGTATTGTAGCCCTTGGGCAGGAAAATTCAGCAATTGTAATAGGAGATGATGATTTCTTTTTTGGAGGCGACACTGAGGCCTGGATCAAGATGGCTTATGCACTGAAAGCCCGCTATCTGCTACATCTGAGTGAAACTGGCAGCTATGACCCTCAGGCAGTATTAGCCGCAATAGATAATGGCTTTGAAAGCTCAGAAGATGATGCACAAGTTACCTCTTATGCCAATACACTTCAGCGTAACCCCTGGGCACAGGAGGCGATAGATAACGAAAACCTATTGCTGGGAGGTTGGATTTCCGAGCAACTGGTAGAAGCTATGGATGGTACTACCTATGGCTATGTGGACCCTCGTATGCCCTTTATGTTCGGCCTAACCGATGATAGCGTATATGTGGGTACACCCAACGGAGCAGGCCGGGGAGATGCACCTGAGCAGGGAGCTCGCTCAACGCTGGTAACAGATACTTATTATGCCGCGGAAGATGCGCCTCTTTTGGTGATTACCTACTTTGAGCAGAAGTTTATAGAAGCTGAGGCAGCTTTGGATGCAGGTGATCAAAGTAGGGCTTATAACGCATACATTGAAGGCATCACTGCCCACCTGAATAAGCTGGGTGTTGAAGAAGCGGAAATAGAGGCTTACCTGGCAAATCCTGAAGTGAGTGTGGGAGCCGCTAATCTTAGTATTCAGGATGTTTTTAAGGAGAAATATATCAGCATGTTTTTACATCCTGAAGCCTGGACCGATGCTCGCCGTTTTGATTATCAGTATGAGAATATGACCTTACCGGCAAACCATAATCCTAACCTCAACGGTGAGTTTATCAAAAGACTTATCTATCCTGATTCAGAAACAACCCGTAATGGGCAGAACGTACCAGCGGTTTCTCTGGGAGACCCATTGTTTTGGGACGAGTAATTTGGTGTTTTTAATTTTGAAATCAATAACATGAAAATATATAGTAAAATACTCGTAATGATGGCATTAGCTTTTAGCTTTGCTGCCTGCGAAAAGAACGAAGTGCTTCCTGACTATCAGGTAGCAGGGACAAGTACAGCTACCATTGCTCAGATAAGCGTATCTAATGATGAGCCTCTGTCCGGTGAAGAGATAACCGTTACTCTGTATTATGTAAATCTGGAAGAGGACCCTGCGACAGGAATTGAACTGTTGGAACAAGTAGGTGGTAGTGATTTTACAACAGTTACTACTTTGGATGAGTCTTCCGCTTCATTAGATGCAGAGATTACCCGCACATATACCTATACAGTTCCGGATGTAGAAGTCGGGACTGCTATCAGACTGGATATGGTGCTAAGCTCACAAAACAAGGAGTTTCCCCAGCGGGAAAAAGTAGATTTAGAAGTTTCGGAAGAAGAAGAGACGGAGGAGTAGTTTCCGCTGATATGTAATTTTGTGAAAAACTCTCTGTACGAAAGTGCAGGGAGTTTTTTTATATCAGCAAAGCGAAGCGTTTGTAGAGTTTCAAATTAGAACATTATTTTTGTTTAAAAATCTTATATAGAAAAATGATGACACCATTCAAACTCAAAGCGGGAAGTGAATACATTGAGCTTAATAAACTCCTGAAAATCATGGGATGGGCTGGCAGTGGTGGGGAAGCCAATCAGCTGATTGAATCAGGGTTTGTACAGGTAAATGGCTCCGAGGAAACTCAGAAGAGAAAAAAGCTGGTTGCTGGTGATCAGGTTACTTATGAAGCATACAAAGTAGTAATTGAGTAGTTGATTGCATTATGCTAAGCTAAGTTATCTTTTATTTCCTTAATCAGGTAGGCACATCTTCTTGCTCCTTTTACGATATGCTCGGTACGTTCTACACTCACCCCCTGCCCCAAGAGCTGGCGAAAGGTATTGAGCTCTGTACGACAAAAACCCTGACAATAGGTAGCCGCTTCGCAGATTGGACAATGATTTTCTATCAATAGCAAGGCATCATTTTCTTTTTTTACTTCAGCCAGGTATCCTTCACGACTTCTGATATCCGCTAGTTGCTGTACTTTTTCCTCCAAAGTTTCTGCTTCAGCTAATTTCTGCTGATAGCGTGTCTTTACTTCTTTTTCCCTGGCCTCGATTACTTTTTCTAATGAATTTTCCCCCAACGTATCCCGGATTTGCTTGATGAGCTGTAGCGTAAGTTGACTATGTGTATCCGGAAAGTGCGCATGCCCATCAGAAGTTAGGCTGAAAATCTGCTTAGGACGTCCTACTCCTTTTGCTTCACTGTGGCTACGTACCATTTTTTGCTGCACCAGTTGGCTCAGTTGCAGGCGCGCCCCTTCACTGCTGATACCAAGCTCTTCAGCAATCAGAGGTGCTGTCATAGGGCCTTTGGTCTTAAGTAAAAGTAAAATTTGCTCAGTACGCATGATGAAAGCTAATAAAACAAGTAACCACTTGTTTTATTATTCGTAAGAATAAATGAAAGGTTTAAAACCCATTTTTTTTCATATTAAAATATACAATTATGTCATTTGAATTGCCAAACCTACCTTATGCGTATGATGCACTGGAACCCCATATCGATGCACAGACTATGGAGATCCACCATACAAAACACCATAATGCATACGTGAGCAAACTGAATGCTGCTATTGAAGGAACGGATGCTGCTGATAAGTCTCTGGAGGAGATTATTAAAAATGTATCCAACTATGCTACAGGAGTAAGAAACAATGGCGGAGGACATTATAACCATTCGTTCTTCTGGCCGCTACTTTCTGCTAATGGAGGCCAGCCTGGCGGAAAACTGGCTGAGGCTATCAACGCCACTTTTGGATCATTAGATAAGTTAAAGGAAGAATTTAACAATGCTGCCGCCACACGCTTTGGTTCAGGCTGGGCATGGTTGATTGTAGATGAAAGCGGAAGCCTGAAAGTAACTTCTACTCCTAACCAGGATAACCCTTTGATGGATGTAGCCGAAGTAAAAGGAACTCCTGTTTTGGGGCTTGATGTATGGGAGCATGCGTACTATCTCAAATACCAAAACAAGCGCCCGGATTATATTGCAGCATTCTGGAATGTAGTTAACTGGGAGCAGGCTGAAAAAAATTATCAGAGCGCCCTGTAATCAAACCATATTGCTGGTTTATAAACGCTTATTGTTTATAAATCAAGTTATTGATCTTAATATGAAAACCTTCTGTACACGTAAAGTACAGAAGGTTTTTTTTGCTTCAAAAGTAGAGAGGGTACAAATTAGCCAAGGCTTAAAAGTCAATTATTCTTACTTATTTGGTATATTGTTGATCACTCGTGCGTCACATTGACATTAAAAAATTAATAATATGTTTGGGCTTTTTAAGAAGAAAAAAAAGAAGCATCAGCCTGTACTCGCAGACCTTAACAATCATCCTCTACATGAAGGAGATGTAGTAGAATCATTACGCTATGGATTAGGAAAATGCAGGATCATCATGGGGGATAAAGGGCTTGCGTACGAATCTATGGAAAATGGTAAGCAGGTAAGTTGGCACTTAATGGTAGATGCGGCCACAGATCTACAAAAAGTGAAAAAGATTACGCTTAAAAATTGAATTATATTTTGAGTAAATAGTCATGATATAAAGAATTTTTTACTTATGTAATATTTCCGCCTTTTCGGAGGAACTGTTTTAGAGATTATTGGGTATATTGAATCTATTAATCTCATAAAAATATGGTTTTGACTTTTGTTGTTTTTGCAATTTTATCAGTAATAAGCCTTGCAATCTATTTGGTGGAAAGTATCAGTCACCAGCGTACGCTGAGGCGCAATCATGATGACAACGGAAATTTCTACGCTGGAAAACTTCAGCCGATAATGGTCACTGCTATACGAAAAGGTGAAATGCAGGAAACTTATTATTATATGCCGGAACAACAGTTACAACATGGACATTATCAGCTAAAGGTAGAACGTTCACTTTTTAGGAGTCTGGTGATGAGCACTCAGCTTTCAGCTAATTAATACCGTTACAATTTACACAAACGTTAAGGAGCAGTTTCAGGACTGCTTTTTTATTTATTGATGTTGTGGTTTAGCCGGGCGATATAATGCTACTAATGTAATGCAGCCCTTAACGGTAAATTTTCTACAATTTTTGCTTCCTCAGCAACTAATTCAGCAATGCGTTCGTCTACCTCCTTTTTATCAAAGTACCGCAATGCCATATGTACAAAAATATGACTATGTTTAGCTTCCGAAGCCCATAAGAGCTTATAGAAGCGCCGAATATCCTCATCCTCCTGTGCTTCGCTTACTAACTTAAAACGTTCACATCCTCTACTCTCTATCAGAGAAGCTAAAATTAGCCGATCACGGAAACGGGTGAGAGGTGTTCCTCCGTGGCTGAGCGCCATCAGTTGCTTAATATAAGGATCTGGTGACATTTGCTTTTGCCAGTGGAATACCCTTCTGACGCATAAACTCATATACCTGCTGAAAATGTTCCAGCTCTTCAATTCCCGTAGCAATGAGCTCAGGGATAATTTCATGGCGTTCAGGATATTTGGCTACAAAACTCATAGCCATGGCTGACGCCTTTCTTTCACAGTCAGCATGATCCTGTAAAAAACTATTGAAATCGTTCATTACGGTATCTAACCACGCCTGGCTGGAGGCATTAGCAAGTTCTATTTTATATTGCATACTAATATATCTTTAAGAAAGCCTTTACTGCTTTTGATATGACTTTTGCGAAAATATTAATTTTACGGCATTATGCATGAAAACTCACTGGTAGCAATTGCTGATCGCTACTTTAAGCGGTTTGGCTTTTGTGACAAACAGCTGGAAAGTATTCCTCATCCTGATACTAAAATTTCTATTGTAATTCCTTGTTATGACGAGCCGGCACTGACACTTACGTTAGATGCGCTGTACCAGTGTGAACCACCAGCGTTTCCGGTTGAAGTACTGATCGTAATCAACAGTAGCCTTAATGATGATAAGACGCTAAAACTGAGAAACATAGAAACCAGAAAAGAGATAGCGCACTGGAAAAGCAAGCATGAAAAATCCTGGCTCAAAATACAAGTATTATATATAGAAGACATGCCTTCCAAACATGCCGGAGTAGGATTAGCCAGGAAAATTGGTATGGATGAGGCATTGCGCCGTTTTGCTTTCATCAGGTATGCCGGCATGATTGTTTGCCTGGATGCTGACTGCCTGGTAGCAACAAACTACTTGCGGGTATTAGAAAAAGTTCAGGTACATCACAAGCCACAATCCTGCTCCATATATTTTGAACACATTTTAGAACAGGCCGACAATTCAAAACTGCGAATAGGGATTATTTATTATGAATTATTCCTGCGTTATTATGTAAATGCGCTGGCATATAGTCAGTACCCCTTTGCTATGCATACTGTGGGCTCAAGCATGAGCGTCGCGGGCAGATACATACGCACTAAGTGGAGGAATGAACAGGCGTAAGGCAGGAGAAGATTTTTACTTTCTACATAAAGTAGTGCCCTTGGGAAATCATTATGTTATCAACGAAACTGTGGTTTATCCTTCTTCTCGGCTTTCAGCTCGTGTTCCTTTTGGTACTGGTAAAGCACAGCAGGAGTGGCTAAACGATGAGGAGAGCCGTAAACAAGCTTACCATCCTGCTATTTTTGATGATTTGAAAGTGTTTATTCAGTATGTACCTATGTTTTATGAGACAAGCCATTTTGATGAAGAACTCTCCAGCCTAAGATTGCCCGAGGCTTTAAGGACCTTTTTGATAAAACAGCGCTTTGTGGATAAACTCCAAGAGATGAAAGCTAATTCATCAAGCTTTAAAACTTTTAAGAAGCGATTTTTTTTATGGTTTGACGGCTTTAAAGCTTTAAAATTTGTACATTACTGTAAAGATCATTATTATGAACAGCAGGAGTTGAACTTCGCTAGTCAGCAATTACTAGAAAAGTTGGGCTTAGAGAGCGCAGCCAGTATAACAGAACTTTTGCAGGCCTATAGAAGGTTAGATAAGAGTAGATATCCGATAAATTTAATGTTGACTTAAGCAGGTTAAATAAAATATTTTTTAACTTTCTGCTTGAAAAGCAATTTAACCAGCGTTTGTATGTCTTTTCGTAGCATCAACGTGATTATTGAACCTCGCCACTTTTTTCCCTGGATTGCTCAGAAGATCCAGGTTGATGGACAAGCTACGTTTTATGTAAAACGTACTTATCGTCTATTGTCTGCTACCACAAAAGTAAAAAGAATTAACCCTCGCGGGTTGGAGATTAAAATCCATAAGCCCTTCATTCATAGCTCTGGATTTGAAATAATTACTGCTGGAAAGAATTACAGAATTCGTAAAATCTCATACTGGCAATGGGAATGTCGCTGTGAAGAGGAGGTGATCATGGTAAACCGTTTGGGAGGAATCAAATGTGTACTTTCGCAGGAAGGACGCCAGCTTGCCATCATGTCTTTGGGGACCAATCTACCTTTTGTAAAAGATAGAAATACCTATATCAGAGTAAATAGCGATGACTATCTACATATTGCTATTGCCTCAGCATTACTCATCAGCGGTTTTGGTATTAATATCAATCCATTACTGCTGAATAATAATAAGATGAGTTCTTCTATGCGTCCTATTGAAATTGCCTAGCATCCGGCTACGCTACTTGTTTGCGTTGATAAAGCATTCATTCTCCTGATTTTCTGAAAATTCCCCTATAATTCAGAGATGCTTTATTATCAACAGAACCTACATTTGCCTACCTTCGTTTAAGGAATACATTTTATACAATATGGAAGAACTTTTTTATCTGGCAGAAGACTTAGGTCTGGAAAAAGGAAAAGATTTTGATTCAAAAGTAGAGAACCTATCTGCTACTTTTACTTTTACCGACAAACAAAAAGGCGATCTGCTCAGAAACGTATTTTTGAAGAAGTATGCAGAGGGACTAATTAACGTAGGTTACATCTCCAATCTAAAAAAGTCAGCTGTCAGTGGTAAGTATTCTTTTAAAATTACGATTCAGTAAGCAGCTGTAGTACCTCTTTTCAGCTTATCGACGAACTAAGCTAACCATCTGATGAACTTTTTTTCCAACGCTTTAATTTGGAAGGACTTCTTACATTTAGTAAAAACTAGCCCACAAATTGCTGTCTTTCCTCGAGAAAAATAAGGTTGGAACTATGGAAATAGCAGAATTCAAGGAGTTATCTCGTTACGAACAGGTGAATTTTTTGCAGTATAAAGGTGTCTTTTTAACTGTTCTCAGGACAAAACACTATATACTTAAGCTTTACGCAATGAATAAATTTTATGTAGAATTATTGTATGATACCAGTTTAGGTACAGTTGACATCAATGTGCTGAGTGGTATCAATAAACTGGACTATTACCTGGAAGAGATTAAAGTCTAAAGAAAGCAGGCGATACTTTTCCTGCATCGCCTCCCTAGCTTTCCTTACTATACCTAATTATTGCAAGCCAAAAACTTATCGGGCAAAAGTATATGCTCAATAAGAAACTAGTAAATGCAATGGTAGAATTTCAGTAATGTGATTGAGTTGGATAATTTCTGACGCAAATGGTGTTACAGCTACTTTTTGTTTGCTAACCAAATCGCTAAAATTGCCAATACCAAAATGCCTCCAAAAATCAGGAGTAATGTGGTGTTATCCATGCTTTTGAGTTTAGTTAGTTAGTTTATTTATTTCTAATGGTCAAAATAAGTAAATTATTTCAAATACATAAAACGAGGGGCTATATATAAGAAAAACAAATAAGGGAGAGTAAGATTAATGAGGAATGCATAGAATGTTTACCATTGATCACTATCCATTCCTCATCAGCATTAAATTTAACGTGAAACTCTACCCGAAGCATCTCCGCTCATGAGCTTCTCTACCTCATCTACAGTTACAAGGTTGAAATCTCCGTGGATGGTATGCTTCAGGCAGGAAGCGGCTACCGCAAAGTTGAGTGCCTGCTGGTCATCATCCGGATAAGTGAGCAAGCCATAGATCAAGCCGCCCATGAATGAGTCTCCTCCCCCTACGCGGTCTACAATGTGCGTGATCTGGTAAGTAGGGGCTTCATACAGTTGCTTGCCATCGTAGAGCACGCCCGACCAGCTGTTGTGGCTGGCACTGATAGAGCCTCTTAAGGTGATGATCGCCTTCCTGGCTCTGGGAAATTTCTCCATCAGCTGGCTACAGACCGACTCATATGCTGCTGCTTCCACATGGCCTTTGGTGACGTCTACACCTTCAGGATGTATGCCAAACACTTTCTCCGCATCTTCTTCATTGCCCAGGATGATGTCACAGCCTGCTACCAGCTCAGGCATTACTTCAGAAGCTTTCTTGCCATATTTCCAGAGGTTTTTGCGGTAGTTGAGGTCAGTAGAAACGGTGATGCCTTTAGCATTGGCCGCTTTTACGCCTTCCAGACAGACATCGGCTGCGCCCTGAGAAACGGCTGGAGTGATGCCTGTCCAGTGAAACCACTCGGCACCGTCCAGGGCTTTGTCCCAGTCAATCATGCCGGGCTGGATTTCAGAAAGCGCAGAGTTGGCTCGGTCATAGACCACTTTGCTGCCCCGGCTTACAGCGCCGGATTCCAGAAAGTAGATGCCCAGGCGGTCTCCGCCAAAAGCGATATGGTCGGTACCGACATTGTATTTTCTTAAAGTAGAGAGGGCAGCTTTGCCGATATCGTTCTGAGGCAGTCGGGTAACAAACTGAGGCGAAAGGCCGTAGTTGGCGAGCGATACTGCGACATTGGCTTCTCCGCCACCATAGGTAGCTTCAAAATCAGTGGCCTGGATAAAGCGTTGGTAGCTGGGCGTGGCCAGTCGCAACATGATTTCTCCAAAAGTTACTACTTTTTTACGCATAGGTTGATTTGAAAATTTAGATGTTTGAAATAAAAATTAAATGCTTACTCGTTTGCAATTGTATATTTAGCAGGAACTCAACAGGCATCAGGTTAAATAATAAACTATTCCTCTTTTCTGAGGGAAGAACCTCTGATGATGAGCTTAGGCGTAAGCACAGTTTTTTGGCTTACAGGCTTTTTTTCTGACCTAAGCTGATCAAAGAAAAGTTCAGCGGTAAAATTGCCCATCGTGATACTCAACTGATCTACTGTAGTAAGGGGAGGAGAAGTAAAGGAGGTAAAAGGCTCATTACTAAATCCCGCCAAAGCTATCTGCTGAGGAATCTTGATCTGCCTTTCTTTTAAAACCTGCATAGCACCCATAGCCCCATAATCGCTGGCAGAGAAGACTGCATCAGGAAGGGCGGGTAATTTCAAAAGTTGTTCCATACTACTTCTCCCATCCTCCAACTGAAGGTTGCTTTCTACCACCAAAGATTTATCATAGGGGAGTCCATAATCTTGCAATGCTGCTTTGTACCCTCTTAACCGTTCAATGTATATACTTACTTTTTTGGGGCTGGTAAAATGGGCAATGCGTGTACAGCCTTGTTCAATCAAGTGTTCCACAGTCTTATAAGCTCCCAGGTAATCGTCTATCATAACCTGGCTCACATCCAGTTCATCAGTCACCCTGTCAAAAAGGATGAGGGGGATATCTCTGTCCTGTGCTCTTTTAAAATGGCTAAAGTCTTCTGTGTTTTTTCCGATTGAGGCAATGATACCATCTACTCTTGCACTGATCAGGGCATCTACGGTCTGAACCTCTTTTTCGTAATTGTCGTACGACTGGGAGATAATTACCTTATAATGAACCTTGTTGGCAATTTCTTCAATACCCCGGACAACAGAGGCAAAAAAGCTTCGGTCGGCAGTGGGTACCATAATACCAATGAGGTGACTTTTCCCATTGCGGAGAGCGGCCGCAATGTTATTAGGCTGATAATTGAGTTGCTTGGCAGCTTTAAGAACTGCCTTACGCGTATTCTCGCTGATTCTTGGTTTGTTATTCAGGGCACGAGATACGGTAGAAGCCGTAATATTCAGCTTCTTGGCAATATCGTGTATGGTTGCTCGGGAGTTTTTTGCCATGACTTACTAAAAGCAAATTAAAATAATGACCTTTTTGCAAAAGATTCCAGGTACCTCAAGGGTTTAAAATATAACTAGACTTTTAGGTCTTACTGATTGGTTACTGTCAAGATTACCAAAATCAATGAGATTGTCAGTGTTTATAACTTAATAATAATTGTGTAATCGTTTGCGTAAAATAAGCGTCATTTTGATCAAATCAAATTTTTCAGATAAAAGGCGACTCTATACTTTGTCTTGATATCGTGAAAAGAGAAGGGAAATAACAAATTTTGCCTATTATTAGAATATTCATTATAATACAATCGTTTGCATTTCTGTTACAACACATTCACTAGCGTCGTATTAAAAAACTTTACCTAAAATACTGGATGAAACTTAATACTGCTCAATCACTTAACCTTTCTTTTGTTGCTCTGCTGATTATTATTAGTTGTTGCAGTGTGCCTAAGCAAGATGAACAAGAAAAATCTGAGGTCAGTAATAGAGATGCTTGGAAAAGTATGAATGCGATTTTGGCGGAAATCAAACCTCCTGCTTTTCCTGATCGCGATTTTCTTATTACAGATTATGGAGCAGTGGGAAATGGTTCTCAGGATAACACCCAGGCGTTTCAGGAAGCCATAGCAGCCTGCAATCAGCAAGGGGGAGGAAGAGTAGTAGTACCTCAGGGTAATTTTTTTACCGGACCTATTCACCTGAAAAGTAATGTGAATTTACATTTGAAAGAGGGGGCGAAAATTTCTTTTTCAACCAATCCGGACGATTATCTTCCTTTGGTATACACCCGCTGGGAAGGAGTAGAACTGATGAATTACTCTCCACTGATCTATGCTTTTGCGCAAACAAATATTGCTATTACAGGCCAGGGCATATTGGACGGACAAGCTAATGAAACCAATTGGTGGCCCTGGAAAGGCCGCAAAGAATATGGTTGGCAGGAAGGTATGCCGCAGCAGGAAGAAGATGCCAATCGCCCGGCTTTATTTGCTATGGCGGAAGAAGGGGTGCCAGTGAGTGAGCGAAAATTTGGAGCGGGACATTATCTGCGGCCCCAGTTTGTGCAGCCATACCGTTGTGAAAATGTATTGATTGAAGGCGTGACCTTTGTCAACTCCCCCATGTGGATACTCAATCCCGTGCTATGTAACAATGTCATCATTCAGGGGGTAACGGTGGATAGTCAGGGTCCGAACTCTGATGGCTGCGATCCCGAATCTTGTAAAAATGTGCTGATCAGAGACTGTTTCTTCAATACCGGAGATGACTGTATCGCCATCAAATCTGGTAGAAACGCTGATGGGCGAAGGATTAATGTGCCCAGTGAGAATATCATCATTCAAAACTGCTCTATGGCCAATGGGCATGGTGGCGTGGTAATTGGCAGTGAGATATCAGGAGGGGCCAAAAATATCTTTGCTGAAAACTGCAGCATGAACAGTCCCTTACTGGATAGAGCTTTAAGAATTAAGACCAGTTCCATGCGCGGTGGTGTGGTAGAAGATATATACATGAGAAATATAAAAGTTGGACAGGTGGCAGAGCAGGTGATTCGTATTAATATGTTTTATGAAGACTCAGGCTCATTCATCCCCACTGTCAGAAATATTGAAGTAGAAAACATGACTGTGGAGCATGGGGGTGAAGTAGGAATATTGCTGGAAGGTTACGAACAATCTCCGGTAGAAAACATCCGCTTATTTAATGTAAGCATCAATGATGTGAAAATTCCTTATGAGTTTTCTAATGTAAAGAATGTAGTGTTTCAAGATGTGACCATCAACAACCAAAGTATTACGCATCAGGAGCAAAAAATATCAGGGTCTAAAGCTTTTTAGCTATCCCGGCTGTTCCTTTAATTACTATTTTAGGATAGTAAAGCTTACCTAAGTAAGTATTGAAAACAAGATAGAATCAATTTAATAATTTGTATAATTATTTTTATCTGTTAAATAATTGTGCAAGCAAATGAAATTTTCAATATGTCTGCTGTTTTCTCTTCTTCAACTTCCCCTACTTTTATCTGCTCAATATAAGAGTATAAAATTTGAGGAGGTTCGGGCTAATCAGGGGATATCAAGCAATGTTATTTGTATTCTACAGGATAGCCGGGGCTTTATGTGGTTCGGAACACGTGATGGGTTAAGCAAGTACGATGGGTATAACTTGACAAACTACAAGCACGATTATAAAGATGCCGGAAGCATTAGCCATAGTACAGTGATGGATCTTATAGAAGATGAGCAGGGTAATCTGTGGGTAGCTACATGGGATGGCGGTTTGAATAAGCATGATCGATATAAAGATCGCTTTGAGAGTTATCAAGCTAATGAAGAAGATCCTGAAGCCCTCGCTTCAAACATGATCAACAGTATTCTTATCGATAGCCAGGGAAATTTTTGGGTATGCACCAAAGGAGGAGGACTCAACTTATTTGACCGGGAAAGTGGCAGTTTTACTCACTACAGACATCAATCTGAGAATATCAGCAGCATAAGCAGTGATATGGTGACTGAGGTATACGAAGATAGTGAGCAAAACTTATGGGTAGGAACATACGACGGGGGACTAAACCTTTTCAACCGAAAAGCTCAGACATTCACCAGGTTTCAATACGACAAAAGGGATCCACAGTCTCTAAGTCACAATTACATTTCAGAGATATATGAAGACAGCCAAAACCGTTTATGGGTGTGTACCCGAGGTGGAGGACTTAACCTTCTAGACAGAAAAACACAGAAATTCAGACATTTCAGACACTCTCCTTACGACCAGACCAGCATAGCCAGCGATGTAATTCTGTCCATAGAGGAAGACGATCAGGGAGTACTATGGATAGGTACTGAAAACGGTGGAATAAGCATTCTTGAAAACGGAACTGAAATTTTCCAAAACTATAAAGAAGATGGAGGAGATGATACCAGCTTAGGAAACAATACTATTTATGACATCTACAAAGACAATAAAGACAATATTTGGGTAGGCACTTTCAGTAGTGGCCTCCATATGGTAAATATTGATTACAAGCAGTTTGCCCATTATAAGCACAACTCTTCCCCTTACAGCCTGAGTAACAATAATGTACTGTGTATTTATGAAGACTCAAGTAATGATCTGTGGGTAGGAACGGATGGAGGAGGGCTCAACCTGTTTGATAGAGAAGAAGGCCGTTTCTACCACTATAAGCATGAGTTAGGAAACAAAAATAGTATTGCAGGAAATCATGTGTTGAGAGTGACTGAAGATAGTGAAGGTAACTTATGGATAGGTACCTGGGGAGACGGATTAACAATCTACAATAAAGAAAGAAACACTTACCGGCATTTTAATCATGATCCGGACAATCCGCAAAGTATCAACAGTGATAACATCTGGAATATATATGAAGACTCTCAAAAAAATATCTGGTTGGCAACTTATCATAGTGGCCTGGATTTGTATGATCGGCGAAAAGACGCTTTCGTTCATTTTACTTCCAAGCCGGAAGATAAATCAAGTATAGGCCACAATACAGTAAATAATATTTTTGAGGATAGCCACGGTCGTTTATGGGTAGGAACTAAAGGAGGAGGGCTCAACCTGATGGACAGAAAGACGAATACCTTTACACGTTTTGTGCACCATAAGAATAAAAATAGTATCAGTAACAACTTCACCAGTTGTATTTTTGAAGATAAGCGAGGTGATCTGTGGATAGGTACAGAAGAAGGCTTGAATCGTTTGAATAATGAAACGAATAAGTTTACTAACTACTTCCAGGTAGATGGCCTTCCCAATGATTTTATTTTTGGTATTTTGGAAGATGATCATGGCAACTTATGGATAAGTACTAAAAAGGGGTTATCTAAATATGATCCTCTGAACGATAATTTTGAGAACTATGGAGTGGCAGATGGCCTTCAGGCAGAAGAATACCGTGAGGCATACTGTAAAAGCCGTTCCGGAAAAATGTATTTTGGTGGCATCAATGGCTTAAATGAGTTTCATCCTGATAGCATCAAAGAAAAAGAGTTCACCCCTCCTCTGGTCATTACCAAGTTTGAAATATTCAATAGCGTTGTCCCTATTGGACAAGACGATGAAGCAATATTGAAAAAACATATCTCTGAAACTGAGGCCCTAACGCTTTCACATGAGCATTCGGTGTTTTCTTTTGAATTTGCATCTCTCAACTATACACTTCCCGACAAAAAGCAGTATGCCTACCAGCTGGAAGGCTTTGACAAAAGCTGGAATTATGTAGGCACTCAACATATGGCTACCTATACTAACCTGGACCCTGGCACATATACTTTTAGGGTTAAAGGTCTTGATAATCAGGGTAGTTGGTCAAAGAATACTGCTTCATTGAAGCTAACAATTACTCCTCCCTACTGGCAAACCTGGTGGTTCAGGCTGGGGGCGGTCCTATTCATTCTGGGTGGTTTTGTGCTTTCCTTTCATGTGCGGGTAAGGGTAATTCACAATCAAAAGGAGGCCCTTGAACGGCAGGTAAAAGAAAGAACGGAGCAGTTGGAAAGCCTGACTGAAGAGGAACGAATTGCTCGCCTGGAAGCAGAAAAGGCAAGAGTAGAAGCTGAGAAAGCAAATCGTGCTAAAAGCGTGTTTCTGGCTACTATGAGTCATGAAATTCGTACTCCTATGAATGGCGTAATGGGGATGACCGCCCTACTGGAAGAAACAGCACTTAGTCATGAACAGCAGGAATATACAGCAACAATCCGCAGTAGTAGTGAGAATCTGTTGGGAGTAATCAATGATATTCTTGACTTCTCCAAAATAGAGTCGGGAAAGATGGAGCTCGAGGCCAGGGATTTTCACCTGAGAAGCTGTGTAGAAGGAGTATTGGATTTATTTGCTACCAAGGTCAATAAAAACGAAATGAACTTAGTGTTGCAAGTGGAGAATGCTATTCCGACTCAAGTCAGAGGAGATGCACTACGTTTACGTCAGATACTGATGAATCTGGTGGGTAATGCAGTCAAGTTTACAGATAAAGGAGAAGTATTTGTTTTGGTACGCCTGCTAAATCAAAAAGAAAAAGCCCTGGAACTGGAATTTGAGGTAAGAGATAGTGGAATTGGTATACCAAAGGAGAAAATTGAAAGGCTCTTTAAATCCTTTTCCCAAGTTGATTCGTCGACTACACGCAAGTACGGAGGCTCAGGCTTAGGCCTGGCGATTTGCAAAAAATTAATTGAAATGATGGGAGGGCAAATACAGGTACAAAGCGAAGAAGGGGTTGGCTCTACTTTTACATTCAATATTTGCTTACAAAGTAGTCTGCAGAACCAGCCCGATACCTTCTGTGAACTTAGCAGTATGCAGGGCAAACGTGTACTTATTGCGGATGAGAATGCTTCCCTCAGAGAGGTGTTGAGGAAGCAGTTGTCAGACTGGAAGCTTATACCGGTAGCAGTAGAGTCGGTAGAGCAGGCACTCAAAACATTGTCAGAGGCTGATGCTTTTGACCTTCTGATGATTGATACTCAGATGGCAGAAATTCATAGAGATGAGCTTATTGTTCAACTAAATGACACCTATAATCTTCCTGTCATTTTTATGAATGTGGCAGGCATGAATCATCAGTGGTCAATAGAGGGTTGTGCTACATCTATGATCTCTAAACCTATACGTCAGCAATTGTTATATGAGCATTTGCGTAAAATCTTTGAGCCTGATCAAACACAAATAAAGCATAAGCCTGATCCCAAAAAACTATCTGACAGGCTGGCGCAAGAGTATCCGCTTAATATTCTGGTTGCAGAAGATAACCTGGTCAACCAAAAGCTGGCAATAAGAATTTTAGAGAAGCTGGGTTATCATCCTGATCTGGCTAAAAATGGCAAAGAAGCGGTGGCAGCGGCACAAAATAAACACTACGATATCATTTTGATGGATGTAGAGATGCCTGAACTAGATGGTATGGAAGCAACTCGGCAAATACGTGAAACCTCCAGCCATCAGCCCGTGATTATCGCCCTCACTGCAAATGCTATGCAGGGAGATAAAGAAAGTTGCCTGAACGCCCAGATGGATGATTATCTTCACAAGCCTTTCAAACTGACCCAACTCTCAGATACACTTAAACATTGGGCAGTAGAACGCAGGATAAGGAAAGAGTTCGCATGCAAAAGGCTTGATCTCAAGGCAGATAGCGTATTTATTTTTTATAAAAAGTTACCAACTGACTGACTGCTTGATCACCCTGCACCGCATATTTAGGTCTGGGATGTTCTGCATCAAATACCCGAAGTTTCTGATGAGGTTCTACAGTAACAAAACGCTCATCAATTTCTCCGTCATCATTTGTTATTTTCTCCAGTGATAACCCCAGATGCCTGGCGAGAAACCGGTAAGCTCCTTCCCTCTTACTAATTCCATAGTCATGCCCTTCGTCAGGAAGATGGAGGTAGTCTACATTTTCGGCCTTGCCATAAAGCTCATACACATTTCTGATATAAGGATATTCTACTTCAGGTGTATTCAATGTCCAGTCTTTGCCATTCGAGATCAGCAGCATAGGACGAGGAGCAGCCAAAGCAGCTATCTCCACATTGTTGGTTTTATGCGCATGGCTTTGGTGAATAGGCAAGCCGCTCTCACACACGCAGCCTCCAAAAAAATGTGCGGAAACCATGACTACCGGAACTGATACAGCAACTCTATCATCCAAAGCGGTGAGCAGGAAAGTTTGTGTACCTCCGCCGGATGCTCCGGTCACACCTATACGCTCTTTGTCCACCTCCGGAATCGTATGCAAAAAATCTAATGCCCGAATGCTGTTGATAGATTGCAGAGCCAGCGCCTGGGGATGCTTATGATCATTCTGATCAGCATCTCCGTAGCCCACCATATCATACGCAAATACTATAGCTCCCATGCGTGCCAGAGAGGCGCAACGTCTCTGCATATCCTCCCGGGTTCTGGCTGTATACTCATCCTCCTGAAAATGACCATGGGTAGAAAGGATAGCAGGATAAGAAGGGTGTTCCTGAGTAGGACGATATAAGTTTCCTGTAACAAAAAAACCAGGCATGCTCTCAAACGCTACATTCTCTACTGTATACCCATCATGCGTTCTTTTGCTGTGGATGATAGGTTTTAGCGGTGTTCTTTTAAAATCCGGTGACAAATCTAGTCCTTCCCAAATGCCTTGTCGTATTTGCCCCGCCCGCTTCTCCCATGAAGCTAAGTCATTATAAGTAGCAGCATATTTTTCTAAAGCGGCGGCGCCTTCTTCCTCAGTAAAAAAATTGCCCTGACGAAGCAGCCCAGTGTCAGGAGATTGAGCGGATAGCTTGTCGCTAAGCGCCATGATAGTTAATAGTAAAATCAGGTAGCTTGTAGTAGTTTTCATAAAGTCAATATAAATAAAAATTGAAATAAGCGAATACTAAACTACCCAAGTTCTATCAAAAAACGGTTTAGCTCTTTCATCCATTTTATTCTTTAAGTTATTCGTAAAGCTGTTGAATTGCTTATCTTACCGGAGCAACCTAATTTTAGCAAATACCTAAAACTAAAGATAATTATGCATGTAATAGGTGTAGACTACGGTACGGATAGTGTCCGTTCGCTCATCGTAAATACTACCACGGGAGAAGAAGTAGCAACCGATGTATTTCACTATCCACGCTGGGCAAAGAGCCTCTATTGTGACAGTAATCTCAATCAGTTTCGCCAACATCCCCTGGATTATATAGAAGGACTGGAAACTACCATAAAGAATTGTCTGGAAAAAGTATCTCCTGCTATTCGTGATTCTATCAAAGGAATAGCGGTGGATACGACGGGCTCCAGTCCCTGTGCGGTAGATAAGACGGGTACCCCTCTGGCCATGCTACCCGGATTTGAAGAGAATCCTAATGCTATGTTTGTCTTGTGGAAAGACCATACCGCTGTAAATGAAGCACAGGAAATCAATACATTGGCTAAGAAAAGCAAAGTAGATTATACGCAATATGAAGGAGGAATTTATTCTTCGGAATGGTTTTGGGCCAAAATGCTGCACGTACATCGGGTAGACGAAAGTGTACGTAAGGCCGCTTATTCCTGGGTGGAGCATTGCGACTGGATACCCTTTCTACTTACTGGTGGTACCCAGGTGCATGGAATGAAGCGTAGCCGTTGTGCGGCAGGTCATAAAGCCCTATGGCATGAGTCGTGGAATGGCTTACCTCCCAACGACTTCTTTACCCAACTGGACCCGCTGCTGGGTGGTATGCGGGATCGTCTCTTTGAAGAAACTTATACTTCTGATCAGTCAGCGGGGAATCTTTCAGCGGAGTGGGCGGAACGACTTGGGCTTTCTAAGGCGGTAGTAGTCGCTGTAGGAGCTTTTGATGCACATATGGGAGCCGTAGGCGGACAGATAGAAGCTTATTATTTAAGCAAAGTGATGGGAACTTCCACCTGCGATATTCTGGTAGCGCCACGAGAAGAAGTAGAAGGCAAACTGGTACAAGGCATCTGTGGGCAAGTGAATGGTTCAGTGATTCCAGGCATGGAAGGATTGGAGGCCGGACAGTCGGCTTTTGGTGATGTGTATGCCTGGTTCAGAAAACTGCTTTCCTGGCCGCTCACCCATGTGATTCAGCAGTCACAACTTTTAGATGAAGCCACCAAAGAAAAATTGATAACAGAAACTTTGGATAAAATGATTCCTGCCCTTTCTGAAGCAGCGGCGCAGATCAAACCTGCCGAATCGGGAGTGATCGCCCTGGACTGGCTCAATGGTCGTCGTACGCCCGATGCCAATCAAAGGCTAAAAGGAGCGATATTTGGTTTAAACCTGGGTAGTGATGCACCTAAGATTTTCCGTGCACTTGTAGAGGCTACCTGCTTCGGTGCCAGAAAAATTGTAGACCGTTTTCGCTCGGAAGGTATTCCTGTCAAAGGCCTGATTGGCTTAGGTGGCGTGGCAAAAAAGTCACCCTTCATCATGCAGGTGATGGCTGATGTGATGAATATGCCGATCAAGATTGCCAAGTCGGAACAGACCTGTGCTCTAGGAGCGGCCATGTTTGCGGCTACGGCAGCGGGAGCTTATCAGAATGTGGAGGGAGCTATCGCTGGTATGGGTTCTGGTTTTGATGCTGAATATCATCCAGACCCGGAGCAGAGCAAAATCTACGAACAGCTTTATGCACAGTATAATGAATTTGGAAAGATAGTAGAAAAAATTAGTCAGGCATGAGTCAGTATACGGATATCAAAGAGGCCGCTTATCAGGCCAATATGCAGCTACCCGAATTGGGATTAGTGCTTTTTACTTTCGGCAACGTAAGCGCGGTAGACAGAACCAAAGGTGTTTTTGCGATCAAACCCAGCGGAGTGCCCTACGAAAAACTAAAGACAGAAGATATCGTCATCGTTGATTTTGACAACCAGATTGTAGAAGGAAATATGCGACCTTCTTCCGATACCAAAACCCATGCTTTACTCTATAAGCAATGGGAGAATATTGGAGGCATAGTGCACACCCATTCTACCCATGCCACCGCCTGGGCACAAGCTCAAATG
This sequence comes from Catalinimonas alkaloidigena, assembly GCF_029504655.1. Lineage (NCBI taxonomy): Bacteria > Pseudomonadati > Bacteroidota > Cytophagia > Cytophagales > Catalimonadaceae > Catalinimonas > Catalinimonas alkaloidigena. Next base: position 7,666,624 of record NZ_JAQFIL010000001.1, read on the forward strand.
GATATTCCGATTATGGGCACTACCCATGCCGATCACCTTACGGTAGATATCCCCTGTGCCAAAGTGATGGATGATGCTCGTATAGAAGGGGACTATGAACATGAAACAGGCTTTCAAATTATTGATGAGTTTAAGGAAAGAGGCTATTCCTACGAAGAAGTAGAAATGGTGTTGGTAGCCAATCATGCGCCTTTTACCTGGGCAAAGACACCTGAAAAGGCAGTATACAATAGCGCTGTACTGGAAGAAGTGGCCCGCATGGCTTACCTCAGCCTGCAAATCCGCCCCGATGCTCCCCGGCTCAAAGACAGCCTGATCCGCAAACATTACGAGCGTAAACATGGAAAAGATGCCTACTACGGTCAGTCATAGTGTTATATAGTGGGCATTTATTTACATACCCACTATATAACACTATTTAAACTGACCAAAACTAATACATGAAAAGGCTTCTATTAACGCTTGGCTTCTGCTTGCATATGTTCCTGCTATACAGTCAATGCCCGGAAGGATTAATCACGGGTGAGCATAACCTGATTAAAAATGGAGATTTTGAAGAAGATAAAATTAATTTCAAAACAGACTACATTCAAGATTCTGTAGCAATAGCAGGAAAATATTTTATTGTCTCGGATGCAAAAACTTTTTGTAAATGCTTTACAGGTACTGGGGATGGTAAATTCTTAGCAGTGGATGGTTCGGTAGGAGCCAACAAAATTGTCTGGCAACAGGATATAGAGGTGAAAGCAAACACAATTTATTTTTTTTCTGCCTGGGCTTCCAATCTGTATCCGGTTTATCCTGCAGTACTGCAATTTTCCATTAATGGAGAACTGCTTGGTAAAGCTTTTCATACTTCTGAAAAACAAAATATATGGGAACAGTTTTTTGTTAACTGGCATTCAGGTACAAATACGATGGCTACTATTACCCTTGTGAGCCAGAATCCAGGTTCCACCGGAAATGATTTTGGCTTGGACCGGATGAAATTCTATGCATGTGAAAGAGCTTCTTTACAAGCCGGGTTAGAAGCGATTGAGAAAGGAAAAGTTATAGAATTAAGAAATGTGCTTTTTGAAAGAGCCAGCGCACAAATCATAAGTACCTCCTATCAGGAGCTTGACCAATTGGTAAAGTGCCTTCACGAAAACCCACTGGTAGAAATAGAGATAGCCGGCCATACGGATAATGTTGGTAAAGAGGATGACAATCTCAAGCTTTCTCAAGACAGAGCAAACGCAATTGGTGAGTATTTAACAGAAAAAAAAATTGAACCAAACCGATTAGTGATGAAAGGCTATGGCGAACAAAACCCTATTGATACAAATGATACCTTAGAAGGCCATCAAAAAAACAGGAGAGTTGAGTTTAAAATAACAAAACTATAGCTTTAACTAATCACTAGCTGGTTGTCAGTCAGCCTCGAAAAAGGGCATGGAAGTTTGACGCACCACAACCTATATTTGATACTTGAACAGAAAATGTAAATCATGACACTGCCCAAACGGCTAGCTTAACCGGATGATGCCTCAAAGACGCCAATACCCAAAATCAAACTTTTCTAACTCCCAAAAACATGATAAAACTTGATCAATTTGAAGCCTGGTTTGTCACGGGCAGCCAGCATTTGTATGGAGAAGAAACTTTAAAACAGGTAGCTGAACATTCGCAGCAAATTGTCAAAGGATTGAATGCCTCTCAGGCACTTCCTGTAAGAATTGTATACAAGCCTGTGCTGACTACGCCTGATGCCATTTTTCGGCTTTGCCAGGAAGCTAACACTGCTGAAAATTGTATCGGGCTTGTTGTCTGGATGCATACTTTTTCGCCTGCCAAAATGTGGATTGCCGGACTAAAGGCATTACAGCGCCCTCTGGCCCACTTGCACACCCAATTTAATCGGGATATTCCCTGGTCTACGATTGATATGGATTTTATGAACCTGAACCAGTCGGCGCATGGAGGTAGGGAGTTCGGCTATATAGCCAGCCGCATGGGAATTAATCGTAAGGTAATTGTTGGGCATTGGGAAGATTCTGAAGTCCACCAGCAGTTGAATGTATGGACGCGGGCAGCTTCTGCCTGGTATGACGCTCAGGGAGCCAAAGTAGCCCGCTTCGGTGACAATATGCGGGAAGTAGCCGTCACCGAAGGTGATAAAGTAGCTGCGCAAATGCAATTCGGCTATTCTGTAAATGGCTACGGCCTGGGCGATCTGCTAGCTTACATTAATGAAGTCTCGGATGCAGAAATTGATCAATTGACTGCTACTTATGAAAATAGTTACGAATTGGTAGACGCTCTGCGCAAAGATGGCGCTCAGCGTGCTTCCCTGAGGGAGGCGGCACGAATAGAACTGGGTATGAGAGCCTTCCTGGAAGCGGGTAAGTTCAAAGCGTTTACTGATACCTTTGAAAATCTGCATGGTCTGGAACAGCTTCCCGGTATTGCAGCACAGAGGTTGATGGCGGATGGCTATGGCTTCGGCGCTGAGGGTGACTGGAAAACTGCTGCACTTGTCCGTGCCATGAAAGTTATGAGCTCAGGCCTCAAAGGAGGCACTTCTTTTATGGAAGACTACACCTATCATTTTCATCCCGGCGGACAGAAAGTACTGGGTTCACATATGCTGGAAATCTGCCCTTCTATCGCAGCAGCTAAGCCAAGGTGCGAAATTCATCCGCTTTCTATTGGTGGTAAAGCCAATCCTGTACGTCTGGTTTTTGATGTAAGTGCCGGTCCTGCTCTGAATGCCTCGGTAATAGATATGGGAGGACGTTTTCGTTTGCTGGTTAATGAAGTGGAAGCCGTACCCTTGGAGGAGCCTATGCCCAGGCTTCCGGTAGCCAGGGTATTGTGGGAGCCCAAGCCTAACCTAAAGACCGCTGCCAGTGCCTGGATACTTGCCGGGGGCGCACACCATACCGGCTACAGTGCGTGTCTGACCTCTGAGTACATGCAGGATTTCGCTGAGATGGCTAATATGGAATATCTGCTGATCAATGAAGATACGCACTTGTACCACTTCAAAAATGAGTTGCGTTGGAATCAAATGTATTGGGGAAGATAGAAATAGCGTTATGATTCCAGGTACTTAATGTTAAGGTGTTATAATTTGTAAAAGCGTATGCTCAAACCATAGCACCCTAACATTATTCAGTTGAGAAGCGGTACTCTGTCGTAGTACTATATGTTTCACCAGGGGCCAGTTCTACTGAAGGAAAGTCAGGTTGATTGGGTGAATCCGGAAAGTGCTCTGTCTCCAGGCAGAAAGCTGTTCTTTTAGCGTAGGCAACTCCTTCTTTTCCCGTAACCGAGCCATTGAGAAAATTGCCGGTATAAAACTGCACTCCCGGTTCTGTGGTATACACTTCCATCACGCGACCAGTAGAAGGCTCATGCACGCGGGCGGCCAGCCCCATACCTTCTTTGTCCAGTACCCAGCAGTGATCATAACCCATGCCATATTTGATCTGCTCGTTGCTGTCTTCGTTGATCTGCTGACCGATAGGCTTAAGTTCAGTAAAATTAAAAGGAGTCCCTTCTACAGAATTCAGTTCACCCGTAGGAATCAAGGTTTTATCTACAGGGACAAACTGATCAGCATTGATCATAATTTCATGATTTAGCACAGTTTGGGTAGGATCTCCTGTCAGGTTGAAGTAAGAATGGTTGGTCAGGTTGACTATAGTTTTTTTATCAGTAGTCGCTTCATAATCAACTCTCAGTACATTTTCATCGGTAAGCGTATAGGTTACCCTGGTTTCCAAAGTACCGGGATAGCCCTGATCGCCATCGGGGCTGGTGTAAGTGAGCACTAGCTGCTGTCCTTCCTCTGACTGCTGCGGCTCAGCGGACCACACCACCTTGTCAAAACCCTTCAGCCCACCGTGCAGGTGGTTGCCCATATTGTTGGTATCCAGTTGGTAAGTAGTGCCATCAATTGTAAATTTCCCTTTGGCAATACGGTTTCCATAGCGTCCGACCAATGCGCCAAAGAATGGATTATTGTCTACGTAATCCTTCAAGTTATCAAAGCCCAGTACAACATCATCAAAATTGCCCTGAGCATCTTTCACCTTAAGCGAGGTAACAATCCCTCCGTAGTTGGTGATTTTGGCTTCCATGCCATCTTGGTTGGTCAGGGTATAGATATCAACGGCCTCTCCGTCGGGGCCTGTACCAAAGCTTTCCTTTGGTATGGGGTTGGTTGCTTCTTGCATAGTAGGTTGTTCGTTTTCTTGTTGCGAGGGTGACTGGCATGCAGCCACAAACAGGCCAAATATGAGTAGATAAGGTTTCATATGATTATACATCATTTAGTTAAAAGTCATTGCTATTCTATAAGCAGAAGCCAAAATGTATGGTGCCCGTATTAAAACCAAAGCATCTACCAGCCATTCATGCTCTCAAATCTAATCAAAAGCGCACAACTCTGAAAGTAAAGCGTTGAGGATAGGAATACAACAGAGCACCTGGGAAAGTGCTCTATATCATATTGGGTAAAATAAGCAGTGGGAAGCCAGTTTACCGAGCGTTCCTTAAAGCTCAACTTGAAATTACTTACGTTCATCGAGTAAGCCAGAGCAAGCTGGTATTCTTAGCCAAATTTGGAGAAAAGATTATGGGCTTTCAACAAGAGAGGATAACCTGCTTGGAAGATATTAAACGTACCTGTTAGCAAGGGAACCTTTGTATGGTTAATAGCGTGCATTGACAAATAGTGTTGGTTCATAAGCTCAAATGAATCAACAAAACATAATTCAAATTGCATAAGTTGTGCATATTATTCATTTTGTTTGACCATTAAAACTAACCAAACTAAACCTAACTATGGAAAATTTTGACTTAGCGAGTACATTGGAAACCATAAGGGAGTACGCAATTTTGTATGTTCCCAAACTCCTTCTTGCTATCCTTACCCTGATCGTGGGTATGTGGGTAATTGGTAAAATTATCAGTGGTATTAAAAATACACTTACTAAGCGTGATGTGGACCCTTCCCTGGTTCCTTTTCTTACCGGAGTATTAAAAGCAGTATTTGTTGTCATGTTGATTATCAGTGTGGCGGGAATGATAGGAATTGCCACTACTTCATTTATAGCAGTTTTGGGTGCTGCAGGTCTGGCAATAGGTCTGGCTTTGCAGGGTAGCTTAGCCAACTTTGCTGGTGGAGTATTGATTCTAATCCTCAAGCCTTTTAAAGTAGGAGATGTAATTGAGGCCCAGGGCGTAATCGCTAGTGTGACTGAAATTCAGATCTTTCATACAGTGCTTAAGTCTTATGACAATAAAACGATTATTATTCCTAATGGCCCTCTATACAATGACAAAATTATCAACTACTCTACTGAACCAACCCGTAAAGTTGAATGGATATTTGGTGTAGGTTATGATGATGATATTGATAAAGTAAAGCAGGTAATTAAGGATGTTGTGTTCAGTGACGAACGTATCCTTGACCGTGACACGCCATATCTGAAGTTAGCAGAAATGGCTGATAGCTCAGTCAATTTTAAGGTTAGGGGATTGGTGAACCAGGCCGATTTCTGGGATATATATTTTGAGAAACAAGAAGCTATCAAGAAAGCCTTTGATGCTAATGGCATTTCTATTCCTTTCCCTCAGGTGGATGCACATTTGTTTTCTGAAAACGGTGCAGGACCCAAAGCATAATAATAATAACTTAAATAATAAGCAGCCTTTCGCAGGGCTGCTTTTTTTTAATTACCGAACTATGAAGAAACGAATAGGACTTTTTGCATTGATTTTTTTGCCCTGGATGCTTCAGGCACAAACGGATACAACTTCAGCAGTAGCGGCCGATACACTTTGGAAAAAATCTGTAGGCTTTGGCATTAATTTTAATCAGGCTTCCTTTACCGAAAATTGGTTTGGAGGGGGCGTTAACTCTCTTGCGTTCAGTGCTTTTTTCAACACAAAAATGAATTACAAAAAGGATAAATGGTCCTGGGATAACAGGGTCAATTTTCTTTTAGGAACAGTAAATAATTTTGGAGACGGATACCGTAAAAGCCAGGACAGGCTCTTTATAGATACCAAAGTAGGGCATGAGATTTCTGAGGCCTGGGGCGCTTATTTTTCTACCACTTTCCTGACGCAGTTTGCCCCCGGCTATCGGTACGTAACATTGCCAAGCGGTGAAGAAGATGCCTTGAAAATCTCGGACTTTATGGCTCCTGGCTTCTTGACCTTCTCCTTAGGGTTTGAATATATTCCTGACGATAACTTCACACTTCGTTTGAGCCCTTTTTCTCCTCGCTTTACCTTCGTCACAGATTCCGATTTGTATTTGAATACAGAGGGAAATACAAATTATGGTGTAGAGTTAGGTGAGACGGTAAGACAAGAATGGCTGGCGGCACAACTGGTCGCTGAATGGAGTAAAGATTTTACAGATAACATCAATCTTTATTCGCGCTATATGATGTTTGCCAACTATGAGACGCTAAACTTTCAGGAGGTTGATCATAGGCTGGATGTAGTATTTAATGCTCAACTTACAAGCTTTATCAACCTGAGTCTCTCAGGCATTATGGTATATGATTATGATCAGGTCAATGAAATCCAGCTTAGCCAAACATTAGGTTTAGGTATACTCTTGCAGGCTGAAGGTGCAGTGGTAGAGTAACAAATAGAAAGCAGTGTTTTGTGATCAATACACTGCTTTTCTTTTATGCATTATAGCTTACCTGATCAGTCACATCCTAAACAGTCCAGAAACAAAATCTTACGTTTTCCGAGTTATTTAGTGGAGGCTTTTCTATGGTATTTTGGCTGACCTGCTAATCATAGCGCTAATTTCATTAGTGGTTTTCGGAAAATATGCTCAGGAGAAATTGGGCATAGAAAAAAGTTATGCAGCGAGAGTTTCTCATTTGTCAATACAGGCATGCATCGCTGACCTAGTGGAAGCTCTTTTCTGACCATGCGCATATCTTCCTGCTCCACCTGAAGGGGCTGCAACCGCCTTTACGGTGACAGGTCATAAAAGAACGGATTTGCAGGCCCGGACTGATTTTCCATTGAGATAGACTACCTGCCAATGCATGACTTCGGAAACATACGCTTGATTTGTCCTAACTGAACTTAAACAATAGCCTCATTAGCTGATAGAGGATGATATAGAGCACTTACCGCATTAACGCCGTATTTAGTGTTGGGGCATAACGAATTTTTTTTAATCAAACATTTATCAGCTTATTTTATTATAGAAATCTAAGCACTTATACATTTCGTAAGTTAAAGTGTCTGCACATTGACAATTTTTCCGGCTTTATTTTTTCTTAATTACTATCATTAACTAGCCCTTTAATCGTATCACTTCTACTACACTATGGACCAAAAAGATAAGTTCAAAAACACATACCCCCACACCATTTTCTTAGAACACGAAATTAGCCATGAGTTGGAAAATTTCCTTAAGAGAAAGAAATGGATAACTGCTGAAGAACAAGTGATCTCTACAGAGAAGCCGGGAGAAGGAAATATGAATTTTGTACTTAGGGTAATCACAGACAAAAAATCTTTTATCTTGAAGCAGTCACGGCCCTGGGTACAAAAGTACCCTCAGGTGGAAGCTCCAATTGGTCGTATCAGTGTGGAATATCATTTTTACCATTATATAGCGCCATACAAGGAAGTAAATAAATATACCCCTGCTGTCATTGGCTTTGATGCCGCACAGTTTATGCTGGCGCTTGAAGACCTGGGAAGTGGAGCGGATTATACTTATCTATATCAAAAGAACAAGCAACTCTCAAAGGAAGAAATAAAAGCCCTGAGCGGACTGATATCAGTGTTGCATCAGGTTACTGTAGACTTTGAAGATAGAGTCCATTTTGATAATCAACCCATGAAAGTATTAAACCATGAGCATATATTTGTTTTTCCCTATGCTTTAGAAAATGGGTTTGACCTTGATACCATTCAAGCCGGTTTACAGGCGTTGGCTATGCGTTACAAAAAAAACGAGAGCCTGAAAAAGAAAATCAGTAAGCTGGGAGAGGTTTACTTAGAAAATTATGACACGCTACTCCACGGTGATTATTACCCTGGTAGCTGGCTCAAGGTAGAAAGTGGCTTGAAACTGATAGACCCTGAATTTTCATACTTCGGCAAAGCGGAATTTGACCTGGGAGTGATGCTGGCACACTTAAAAATGGCACAACAGCCAGAAGGTAGTACGGAGCAGGTACTCAAATTCTACGAGCAGCCCGAGGGTTTTGATGAAGCGCTGATGTGGGCTTTTGTAGGTGTTGAGATGATGCGAAGAATCATTGGCCTGGCACAACTGCCCCTTAGCCTTGAACTGTCAGAAAAAGAAGACCTATTGGAAGAAGCTGTATCTCTGATCAATCTGTATAACCATTAAAATTTAATGTGAGAAATTTACTTGCCATATACATACTTTTGCTTACCATAGCCTGCACCTCAGATGAGAAAACAACTGTATCGCATGAATCTCCTTCAGGGTTAGAGGGAACAAGCAGTATAAAGCCAGAATTGGACTCCGCTATTGTCAAAGATAAGGTGCTGGGTATGCTCCTGGGATCGGCTATAGGAGATGCTATGGGGGCCCCCACTGAAATGTGGACCAGAGAAAATATCATAATAGAATACGGCTATGTAGATGACCTGGACACCATGGTGAGAGAACCCTCAGCAGAAGGAACCTGGGATTTTAACTTACCGGCAGGGGGGACAACCGATGACACCCGCTGGAAAAAGCTGATGACAGAATTTCTGCTTACCCAGGAGGCCTGGTCTCCTCTTGATCCAAAGGACTTTGCCCAGTTCATCATCCGGCAGTATGAGCAGGATATCCAGACTTTAAAGAATACAGAAAGTTTTGACCCTGAGCCCTTTGAAGTCAATGCCCGAAGATTGGCCTGGCTGCAGGAGTGGGCGAGGGTTGCCAAGCCTTTTGCGGAAGATGACCTTCAAGGCTATGCTTTTGCATTGAGTCGTTTTTATGGTGGTGAAATGACCTGTGCTGGAATGCTTTACTCCCCTACGATTGGCGCTTTTTATCCGGCGGCCCCTCAGATGGCTTATGAAGAAGCCTATCAACTGGCTCTCTTTGATATTGGCTATGCCAGAGATATTAGCGCCATTACAGCAGCACTTGTTTCAGCAGCTATGGCTCCCGAAGCTTCGCCTACTTCAGTGATCAATACGCTTAGAGACATAGATCCTCAAGGTTATTTCAAGAGCAGGCTCGTAGGCAGATCAGCTTACCGCATACTTAAGGAAGCACGCAGCATTGTATATCAGGCTAACCAACTCAAAGTAGGAGATATTGATGCTAAGCAACTTATTATTCCTGCCGGAGAAAATGTCGATACGCTATGGCTGGCCAGAACTCAAAAAGCTTATGAGCTTTTAGATGCCAGGAACCAGGATTTGCCCTTCCATGCAGGGGAAATTCATTTAGTCAACCTGACTGCTCTCTTGTTTTGTGATTTTGATTTTAAAAAGAGCCTGGCTTTCGTCGTGAATTTTGGAAGGGATAATGATACTACCGCTGCCATAACTGGTGCCATTCTGGGAGCATATTATGGTGCTGAAAAACTACCTCCCGAAATGGTTTCTCAGGTGCTCAACACAAATAAAGGATTATTAGAAACTGATATTGAAGTGTTGGCTAAGCAGCTTTATGAAAGCATTAAAACCATGTGAAATAACATTTCTAACGAACTCAATTTTGTGTGTTCTTTTTCATGGTTTAAGTAAACCTGTTAAAAGGTTTCTAACAATCAGTGTATATATAAGTTATTGGTATATATATAAATAATTAAATTTTTTAACTATGATAAAGATATTTAACAGGGTTACTTTTTTTATGCTGAGCATACTAATAGTTGTAAGCTGCAGTCAAAACCTTACTCGGCAAGATGTACAGGATGAGATCACTGATGCTCGTGAAGAGGTAGAGGAAGCCCAGGAAGAAGTAAAAGAAGCGGTAGAAACACGAGAAGCGTTTTATGAAGACTATAAAGAAACAGAACTTAAAAAGCTGGAAAATAGAAATAAGACCCTTGATAATAAGATTAAAAATCTCAAAGATGCATCGAGTGATTCTAATGCTTCGGCAGAAGCAGATATAAATTCAGCAATTAATGAGCTGGAATCGGAGAGAGAAAATATTAATGAACGTATTCGGAAAATAGAACAAATGGAAGCCGAAGACTGGTCAGAAGCATATAAAGAAATTGATGAAGCGGTATCAAGAATTAAAAACCAGCTTGATCAGCTAGCAGCCAGCCTGGAGAGAGAAAATGAGTAAAAGGTCAAATAAGCACCAAAGGGAGACGTGTAAGTAAAATTAAAGGTTCTCTCTTGTTTTCTTTTGCTGGATATTTCACAGAAATCTTATAACAGAGGCTATGTAACGTTTTTGATGAAATTTTATTGAAATTGGCGTTATTTTTTTAGAACCTATTAAGAAATAAACAGTATAATAATGTATTGATAGTAAACTATTTATATGCAAAAAAATCTACTCATTATATTGCTCTTGGTTTTGTTCTGCACCTCAGCCCTGGTATCATCAGCAGATGCATACATTAAACATACTAAAGTGAGTAAAAATTATGAGCCTGTAAATGATGCAGTAGATGTAGTAGTTTACCCCAACCCCGCAGAAGAAAACATTTTTGTACGTTTAGATCTGATCAACCCTTCATTTACAAATAGTTCTGAGGTAGAGTTTGAGATAAGAAGCATATTGGGTACTTCTATGCCTATTGAGGCTGAACGAATGGATGCTAACAGGTTTCGCATCCTCATCGCAGACTTTCCTGTCGGTTATTACCTACTCATCGTACAGTGCAAAGAATGCAGCAATGGCAGTAACCACCCCTCTAAAGAGGTCTTTAAATTTTTGAAGAAATAAACGATTCATTTTCTTCACCTGTCTCCAAGTCATAATAGTATGAGCTGTCTTTACTTTCCGAAGGCTTGAAATGATATACATATTTTTGCTTCGGTTTAGAGAAAGAATATCCCTTGTAAGTACTACTCATCCTGTTTGCACTATTCTCATCAGAAGTATCTGTATCCTGAAGAGAAGGAATATGAGGTTCCTTCCTAAAATAAAAGGAACAAAAAATTCCTGCCATAGAGCCTAACAAATGTGACTCCCAAGATACACTATTGTCTCCGGGGACCAGGCCCTGAACCATCCCTCCATGTATAAAAGCAATGGCAACAGCTACGGCAGTAGAGCGTACATCTCGCCTGAAAATCCCACTGAAGAAGAGAAAAGCTGCTAAACCATATACTAATCCACTTGAGCCAATGTGATAAGCCTGTCGGGCAACTACCCATACCCAGAAGCCTGTGGCAAAGTATATCCAGAGAAAGACTTCCTTAGCGATTTTATCATAAAAGTAAAAAACCGCTATCAATAGCAATATAAGAGGAAATGTATTAGATAATAAGTGAAGAGCACTGCCATGGATAAGTGGGGCGGCAAATATTCCTACCAATCCGGTGATAGAGCGAGGTAGTATACCCCAGACACCAAAATCCAGCGTCATACTATCTTCTACTGTTCTAATAAACCATAGAAAAAAGACAAAGCCTAAGGCTATGACCACGCTTTTGCGGAAAATAAACTTCTCACTATGTTTTTCGGCAACTATCAATTAGCAATCTTATTGTATGTAATTAACAAGTCATACCAGACGTAAAATAATCAATTTTCAGATGAATGTCATTTTAATAACCAGCGAAGTGATACCATTCAAAAAAATATTTCCTGGGCTAAGCGATAGGTATTGGCGTGTGCCTCAACAATATGTGCTATCTGGGAAGAATATCCACCTCCCATGCTCAGGGCTATTGGAATCTTATTTTCTTTAGCCCTTTTTAGTACTACCCTATCCCTTTCTCTACACCCGGCAATGCTTAAGCTTAGCCTTCCGAGTTTATCGGAGGCCAATACATCTACTCCTGATTGAAAAAAAATAAAATCAGGTTGTACTTCATTAATAAGTTGATCCAGATAATTGTTTAATAGGCTTAGATAGGTACTATCATCAGTTCCATCGGCTAACGGTATATCCAGGTCAGACTTTTCTTTATACATAGGATAATTTTTGGCTCCATGCATACTGAAAGTAAATACTGATGGCTGATCACAAAAAATTTGCGCTGTACCATTACCCTGATGTACATCCAGGTCTACAATTAATATTTGTTTTGCCAGCTGTTTTTCCAGTAAATAATTGGCGGCAATGGCGATGTCATTGAGAAGGCAAAACCCTTCTCCCCTATCAGTAAAAGCATGATGCGTGCCTCCGGCAATATTGAAGGCGACACCATATTCTAAGGCGAAAAGTGCAGCCTGCAAAGTCCCCTGCATAATGGTGATCTCTCTTTGCACAAGCTGTTCAGACATAGGAAAGCCGGTCTTTCGGATTTCCGATCGGCTTAGCTCCTGATTTTTAAGCCTTTGCCAATAAGTAATGTCATGGGTATTGGTGATGTATTGTTCATCAAGGGGGTAAGGTTGAAATAAGTTCTCCTCTGTAATAGTACCTTCATAGAGTAATTGCTCAGGAATGAGGTTATACTTGATCATAGGAAAGCGGTGGTTTTCCGGTAAGGGATGTGCATAGATTTCATCCCAGGCAATCTTTAACATGCAGTAAAATGTCTTAATTCTTAACAATCAACACATGTCATGCCTCAGAGTTTAAGATCTCAATAAAATTTCTACGGAACAATTACTTGATAAGCTCCGGAAACTATCTAATGATGGTGACGCTTCCGGTTTTGCTACCGGCTTCTTCTCCGCAGTCAATCAGATAAAAGTAGACTCCATCCGCTACGGCCCTACCATGAATGGTACCGTCCCAGCCACTGGCATTATTGTAATTTTCTATTTCAGCCAGCTTACTTCCTAAGCGGTCAAAAATGGTGAGTTTACAATCGGGAAACAGATCCATTCTTTCCACATACCAGGTGTCATGGCGACCATCATTATTGGGAGTAAATGCTTTGTCAGGAGCTACATCCAGTGAGCGATCCACATTGAGGGTATAGCTAACGGTAGTTTGGCACCCCTCTGTATTGGTCACTATACAAGTATAAGTAGTAGAAATGAGAGGCCGAGCAATAGGGTTAGCAATCGTACTGTCGCTAAGTGAAGTCCCTGGTGACCATATGTAAGAAGCCCCCCCACTGGCATTTAGCTGCAAAGTGTCTCCTAAAGAGATTCTGTCAGATGACGCATTTATGTTTGCTTCAGGATTATCAGCTTGTACTATTTCTATACTGGCTGTTTCTGTACAGTGGGCATCAGTTAAGGCTGTGAGTGTATAGATGCCTGCTTCATTTACAGTGATATTGGTTCCGCTTTCACCATTATCCCAGGCATAAGAGGCAAAACCTTCATTAGCAGCAATTTCTAGCTGTTCATCAGGACATAAATTAGGGCTTCCGAGTGTTTCAATGTATAGCTCAGGAATATCAATAATCGTTACTTCCTGAGTATATGTGTCTTTTACACTATTATTATCGGCAATAATTTTTAAACTGACTGTATAAGTACCTGCTTCAGCAAATGAATGGCTCACAGAAGCTTCATTTTGATTGTTACTTTCATCTCCGAAGCTCCACTGGTAGCTGATATCCTGTCCATTGATCGTAGTAGGGCTGACAGATACGTCTAATGTTTGATTAAGGCATACACTCGCCGGTATGTCTATTTGGGCACGTGCTATTTCTATGGGGCTGCTTTCTTTGGTACAGCCGGTTTCATTTTGGATAGTAGCGGTATAGCTGCCTGGCTCAGTTACATTGAGGGTAGTTGTGGTCGCCCCACTAATGAGCTGACCATCTTTTTTCCAACTATAAGTGCTTCCTAGCACAGCTTCTACATTTAACGTAGCCTGTCCGTCTTCAAAGAGTACCAGCGGATCATCAGAGGTGATGCTAATAGATTCAGGTTCGCTCACCTTGATATATGTTTTAGTAGTGTCACTCACGCAGCCCCCGTCTTGTTCGCCTGCTTTGACATAAAGTACATACCAGCCTTCATTATCTTTGCTGGCATTATTGATGACCGGGTTTTGCTCATTGGAAGTAAATCCGTTGGGGCCGGTCCAGAAGAAGCGTGCGTTTACATTTTGGGCTCTTAGTATAATTCTGTCGCCAAAACAGAATGCTTCTTCAGGATTTATATCAATGATAGTAGGTTTATCCGGCACAAATCCTTCTGGGCGAACTACCTGCACTACATTAGAAACGATCTCGTTACAGTCAAAGCCGTTGTGAGATGAGGATAATTTTACTCTGTAATAAGCCTCATTAAGAGTGGTGAAAGTAAAGATAGAATCAGTGGCAGCGGCAAGGGGGGTAAAACTATTGCCATCGGCTGAACTTTCCCATTGGTAGGTGACCCCAATGGCTTTGGTTACTGAAAGCTCATAGGGGAGCAGATCACATACTCCTAATCCATTTTGAGGTTCTAAAATGGGCTTAACACAGTTTCGGTTAAGCTGAACGGTGATTACATCGCTAGCAATTTCCGCATAGGCAAGGTCAGGCTTACCGTCGCCATTGAGGTCTCCGGCACGTACACTCTGTATCCCCTCGCTGCTAAGAATGGTTTTTTTAGTATTGAAATCCAGGCTGCTTTCGGTACTTTGATTGAGTAAGACTACCAGTCGGTTCCCGGAGGCGGAAGCGTACAGAATATCCAGTTTGCCATTGCCATCCATATCGGCAAGTTCCAGACCGTCCCTTCCAATACTGATCTGGTCGATACGTAGGGCATCTGTAAAAGATAAGGACTGAGCAGTAGAAGTATTTTTGAATATCCCAACATAAGACTTATTGATGATGATAATCTCAGGCTTGCCATCACCATTCAAGTCTCCGGCTCGCATGTTAGTGGTCAGGCCAGAGGTACTCAATTCCAGATGCTCACTGAAACTGATATTGCCGGGACTGCTGCTGTTTTTAATTATATAAATCCCACTACCTTCATCTTCTGAAACCATAATATCAAATTTCCCATCTCCATCCAGGTCTTCAATATCTATACCGCTAATCTTTTCATTATTGATATTGAACTGCTGAAAAGGAAGAATAGGTGTAGGATTGAAACTGATGTCCCCCTCGCTACTGGTATTTCTAAATATTGAAATTACACCATCAACTGTAATTGTAGTTACTATAATTTCTGGCTTCCCATCTCCATCCAGGTCTTTGATATCCATTCTGGCAGATGAATTACCATCTACTGTATAGGAAAGGGGAGGGGTAGTCTCATTAAACTTTATTTCATCACTTACAGTGGTATCGGTTATGTTTTTGTGAATATAAATTCTCTCTTTATTGGTATTTGAGTTTGAAGCTGAAAATACTAAGTCAGCAAAACCATCACCGTCCAGATCTCCACAACGTACCCAACGTGTGTCTGCACCTAACTCAAATTCTCTCTGTGTAAAATTTACAGAACTGATGTCAGGAGAAGTATTTTCCAGTATGGTAATTTCATCATTCTTCAAGTCGGAAGTGGCGATATCTACCTTGCCATCCAGGTTAAAATCACACATGCAGAGGTTGGCCAAATCATTCCCTGACGATGGAAAGGAGATGGGAGCTTCTAACTGACTGTTCTCGAAGCCTTGCCCGTCAAAGCTTAAGGTAAAATTTTGTGTGGAGTATGCGGTAAGCTGTGTATCCAGCCTTGTGACGGAAATACTACCGTAGGTAGCTCCGGCAGGTACTTTGACTTTGATGGTACCATCAGTGAGTGATACAATCTCTCCGGCAGCAGCACCAAACATTACAAGTATGTTGTTTTGATCAGCGCCAAAATTTTGACCGCTAATGGTAACGATTTCCTCTACAGTGCCATAGGTTCTGTCAATGTTATTGATGACAGGGGCTTGAGCATGTACATGCTGTAAGACAGTGAGTATGAGGACGAACGCAAGTAGATATCGGTAGGATTGCATAAGATTCCTGAATAAGTCAATTCAATCAGACAAGATAAGTCCTGTTACCTCCATAAGCCCTCAAACAGTGTGGAGAAGCCAACCTTTGTAATATCTTTTGATAGAATGAACAAAACTAAAAAAGGGCTTTTTAGAGGATTTTTCTTAAATAGGGGAGAGTTGTATTTATAGACCTTGTTGAATCTTTTTTTCAAAATCATAAAGCTGATTTTATGGATGCGTTATTATTAGTGGATATTCAGAATGACTTTTTATCGGGAGGTGCACTGGAGGTAGAAGAAGGCGACCAGATTGTACCTGTAGTGAATGACCTTCAGCCTTATTTTGACCTGGTAGTGGCTACCCAGGATTTTCACCCGGCTGATCATGCTAGCTTTGCCGCTAACCATGAAGGTAAAAAGCCGGGAGACCACATTGATTTAGGCGGTTTAGATCAGATTCTCTGGCCGGTACACTGTGTACAGGGTTCTGAAGGAGCTGAGTTTTCCAAAGATCTGAACATGGACAAAGTCGCTACTGTAGTAAAGAAAGGCCTGGATAAAAATATTGACAGTTATAGTGGGTTTTACGATAATGGACATAAACGTGCCACCGGCCTAAGCAAGTATCTGAAAGACAAAGGAGTTGATAGAGTATTTATCACTGGCTTAGCAGCTGATGTCTGTGTAAAGTTTACTGCCCTGGATGCCCTGAAAGAAGGCTTTGAGACAGTAGTGATCAAAGATGCTACGCGGGCAGTCAATTTACAGGAAGGTGATTATGAGAAAACTATGGAAGAACTGAGAGAAGAAGGGGTGAAAGTGATGCAGAGCAAAGACGTAGTGAAGATGAAAACCTGAGTCTGTGCTTACCTAAAAAAAGAAAGCTCTGCCAAATAAAAGGCAGAGCTTCATAAAGAATTATTTTGAGCAAGATTACATACTGCCAATTTTGGCTATCAGGTCAGCGGTTCTGGCTGAGTAACCTGCTTCATTATCATACCAGGAAATACACTTCACCATATTACCATTAACACTGGTAAATGGAGCGTCAAAAATAGATGAATGAGGATTTCCTACAATATCAGAAGATACAATAGGAGCCTCACTGTATTCTAAAATCCCCTTCATCGGACCTTCTGCGGCCTCTTTGAGCGCTGCATTGACTTCTTCAGCAGTTACGTCCTTATCTAAGACGCAAGTAAGGTCAGTCAACGAACCGGTGATTGTAGGTACACGCATTGCGTTTCCATCCAGTTTCCCTTTAAGGTCGGGAAGTACCAAGCCTACGGCTTTGGCTGCGCCAGTAGTAGTAGGTACAATGTTAACAGCAGCAGCACGAGCTCTTCTCAAGTCTTTGTGAGGAGCATCCTGAATATTCTGGTCAGCTGTATAGGCGTGGATCGTAGTAATAAATCCTTTCTGGATACCAAACTTATCGTGGATTACCTTAGCCATAGGAGCCAGGCAGTTGGTAGTACAAGAAGCATTTGAAAGTATAGTTTCGCTGCCGGTAAGTGTATCGTCATTTACGCCCAATACTACAGTAGGAATGTTGCCCTTAGCAGGCGCAGAGATCACTACTTTCTTGGCTCCGGCTGTCAGGTGTTTTCCTGAACCTTCTTCGTCTACGAATCTACCGGTAGACTCGAGTACTACATCAATACCCATATCTCCCCAGGGAAGAGCCGCGGGATCTCTCTGTGCAAGTACTGTAATTTTTTTGCCGTTCACGGTGATAGAATCACTGTCATGGGTGACTTCGTGAGGAAAAATTCCGTGAGCTGAATCATATTTCAGCAGATGGGCAAGTGTTTTAGTATCGGTTAGGTCATTGATGGCAACGACATCAATGTTTTCTTTGGTAAGCAGTCTTCTGAAGGTCAGCCTTCCAATTCTGCCAAAACCGTTAATAGCTACTTTCATGTTAGCGTCTTTATTAAAGTTAAAAGTAATTGTTCGACAAAAATACAATCCCCTAGGTTACAATCAAGTTTTAGATCGTAGTTAAGAGAATATATACACTTCGATTATACTCGTTTTAATAAAACTTGTTTAGGAATATTGGTGTTAGTATGACTGAAATGCTTTATTTGGAGACATTTGAACTCTATTTCAAGAAAAATAGCGTCATCGTTTTGCAATTTTAAAACAGCGCTTTATATTTGCGGTCTCAAAACCAAAAGAGGTTAACATGGTCCGTTCGTCTAGGGGTTAGGACGCCAGGTTTTCATCCTGGTAACAGGGGTTCGATTCCCCTACGGACTACTTAAATTTTGTTTAATTCACTTTCTCACTGTTTGCAATTGAGAAAAACTTTCGCCACGCTGAGTGGTGATTGACGGTCCGTTCGTCTAGGGGTTAGGACGCCAGGTTTTCATCCTGGTAACAGGGGTTCGATTCCCCTACGGACTACCAAAGTCCTTGTCATTACGACAAGGACTTTTTTATTTTACACCCTTCCGCGTTCTTATCCGCACTTAATGTTATTGGTTTACAGCCTTAACTTATGGAAGCACACGAAAAATTCCGGTCCTTTATGCGGTTGGCGTTATTGTTTTAGCTCGGTAATTGCTGGCCCGGAAAACGTTTTGAAGAGCATGTAAAATTGACTCGCCTATCACGGAGGTATGGCAACTGCTAATCGGATAGCTCCTGTCGGAGAAACTTTCAGCTGTATTGAAGGTGTATTACAGACTGTAGAAATACATGGGAAAGAGCAATTCGGGCAAGGGTTTCTTGACTTGATCGAAGAAGGAGCTTATCTGTATAATTCGGAGCCTCCCGCTCACACGCTTACTATTGCGGAGTCTGTGTCTAACAATGGCAGTATTGCCTTTGTGCATCCATCGTATGGGCGTAAGCGGTTTTCTTACGCTACCCTTTAGATAAGACCAAAAACTTATGTGCTGGGCAGAAGCTATCAGGTTTATGAGCCCCTTGAAGAAATCATAACGCAGATAGCTGAATATTGCGTAGCCTAAAAACACTTTCTTTGTCATTTAGCGTTTACTCACAATGTCAATATATTCGTACATGCCTTTGGTCGTAAGATAGGGTACGAGCATGCTAAAGGCAAGCATCGTGTAGTGCTTAAGTTTTTGTTGTTCATCCCCTTCATACAATACCTCGGCATGCCCTATCCAGGCATCCGATAAGAGGCTCAGTTGCTCAGTTAGGTGAGCATACTGGCTGACAGGAATATCATTTTTGAAAATTCCCTCTTGCGTTAAAGCTTCTGTAAATTGTGAGAGCTGCTGTTTTCGTGTATGCGTCAGTGCTCGGTAGTGTAGTTGTATCTTAGGATATTTACGCATGATGGCTACAAAATCTGCCATTAAAAAACGATAGGCATAGAGCTTATGGTATACATATGACAAGGTCTGGTAAACCAGATGCAGGCTAAAACTTTGTGCTTCAAATTGGGTAAGCTGCTGGTCGAAAGCCTCTACAAGTTGCATATACAGAGCATATACTAAATCCTCTTTGGTGCGGAAGTGGTACCGTAAGTTACCATCACTGATTTTTAGAGTGGCAGCGATATTTTTGGCTGAAGTACTCTCCAAGCCTCTTTCATTAAATAAGTCTTTGGCTGTTGCTAATATTTTTTCTTTGGTATTCATTATAAAAATTAGTATAGCTCTACAGAGCTAATGTATGAAAATAATTTTATACCTTTGCTTTAGCCCTAAAGAGCTAATTTTAATGACATGAAAAAAATAGCAATAATCGGTGGAGGTATAGGCGGTTTATGCGCAGCTGTAGCCCTACAGCAAAAAGGTTTTGACGCTCAGGTGTACGAAAAAGCTCCGCAGCTAAAGGCAGTGGGAGCAGGGATAAGTCTTTCGGCCAATGCGGTACTGGCACTTCGGCAAATAAAGCTGGATGAGCCATTGATACAGGCAGGCAATATTTTGCGGCATATGCGTATTCTGGATGAAAAGGGAAAGCAGATTGCTGATACCAATCTTGAACCGGTTGAGCGAGAATTCGGAGCGGTAAACTTTTCCATCCACCGAGCGATACTGCATGAAATTTTGATGGAACATCTAACTCCCGGAAGTCTGCATTTGGGGAAGGCCTTGAGTAGTTTTCAGCAGCACAAACAAGTTATGCGCTGTACTTTTGAAGACGGAGCAGAAGTTAGCGCTGATGCCGTTATTGCTTTTGATGGCATTCATTCTGCGGTGCGTAAGCAGTTATTGCCTGAGTTGGACATAAGATACGCAGGTTATACCTGCTGGAGAGCTATTATAGATTATGTCCCTGAAGGATGGGAAGGGCATCAGGCTACCGAAACATGGGGCAGAAATGGAAGGTTTGGAATCGTACCTATAGGCCATGGAAAACTGTACTGGTTTGCTACTGCCAATGCCCCTGAGCAAGATCAGCGAATGCGGTTTTTTGGAGTACAGGAACTAAGAAAACATTTTGAAAGCTACCATGCGCCAATTGATGATATCCTTAGTCATACGCGAGACGAGCATTTGATCTGGAACGATATTATTGACCTTAAACCTATTCCTCAGTATGCTTTTGGCAGAGTAGCATTGGCTGGGGATGCAGCACATGCCACTACACCCAATATGGGCCAGGGTGCCTGCATGGCTATTGAAGATGCGATGGTCATAGCTAATTTGCTGGAAAGGTATGGGGTAGAAGAAGCATTTCAGAGATATGAAAGCCAGCGCATGAAAAGAACTCATACCATTGTCAAGTCATCTTATCAGCTAGGAAAAGTAGCACAATGGGAAAATAAGCTGCTTGCAAAATTAAGAAATATTGCTTTTCGCTTAATCCCAGTGTCAGTACAGCAAAAACAGATCAGGCAGGTATATAATGTAAAATTATGATTTTGAGGCGCTTTCGGAGAGCATCTCAACAAGCCTTTCTTTAGAAAGAGGCTTACTGATGAAGCGACTTACAGCGTCATATTGTAGTGCTTCCTCATTGTCCTTCTCCCGCACAGAACTGGTGAGAATGACTATTTCTGTCTGTGCATATTGAGGATAGTAAAGCTCTTCGTATTTTTCTACAAAATCCACACCGCCCAGTTCAGGCATATTGAGGTCAAGAAGTATATAACGAGGAAACTTCTTTCCTTCTGAGTGAAGTTCCTTCAAGGCTTCTAATGCCTCTACGCCACTACTGTAGGTAACAAAAAGATCGGAATAGCCTGATTTCTCTATGAGCATCGCATAGATCTCAAGCGCATCTTCATCATCATCAATCATGAATATCATAACTGCTCAAATTTATTAATATTCTTTCAAGAATATTTTAAATACTGACCCTTTATCGGGTTGACTGTTTACTTCAATATAACCACCATTTTTTTCCAGAATTGTTTGGATAATATAGAGTCCCAAACCCATTCCTTCTACACGCTTATTGATCCTGCGAAAAGGTAAAAAGAGCTGTTCACGATATTTGATCAAATTGATTCCCACTCCGTTATCCTCAAAAATTATGAGGCAGTGCTCTTTTTTTCGCTTTAGACTAATTTTTAGCTGTAGTGCTTGATCAGGTTTGCAGTGCTTAATCGCATTACTGATCATATTATCAATAATAGTGTATAAATAGCTTTTTACATAATTGACTGTACAGCTTTCTTCATCATTTATCTGTACGATAGCCTGGGTTTGCTGTATTACACCCTGCTTGCGCTCAAGTACGTGTTCCAGAATTTCTCTGAGAGAGATGTTTTGCTTCAGCTCTTCAGGGTGGCTATGCAACTCTATGACCTGAATCAGTCCTTTTAAGGAAGTGTCAAGATGATTTACGCTGCGAATAATTTTGGGTAGCACTTTTTGCCTCTGCTCTGCTGAAAGGTCATAAAAAGTGTCTGCAAGGAGCTGAAGGCGAGCTACGGGTACTCGCAAATCATGGGCGGTAGCATGTACAAGGTCATCCAGGTATTGATTTATACGGCTGAGCTGATGGTTTTTTTCTTCAATCTGTTCGGATTGCTTCTTCCGTTCGTGTATGTCAGTAGCTGAGCTAACCCAATGGGTAATTTTACCTGAATCATTCTTCATGGGCATGCTCCTGACCAGATGCCAGCGATAGGTATTGTCCTTAGCTTTTTTCAGCCTGTATTCAATTTCACAAGGTTCTTCGGAATGTAATGCTTTTTGCCACAACCTCAGGCTTTCTTCAAAGTCATCGGGGTGAATGGTTTCCTGCCATCTGTTTCTTTTTAATTCTCTGAGCGTGTACCCGGTATAACGAAAAAAGCGTTTGTTGAAATATTCCGGTTGCCCATCGGAGCGAATAATCCAGAGGAGCTGGGCCATATGCTCTGTCAGAAACTTGAGCCTTTTCATTTTTTTGTGACCGGTGCCCAGGCTGTTCACTGAAGTGGCAGTGATTTCATCATTTTTTTCCCCCGCTATCCATGCCTGCTCTGCTTCATACAGTTCCTTGCGCAAATTGAGTATCTTTTTTCTTAGCATCTCTCTTGAGTTGTTAGGCTCTGAAGCCTTGCTTTGTTGAAAAGAAGAGTTACTCATGCTAAAAAAATATGGGCTGAAGTATATAAAGTGGCAAGCAGACCTGTGGAGACCTGCATGCAACGTTAAAAAATAACAGATCGTTACAAGAGTAATGAAAAAGTGAGGGAGTTTGTTTTTTCTCATCCTCCATAATCATTGGAATTTGTAAATTACACCGCTGTGCTTTACCATTAGCATATAAAGCCTTATTATTATTCATTGACTTATAGAAAAATTTGATTTCACCTATGGCTATTAAAAAAGCATTTAATCTGAGAAAATGGATAGACGAACACCGTGATATTTTGAAACCTCCGGTCGGGAATGCTCAGGTGTACGAAGATACTGATGACTTTATTGTGATGGTGGTGGGTGGTCCCAATACCCGTAAGGATTTCCATTACAATGAGACGGAAGAGTTCTTTTACCAACTGGAAGGAGAAATCACTGTAAAGGTACGTGAAGAGGGCGAAATCAAAGATGTAGTCATCAAAGAAGGGGATATCTTTCTTTGTCCTGCCAGGATGCACCACAGCCCACGCCGCCCTGCCAATACCATAGGTCTGGTGATTGAAAAAAAGCGAAATGCTGAGCATACCGATGGCTTAATCTGGTACTGCGAAAATTGTGGGCATAAGATGTATGAAGAATATTTCCCTCTGAAAAATATTGTAGAGCAGCTGCCGCCTATTATCAATAAGTTTCACAACTCGCAGGAACTGCGTACCTGTGACCAGTGCGGCACGTATATGGAAATTCCCGAAGCCCCTAAGGCTGAGCAGGTAAAATAATAAGCTATAATGTCAATGACAGACCTACCAGATTGTCGAAATCTGGCGGGTCTAGTTTCATAAGAGAGTTTTTGGGAGATTAGAGCTCATTCAGTGCCCAGTCATATTCGTAGTAGCTTAACTCATAAGAAGAGGGAATTTTCTCTTTTCGATATGTATTGATATAAGCCAATACGGAAGAAGCTTCCTGCTTGAAATCATCTTTGTACCACTCAAAAATTTTGGAAACAGCTACTTCTTTCTGGCCGGACTTTAGCCGGATAAAATCATTGTTATTTAAAGCTTTTTTAGTAAGCTGGTTCATCTGTTCGTCCAAGCGATCAGCCTGAACAGCATGCTGAGGCAGAGGAGGACAGCTTTGTGCCGCGCATACCAGTGCAAAATGGATACGTGCATCTTTATAGGGCTGTAGTAACTTTTGTTTTTCCAATTCATTGAGCGTAAGCATCTCTCCGGCTACTTTGTGCTTTTGCTGGTCAAAAAAACCATCAATTTTCATGGGTGAGCTTACCGGATAATTTTCAGCAATCTGCCGGATGACGATTAGGTTATACGCATTGATATAAAAAGCTTTCTTTTCAGCATCAGCCATACGCTGTGCAGACATCTTCGCGATCTGTTGGTAAAGGGCTTCTACTTCTTCCATATTTTGTTTCACAGCCTGATAATCTACCAGGCCATGCTCAACATAACTCCCAAAAAACTGATCGGCTTCTTGTGTGAAGTCAGTTATATTGAGTGCATTTGCGGGAGTTAGGGCGAAGTATGCAAAAAATACAAATAGGTGTTTCATGCGTTTAAATTTAAAGTGCTTTTGTAAATAACGGATTAGATAAGCATAAGGGATGTCAACTGCTTGACATTTTATATATTACGTCCGCCTTAGCTTTACCTTAATTTTTTCATTTTTTATCCTCTGTTTCATGAAAAAAGTTTGCATTGTAGGAAATGGTATAGCAGGCATCACTGCCGCGCGCCATATCCGCAAACAGAAATCAGCCTCTGAATATAGTATAACAGTAATCTCTGCCGAGACCCAATATTTTTTCTCACGCACAGCGCTCATGTATATTTACATGGGCCATATGCTTTATGAACATACCAAACCTTATGAGGATTGGTTTTGGGATAAAAACGATATCCAACTGGTACAGGATTATGTAGAGAAAGTAGATTGCCAGGAAAAGAAACTCAAGCTAAAAGCCGGAGGCAATTTGCCTTACGATATACTGCTACTGGCAACCGGCTCCAAAGGAAATCGGGCAGGCTGGCCGGGAGAAGAGCTCAAGGGTGTGCAGGGTATGATCAGCAAGCAGGATATTGATGCGATGGAAGAGAATACCAAAGGCATTGAGCGGGGCGTGATTGTAGGAGGTGGCCTGATCGGTATAGAAATGGCAGAGTGTCTGCATTCGCGTGAGATACCCGTGAGTTTGCTCATTCGTGAGAGGGCGTACTGGGATCACATTCTGCCTCAGCAGGAAGCGGAAATGGTAAGCCAGCACATTCGTAAACATGGAATTGACCTCAGAGAAAATACAAATTTTAAGGAGATAAAAGGTGACGAAAATGGGAGAGTGAAGGCTGCGGTGACCGAAGATAGTGAAGAAATTCCTTGTCAGTTTGTAGGGATTACCATAGGTGTAAAGCCTAACATAGCGTTTTTAAAAGGTTCTGACATTGAAACCGACCGAGGCATACTCGTCAACGAATTTCTGGAAACCAATGTACCGGATGTTTATGCCGCCGGAGATTGTGTTCAACATAAGGTGGCTCCCGCTGGTCGCAGAAATCTGGAGCAGATCTGGTACAGTGGGCGAATGCAGGGTGAAACCGTTGCTCGTACCATCTGCGGAGAAAAGATGAAGTACGTGCCGGGTGTATTCTTTAACTCCGCAAAGTTTTTTGATATAGAATACCAGGTCTACGGAGAAGTTAACGCGCAGCAAAAAGAAGATGAAGAACAGTTTTACTGGATCAATACGGAAAAGGAGGTAGCCTTCCGGGTAGCCTTTGAGAAAGAAAGCGGAGCCGTCAAGGGCTTTAATTTGATGGGCATTCGCTATCGCCACGAGCTTTGTGCCCGCTGGATCAAAGAGAAGCGGGACATTGGCTTTGTGATGCAGCATCTGAAAGAAGCTAATTTTGATCCTGAGTTTTTTAAGCATTATGAGCCGGAGATAATCAACAAATTCAACCAGGACTTTCCCGATAGAGCGGTACAGCCCAGGAAGAAAAACATAATCGCCGCACTTTTTGGATTATAAAAAATATTAATATGAACAGAGTATATGGCATACGCTTATTCGGACTACTTATCTTTCTGCTAGGCTTCGGCTTGTTTGTTGGCATCTTCTTCATGTCTGACTATGAGCTGGACCAGAAAGTACTGAAACAGGAGTTGGCCACTTCCAATGAAGCCTCTTCACCTAATGCGGCGCAACCGGAAACCGAACAAACCGATCAGGAAGGAGAAACAAGCAAGAGTGGGGGCAGCCTTTACCATATTGTGCTGGAAGAAGCTCAAAACATGATAAGCAAAACCTACGAAACCAATTTTGCTTTCGTGGATGATCTGAACGCAGCCTGGGATGCTGCTAATATTCGGGTTCGCGATCTGTACGGTATAGGTGATGAAGAAGTGAGTCGTATAGTCTCAGAGGTAGCAGCCAATGATCTTACCTACACCGCCGAAGTGGTGAAGAACACGCTAAAGAGGGAAGATGAGGCTACTAGCCTCAAGAGAGAGAAGCTCCTGGCCTACACCGGCTTCCTGGAAGGTAAACAGTTTGGCAGTGAAGAAGAACTGAAGTCTCAGTTGCAGAAGACCGTAGCCAGCGTCAACAATGACATTGCAGGCCAGAAGGGGATCAGCCGTTACCGCAAAAAATCATTAAACACATCAGTAGTAAAAGCTTCTACTAAAGGACTTATCAAAGAAAATACGTTGCTCATACTACTGCTCTCCATTGGGCTTTCCATCCTAGGCGCATTGATGTACATATTACCTCATGCCAAAGAACCTGCCGGCATCAGGCACAATGGTATCTTCTTTAGTGCAATGAAAAACCGCGGCTGGATAGGGATACTGCTGGGTACTTTTCTCATCCTGTTCTATATCGTCCTGTATTTTTACCCCTACTACATGACCAACTGGATCATTTTAGCTGATCCAATAAGTTATTGGCTCAAAGGAAGTCCGGCGGGAGAATTTTTTCTTTATGGATTTCTCTACACCTTAGCCATACTGGTGATGGGCGTGCGCATGTTTATAAAGTACCGTCACAGTAATTATCACCTCATCAGGACCAGCTCAGTCATGTTTTTCCAACTGGCTTTCGCCTTCCTGCTTCCTGAGATACTGATCCGGCTCAATTATCCTTATTACGATTTTAAAAACATCTGGCCGCTGGACTATGATTTTTTCTTTCCCAGCAGCCTGAACCAGCTCATACAGGCTGGTGGCTTGGGTACTTTCATGCTTTTCTGGGGCATTATTTTGATTGTAGTTGCCGTACCGGTTTTGGTATATTTCTATGGTAAACGCTGGTACTGCTCCTGGGTCTGTGGTTGCGGTGGCCTGGCCGAGACCTTAGGTGATCCCTACCGCCAGCTCTCCGACAAGTCCCTGAAAGCCTGGCGCATAGAGCGCTGGATGGTACATGGCGTATTGCTTTTTGCCGTACTCATGACCATCGGAATGATTTATACTTTCTTCACGGAGAGCGGAAGTTTGCTCGGCATCCCCACTTATTCTGTGGCGGAATTTTATGGTTTTTTCATCGGAGCGGGCTTTGCCGGGGTAATTGGCACTGGTTTTTATCCACTGATGGGCAATAGGGTATGGTGTCGTTTTGGCTGTCCGCTGGCTGCCTATCTGGGTATTGTACAAAGGTTTAAATCTCGCTTTCGCATCACTACTAATGGGGGGCAGTGTATTTCCTGCGGCAATTGCTCTACGTATTGTGAGATGGGCATAGATGTGCGTTGGTACGCGCAGAGAGGACAGAATATTGTTAGGGCGTCCTGTGTGGGTTGCGGCGTCTGTTCATCGGTCTGTCCACGTGGGGTGCTCAAACTGGAAAACGGCAAAGAAGAAGGCCGTTTCGGCAAACCTATCCTCATCGGAAATGATAGTGTGAAGGTAGATGCCTAATGCTGTTTCAAAACGACTTGCAATTTCCAGAACGCCTTACAAATGCGCTCCAGGTATTTAATGTAAAATCCTAATCACAAAATATTTAAGCGCTGTTTACCAGGCTGTCTGATTTTCAGGCAGTCTTTTTTTATGTTTGCATTCTCATGCATGTAATCGTATTACGCAGCCACGAAATTGATCAAGAAACCTGGGATAATTTTATCCTAGGTTCTCGTGAGGGGAACATTTATGCCACCTATACCTACCTTCAGCATTGTGAACGGGTATGGAAAGCAGCCATCTTATTAGATGAACATGAAAACTACCTGGCAGTCATGCCCTTTCAGGTCCGAAAAGTATACGGTATTGAATATATTTATCAAGATCCCTTTGCCCGGGAGTTAGGAATTTACACGCGTAGAAATTTAACTCATGTGCAGTACAATGAACTATTAAAAGCGAGTCTGAAAAGCTATCGTTATGTAGCACGTTATCATTTTAATGTAGATAATTATAGTTTATTAAAACAGGATGATTATCTGCCCGAAGGTTTTCTTTCAGCAATATCAACTTATCATCTTGATCTGAGAAAGTCTTATAAGGAAATTTATGATAACTATAGGTACGACAGGAAGTATAGTATCAGAAGGGCTAACAGGTATGAGCAGCATATCGTTGGTTCTACGGATGTAGAGCAGGCCCTTAACATTTTCCGACAAGTAACTTTTCACAAAATTCCCGGCTTAAATTTGTATCAGATTGAGTTAAAAAAAAGGTTATATGCTCATCTTGTACAATTGGGTTTGATGGAAGTATACTACGTTTCTTATAACAATAGTATTATCGCAGCCGCGCTGATAGTGAAGTACAATAAAAAGGTAGTTTACCTTTTTGGTTCTAACTCAAAGTTAGCTTTTCAAATTAGGAGTTCTTCTTTATTAATAGATCATATCATTCAAAAATATGCTGGTCAAGATCTCATTTTTGACTTTGAAGGGGGTGAAGTACA
This sequence comes from Catalinimonas alkaloidigena, assembly GCF_029504655.1. NCBI lineage: Bacteria > Pseudomonadati > Bacteroidota > Cytophagia > Cytophagales > Catalimonadaceae > Catalinimonas > Catalinimonas alkaloidigena. Next base: position 7,695,032 of record NZ_JAQFIL010000001.1, read on the forward strand.
ATCATTAGGTAATTTTTATGCTAGTTTTGGAGCAGAAAGCAGAATTATATATACCTATGAAAAAAATACACTCCCTAAAATTGTTAGTCTATTAATGAAAAGCAGGAAAAAGATTATTCAGAAACTTAAAAATAATTCACATTAAAAAAGTAATCATTATAGGGGCTGGACCTGCTGGCTTAGCCGCGGGCTATGAATTGAGCAGGAATGGAGTTCAGGTAGAGATATATGAGGCCTCAGCCCATGTAGGAGGTATGGCCCGAAGTATGGAAGTATTGGGGCAGACTGTAGACTGTGGCCCTCACCGTTTTTTTACCAAGCATCCCTTAGTCAAAAACTTTTTTAAAGAAGTTATAGAAGAAGATTATGTAAAAGTAAGAAGACTGACCCGGATTTATTATCGGGGAAAGTTTTTTGACTACCCTCTTAAGCTAGGTAACGTACTTAGCCATCTCCGTAAGCGAGAGATATTTAAAATTCTCTGGTCATATGCATATCAGAAACTTTCCCCTCAAAGAAATCCTCGTACGCTAGAAGCCTGGGTAACCAACAAATTTGGAAAAGAACTATATAACATCTTTTTCAAAAATTACTCAGAAAAGCTGTGGGGAATTTCCTGCGCTCGCATTGATGCCGATTGGGCAGCTCAACGGATTAAGTCCCTATCGCTGTGGGAGGCATCAAAGCAGATACTTTCTTTAAATAAGAATGAAAAGCATCACTCACTGGTAGAAGAGTTTGATTACCCTAAGAAGGGTAGTGGAATGCTCTACGAAAAAGCGAAGCAGGTAATTCTGAAAAACGGGGGGCATATTCATCTAAACTCTCCTGTGCAGGCATCTCTCTTGGACAATAAAACAAATACAGTAACAGGCGTACGATTGAATAATGGTAAAGAGATTACTGCAGAGCATGTGATATCAACTATGCCTCTAACGACCCTCATAAAAAGTTTTGAAGCAGTTCCACAACCTGTGGAGCATGCTACTGAGCAACTCTATTTTAGAAACACCATCCTTGTATATCTGGAAATTGACAGTGACCAGTTATTTGAAGACAACTGGATATATGTCCACTCTCCTGAAGTAAAGCATGGCAGGATTACCAACTTTAGAAACTGGAGCCCTTATCTCTACGGCGATAAAAAGACCTCTATTTTGTGTATGGAATTCTGGACTTTTACTGATGAGGATTTGTGGAAAGAACAGGATGAAATTATAGTTCGGCAGGCAGAAAGAGAACTGTTACAAACCAAATTGCTCCCACCAAACGCGAAGATTTTAGAAACGAAAGTCATTAGAGTGCCTAAATGTTATCCGGTATACGAACTCGGCTATCAAGAACATTTACAGCTTATCAAAGAATTTCTGGATCGTTTCAAGGGACTAAGTCTGATCGGAAGATATGGCGCGTTTAAGTATAACAATCAAGACCACTCCATACTGATGGGGCTATTGGCAGCAAGAAATCTACTTGGCAAAGAAAATACTGATCTGTGGGGAATCAATGCTGATCAGGAATATCAGGAGGAGTACAATCGTAAAAATTAGTTCACAGAATGGATTTTCTGAAAGCCCGCTCTCAGGTAGAGCAACACAAAAAAAGTTTACTTGCTCAGGCTTTTATATGGATAGTACTTATTGTCTTTTCCGCCTGGCTACTTACCATTAATAGTATGATTAGTTTGGGCTGGTTTTTTTCTTTTGAAGAAATTACGGCATGGAAACTGGATAAAACATATTCCTTTTTCAAGGAAGGTTTGCGGCGCTTTGACAAAACCATCACTCCTGCTTCCTATCAGTTTAGTAAATATATAGCAATATCTATGTGGATGTTGACAGGTGGTTTGTTTTATCTGTTTTTTCGCTTTCAGAATGAGGTCCTCAGCAAAATAAGTAAGGCATATCTCTTTTGTAAAAAAGAGTTGCAAAAATCCCTTCAGGCTTTTTTGAAGCTATCCAGCTTAGAGCAATATGGCTTTTGGGGCGCTTTTCTTCTATCGCTTGTCTTGCGCATCTATCACTACTATTACATGCCTGTGCATATAGACGAACTGATGAGCTATTATTTTTTTGTAAATAAGGGAGTCTTGTTAACAAGTGTTTATTATCCCTTTCCAAATAACCACCTCTTCTTCAATTACGTCTTCTGGTTTTTTAGCCAATTCTTAAATGATCCTATACTGGCAGGGCGCCTTCCTTCTATCATATTCTACCACTTGTTGTTGCTGCTTTTATTCATGGGATTGCTCAGGTACATTAAAAGTTATGCTGCTGCCTTATTTTCAGTTTTGATATGTGTTTTATTGTTTCCGTCCAGTATTTATGCTGTGGAAGCAAGAGGCTATTCCTTAATGAGCTTTCTGGCACTTGTAGCAGGGTTTTCGTTGCTGCTGGCTGTGGAGAAGAAGCGTAGAGAAGCCTTCTTTATTTTTGTGCCTGCCTGCGTATTTGGCGCTTGTACGGTTCCCGTCTTTTTTATCCCCTTTATGGCATTTATGATGTATGGAGGCATGCAGGCTTACCTTCAGCGAGACCTTCAACTGTTGGCTAGATTGTTAGTCAGCAGTTTATGCATAGGCGTAGGTGTATTGCTATGTTATTTACCCATGTTTATTTTCAGTGGTGTGGAAGCCGTAGCTTTCAATGAGTTTGTAGCACCCATTAAAATTGAAAGGTTTTACAGTTACGTTTATCCGGTAGCTTCAGCGGAACTTTTGAGTTATTTAGCAGGAACGCCCAATCGGGGGTGGATATATTTTTTAATTGTAAGCATTTTGGGGCTGATCCTGCTATTTAAAGCAGATAAAAGAGTGAAAAACTGGTTTTTCTTTACCGCATTCATGCTCGGAAGTATTTTTTTGTATGCCTTACTTTTCAGATCCTTTATGTTTCAGCGTACGATCACCTATGTTACTTATTTTCTGTATCCATCTGTGGCTATTGTGGTAGTATTTTGGGTCAAAAGGATTACTCAAAATCAACGGGCGAGAAAAGTAGTATTTGCTTTCCTGTTGGTAGTGCTTTCCTTTGTTTCATACCTGGAGTATCAGGAAAACAGTTATGAGGTAACATTATTACCCAATGTATATTATGATAAACTGGAGGCTCATATAAATGAAGCAGTCCGGAAGGAAGCAAAAGTATACATGGGCATATCTTCTACCTATGTACATGTTTATCTATATTATCAATACCTTACTGAAAAATATGATAAGCCTGCCAATATTACTGAAGAATATCAACAGGCAGATTTTTTGGTTTTAGAAGCAACTTCGTATGATGCCAGCTATTTTGCATCTCATGGTTTTACCCAATGCGATGCTTTGCCTTCAAAAATCAGCTTTTTGTATCCGCTGATCATCTGTAAAAAATGAAAATGAGTGCTGCCTATGCGTAAATTTTAGAAATTAAATATTAGTGTCGATCTATAGATTGGTAATGAGTATCCAGAACTTTTGACCTTTAACTTTCAACAGTCTGACCACTTAACTTTCCCCTCAATAAAAAATAGGCTAAATTACCACCCAAATTTTTTTACCGAAAAAATAAAATTTCAACATATGCTACGTACGCATACCTGCGGAGAACTTCGGATTGAAGATGTAAATAAAGAAGTAACCCTTAGCGGCTGGACACAAAGGGTGAGAGATAAAGGTGGAGTAATCTGGATTGACCTGCGCGACCGGTATGGCCTTACCCAGCTTATCTTTAAAGCCGGCGTGGATACGCATGGTGAAACAGCGGCAGAGCTGATTGATAAAGCCCGGGAAGTGGGTCGTGAATTTGTTCTTCAGGCAAAAGGAAAGGTGATAGAAAGGGTATCCAAAAACCCTAAAATGCCCACCGGCGATGTGGAATTGGAAGTTAGTGAGCTGAAAATACTTAATACCTCCAAAGTTCCTCCCTTTACTGTCGAAGATGATACCGATGGAGGTGAAGACCTGCGGATGAAGTACCGCTATCTGGATCTGCGCCGAGGTGTAGTGCGTAATAAACTCCACCTACGCCACAAAATGATGCAGCATACCCGCCGCTTTTTGGATGGGCAACATTTTATAGAAGTAGAAACCCCGGTCTTGATCAAATCTACGCCCGAAGGAGCGCGCGATTTTGTGGTGCCTTCCCGTATGCATCCGGGGGAGTTTTATGCCTTGCCCCAGTCTCCTCAGACGTTTAAGCAGTTGCTGATGGTTTCCGGCTTTGACCGCTACTTCCAGATTGTCAAGTGCTTCCGTGATGAAGACTTACGTGCCGACCGCCAGCCGGAGTTCACCCAGATAGACTGCGAAATGTCCTTTGTGACGCAGGAAGATATTCTCAATACCTTTGAAGAGCTTACCAAATACCTTTTCAAAGAGGTAAAAGGTGTGGAGATTACGGATTTTCCACGGATGGACTATGCCGATGCCATGAAGTATTACGGTTCAGATAAGCCAGACACCCGTTTTGAGATGAAATTTACTGAGTTGAATGAGATAGCTCAAGGCAAAGGCTTCAAGGTATTTGACAGCACTGAGCTGGTCGTGGGGATTTGCGCGGAAGGCTGTGCTGAGTACAGCCGAAAGCAGGTAGATGCCCTGACCGAATTTGTGACCCGACCGCAGGTAGGTGCTAAAGGCCTGGTCTACGTAAAATGTAATGCGGATGGTACTTTCAAGTCTTCAGTAGATAAATTCTTCTCTGCCGATGACCTCAAAGGCTGGATGGAAGCAATGGGTGGTAAGCCCGGCGATTTACTGCTAATTTTGGCAGGCGAAACCCATAAAACCCGTAAAGCACTCAACGAATTACGCCTGCATATGGGAAATGAGCTTGGGTTGAGAGATAAAAACACTTTCAAGCCACTTTGGGTAGTAGACTTTCCTCTGCTGGAGTGGGATGAGGAAATGGAGCGCTTCCATGCTATGCACCACCCTTTTACCTCGCCCAAGCCTGAAGATATTGAAAAATTAGAAAGCAATCCGGGGGCAGTCAGGGCTAATGCTTATGACCTGGTGATCAATGGAGTAGAGATTGGTGGAGGCTCCATCAGAATACATAATAGAGAGTTACAAAACACTATGTTCAACAAATTAGGCTTTAGCCAGGAAGAAGCGCAGAAGCAGTTTGGCTTCCTGATGGATGCCTTTGAATATGGCGCCCCTCCTCACGGTGGTATCGCCTTTGGCTTTGACCGTATGTGTGCCCTCTTTGATGGAGCGGATTCTATCCGTGATTATATCGCATTCCCTAAAAACAATGCCGGGCGTGATGTGATGATAGATACACCTTCTACCATCTCCGAGGAGCAGCTAAGAGAACTGGAAATTATGGTGAAGCGGTCATCGTGACCCGGTCATCATGACCCGGTCAAACTAGAGGTAGAACCAGAACATTCAAGATATATTGGCAGTTGATGTAAAAAGTCAACTGCCATGAAAAAAATACAGCCCAAAGCAGGACAGGAGTCTGTCTGGGATTATCCGCGTCCGCCAAGATTAGAAGATACCAGCAAACATGTGCGAGTAGTTTTTAATGGAGAAGTGATAGCTGATAGTAATCGTGCCAGGCGGGTGCTGGAAACCAGTCATCCTCCGGTATATTATATTCCACCGGAAGACATAAATAATGATTTTTTAAAACCTGATTCCCATAGTAGCTTCTGTGAATTCAAAGGTATGGCTAAGTACTATTCGCTGGAGGTAAATGGTAAGAAAGTTGAGCATGCCGGATGGTATTATCCTGAACCAACTGAGCGCTTTGCATCGTTAAAGGATTATGTGGCTTTTTATCCTTCCAAGATGGATGCCTGTTATGTAGCTGATGAAAAAGTGCAGCCGCAGGAAGGAGACTTCTACGGAGGTTGGATTACAAAAGATATTGTAGGGCCATTTAAGGGTGGACAGGGAACTTGGGGATGGTAGCATATTGCAAATTGCAGAATGAAAACTTCAAATTTTACGAATATGTACAAATATCTGATTGTGTTAAACTTACTACTGTTTCCTGTATTGGCAGCAACAGCTCAGAAAGCTGAAAATTTCGGTACTGAAATCCTGGATGAAGGTGCTCTTCAGCCTGCCGAATTTATTCAGGAAATGGATGGTAAGATAGAACAGGAGGTTAAACTTTCTGCCAAAGTTAATGATGTTTGTCAGGTGAAAGGCTGCTGGATGACACTTGATCTTGAGAATGGTGAAGAAGTAATGGTTCGCTTCAAGGATTATGGTTTTTTTGTGCCTAAAAATGCGAGTGGCAAAACAGCCATAGTAGAAGGCCGAGCCTATTTTGATGAGGTTCCTGTAGAGACTTTACGTCATTATGCAGAAGACGCCGGCAAATCCCAGGAAGAAATTAATGCCATCACAGAGCCGGAAATGCGCCTTTCTTTTGTTGCCGATGGCGTAATTCTTAAACAAGAATAATATTGAACCCAATATTGATAACAGCCCGCTATGTGCGGGCTTTTTCATTTATGGTAGCATGATTTTACAGCGTATATGATAATTTACATCATAGCAAACTGTATATTTGCAGCCTGATTTTAAGATGTCATTTAAATGTGTTTGTGAGATAGTTAAACTGATAATGTAATGATTGTTGGAGTTCCTAAGGAAATTAAAAATAATGAAAACCGCGTAGGTTTGACGCCAGCCGGTGTAAAAGAACTGACAAAATTAGGGCATACTGTTAAAGTACAGCGTACTGCTGGTGAGGGTAGTGGTTTTACGGATGAGCTGTACGAAGAAGCGGGTGCAAGTATACTACCGGATATAGCGTCAGTATATGGAGAGGCTGAGATGATTATCAAAGTCAAAGAGCCTATAGAACCTGAATATAAGTTGATCAAAAAAGATCAATTGGTATTCACTTATTTTCACTTTGCTTCCAGTGAAGCGCTGACCAAAGCCATGATTGAAACTGGGGCTATTTGTCTGGCTTATGAAACAGTGGAGTTACCGGATCGTAGCTTGCCTTTGTTAGTTCCCATGTCAGAGGTAGCCGGTCGCATGGCCATTCAGCAGGGGGCCAAATACCTGGAAAAACCACTCAAAGGCCGTGGAATTTTACTGGGAGGTGTGCCTGGTGTAAGGCCGGCGAAAGTACTCATTTTAGGAGGGGGTATTGTAGGCATGCAAGCAGCTAAGATGGCTGCCGGGCTGGGTGCAGACGTTACCATCATGGATACTAATCTCAACCGTCTTCGCTATCTGTCTGATATTCTGCCTGCCAATGTTTCTACCATGATGTCTAACGAATACAATATTAGGGCTATGCTCGGGCAGGTAGATTTGATCGTCGGAGCGGTGCTTATTCCCGGGGCTAAGGCGCCCAAGCTGATCACCAGAGATATGCTCAAAGATATGCAGCCCGGTGCCGTATTGGTTGACGTAGCGGTGGATCAGGGGGGATGTATTGAAACCTGTACGCCTACAACACATGAAAAGCCGACATTTATCATTGACGATGTCGTTCACTATTGTGTAGCCAATATGCCTGGGGCAGTGCCTTATACTTCTACCATCGCACTTAACAACGCTACTCTGCCTTATGCTATTCAACTGGCAAATCTGGGGTGGGAAAAAGCTTGTGCCACAATGGAGCCTCTAAAGAAAGGTCTAAATGTCGTGAAAGGAGATGTAGTATACCAAAGCGTAGCGGAAGCTTTTAACATGCCTTTTGTAGAAGTGGAAAAATATATTGAGAAGGCTACCGTTTAGCTGAATTAATGAATGTACAATGAGAAGGCAGGGAGTTTGTCCCTGCTTTTTTTATGTGGTGCAGATTTCCTCAAAATCAGGAAGCGTATCCATAAAAGAAAACGATTTTCTCTGATGATCTATCTGGCAGCAGTAATGTTCCAATCCATTAGACAATAGTAGATAAGAAGCTTTCAATGTGCCATTATAAATAGAAGACTGTTCAAATACCCTTTGATCAATCGGCACTTTAAAAGACTTACATTCCAGAAGAAGTAATGGTTTTCCCTGCCTGTCAAATACTACTGCATCTGTTCTTTTGGCCAGCTTGTTGTACATTAATCCTCCCTCTACCTTGATTAATGCCTTGGGAAAAGACAAATGGTTGATCAGGAAGTGTATCAGATGCTGTCGCACCCATTCTTCTGGTGTGAGGGCTACATATTTTCTTCTGATAATGTCATAGATAACAGCTTTTCCTCCTACTTTTTGTACTTTGTAGTCGTAGGAAGGTAAATTGAGGTTTACCATAAGTTAAATCTATGGATATATTTTTTCTCATAAAAGAGAGATATGAAAGATAAACAAGCAATAGTTCAGGATTGGCTCCCCCGCTACACTGGTACGGCCCTGGATGCGTTTGGTGAGTATATTCTCCTTACCAATTTTTTTAATTATGTAGAGATGTTTGCCACCCAGTTTAATGTGGAAATTAAAGGCATTGGCCGCCCTATGCAGACCGCTACTGCTAATAATATTACCATGATCAACTTTGGCATGGGAAGTGCCAATGCGGCAACGGTGATGGATTTATTGTCAGCGATCAAGCCTGCAGCTGCGCTTTTTTTGGGCAAGTGTGGTGGGCTAAAAAAAACACAAGTCGGTGACTTGATCCTTCCTATCGCTGCCATTCGCGGTGAAGGTACCAGCGATGACTATATGCCTCCTGAGGTTCCTGCCCTACCCTCGTTCCGACTGCAACGCGCAGTCTCTTCCATGATCAAAAAACACCAGTTAGATTACTGGACGGGAACCATTTATACTACCAACCGCCGGGTATGGGAGCACGATAAAGGTTTTAAAAAATACTTAAAAAAAATTAGGGCGCTGGGAATCGATATGGAAACGGCTACCTTGTTTATTGTTGGCTTTATGAATAAAATTCCTCACGGAGCTTTGCTCCTGGTATCAGATTTGCCTATGATTGCGGAAGGAGTAAAAACAGAAAAAAGTGACGCTGAAGTGACCAGCCGTTTTGCCGCCAAACATGTGCAGATTGGTATTGATGCACTTCTGGAGCTCATTAACTCCGGAGAATCTGTAAAACATCTTCGTTTTGAGTAAAGTCAGTAAATTAATTTTCCTATTAGTCTAGTATAGCTATAGATTTATGTTACCAATTGCATGGCAGCAGTTCATTGTATTAGGGGGTATTCTTGTATTATTCGTTTGCATCTACAGAGAATGGATCAGGCCTTCACTGGGTTTTTTGCTCACAGTGCTTGTATTTGTTATTCTTAGTATCATTACCCCTGAGGAGATGCTCTCCGGTTTTTCTAATCAGTCTATCGGCAGCATCGTTTTGCTCATCCTCATTAGCGCTGCACTTCGTAAAAATTTTCAGGTAGAAGCGGTTATTGAAAGCATTTACAAATTTGGAAGAAGGCATGCTGTACTTAGCTATCGTTCTTTTTTATTCAGAATGATGATACAAGTAGCCGTATTTTCATCTTTTATTAATAATACCCCTATCGTTGCTCTCATGACCCCATATGTATTTAACTGGGGTAAACGAAACAACATATCTCCTTCCAAACTACTGATTCCTTTGTCATACGCAACCATTATGGGGGGGATGCTTACCATAATCGGAACCTCAACTACATTGGTACTTAATGGCTTTATGCTGGATTACAACATTGCCTACTTAAATGCTATAGACCTGCTTTATATTGGTGGTGCAGTTTGTTTTACTGGTATTTTACTTATTGGTATTGTAGGCCACAGGCTTCTGCCGGACAACAAAGATATACTGGAAAGCTTTAGTAAGAATAAGCGTGAGTATCTGGTAGAGACGATACTTGAGCATAATTCTCCTTTAAGAGGTAAAACTATCGTAGAAGCAGGACTGAGAAGCCTTAAAGGGGTTTACCTGGTTGAGATTATTCGTAGTGAAGAAACCTTATCTCCGGTAGAGCCTACCGAAAAAATAGTAGAGAATGATGTTTTAATTTTTGCCGGGGATACAGAGAATATCGTAGAGCTCCTAAACAATGGGCGAGGACTGGTTTTACCCAAGCCTGCCGATACCCGTAATGAGGACAAAGTAAATATTATGGAGGCTGTAGTGGGAACAAATTCCAGCCTTGTAGGACATACTCCTAAAGAAATGAAGTTTCGTAAGCGCTATGATGCAGCAATTGTGGCGATACACAGAAATGGTGAGCGACTGAGTGGAAAAATAGGAGACATACAATTGAGCCAGGGGGATTTATTGCTGCTGTATGCCGGAAAAGAGTTTAAAGATAGAGTTGATCTGTACCGCGATATATTTATCGTCTCTCAGGTAAAAGAGTTTCTCAGGCCTAACAGGAGGAAGGTTACATCATTTCTGATCGTAGCACTTGCTGCCATTGCGATGGTAGTCTTCGGTTATTTTACGCTGTTTGTTTCCTTATTAATCATTTTTGCCATCATGATAGCCCTAAGGATGGTTTCTATCAATGATATCAAAAATGAGATTGATATCAATATGATTTCAATCCTGGTATTTTCGCTGGCTATTGGTCAGGCTATGATTAAAACGGGTAGTGGCGACCTTATTGCCACAGGTCTTCTAAATCTGACACAGGGATTTGGCACTATGGGAATTCTGGCTAGCCTGTTAGTCATCACCACCATACTTACTTCTTTTATCACCAATGTAGGCGCAGTGTCTATTACTTTTCCCTTAGCATATTCTATTAGTAATAGTTTGGGCGTTGATGGTATGCCTTTTTATCTGGGAATCGCCTATGCCGCTTCAGCGGCCTTCCTGACGCCTATCGGGTATCAGACCAATCTGATCGTATATGGTCCGGGTGGATATACTTTCAAGGATTTTATGAGAATAGGATTACCTGTATGTATTGTCTACTTACTCACTGTATTATTAATGATCAACTGGCTATTTGCTGATGTCCTTTGACAACGGTCCTGATGTAGACGCTTCTTTTTTATTGATATACTAATCTTTTCTCTGCCAGAGCAATAAAAAAAGCCATCCGGAGAACCGAATGGCTTATCAGGTTGTATAGTGTAAATATTTACAACTGAACGTTGGCCTCAGGTGTAGTAGTATAAAGCACCTTGAGGGCGTTTGCATTTCTAAGCTCTTGCTGAACGTCAGAAACGATTCCCATTTTGGCTTCTCTATCTACTTTCATCGCCATGGTAATCTGATCTCTTTCTGCTTCGCTAAGCTTGTCTTTCTCCTGGTTAACAAACTGAACGATTCCTTCAGGTTCAATCAATACATCATTTACCTGAATCTTAGGCTCAGAACCATACCGCTCAATTTCCTTAGGCTTACCTATGTAAATATAACTTACGAGAGATTTTTTCTCAATTTTACTAAGTTGCTCCGCCTGAGGGATACGTTGTAATACCAATAAATCAGTCTCTCTCAACACTGTCGTCACCATAAAGAAGAACAACAGCATAAAAATGATATCCGGCAATGCTGAAGTAGGGATATCCTGACTGGCAGATGTTTTTTTCTTAAACTTTGACATATTAGTTACCTCCTCCTGCTTTACTGGGTTCTGCAATTGAGATCTGCATAGGGATCTCTTTTCTTAGTTCGTCATAACGCGCCTGTACGCTGGGTTCAGCATCGTTAATATTACGAACTAATTCAGGAGTGATGCCCAGCTCTGCAGCATAGATCTCATAATACGCCCCTTTAAGTTCATCATATACCGTAATAAATTTCTCGTACCCGGTACCACGGTCAGTTTTAAATGAAACTACCGCGTCTGTAGGACTTTCAGAAAGGTCAGGGTTGTTACCATAATTAAGCACAAAATCCTTCACTTTTTCCTTAAGCATTCCTACGTCATCCATAGGCTCTCCCTCTACAAGCATTAGATCCTGAGAGTTAAGCAGTACTTTAAAGAGATTTCGCTCATTAAACTTTACTTCAGGAGGAGGCTCATTAGGGTCAGGCTTAGGGGGAAGGCGAAGTGCCAACCCCTTATCAGATGCAATAGTAGTGGTTACCAGGAAGAATATTAGCAGAAGGAAAGCAATGTCAGCCATAGAGCCGGCATTTACTTCCGCTGCACCTCTTTTCTTTCTAGCCATATCACTTGAAAATTTTAGTTACTTCTGTAAAAACAATGCTTACCAGGGCGATGATCACCAATATATACATAGTGATGAGCGCGCCACCGACAATCTTTGAAGAAGATTCCGTAATACCAAACTTGGTATAAACCGTAGTGACTTCATTAGTAGACAATGAATATCCGATGAAGAAAACGATTGCGATGCCTACTAATCCAACCACAGTACCTAAGAGTGTTTTGGGATTAGATATAGCATTGATCAGAGGCAGTACAATAGCCAATAAGAGCGCCAGGCCTGCCAAGATATATGCGGCATATAAACCGTATGATGCAATAAACTGTTCCATATCAAATTGTTTGCTTGTTTTGAACGATCAAATTACTTCTCAACTCTTGCACTGGTGCTTCCAGCAGACAATTTGTGCTTAACAAGTAAGTCAACCAAAGCAATAGAAGCATCTTCCATTGAGTTTACCAAGCCATCAATTTTAGAAACGCAGTAGTTGTAGAACAATTGTAGGATGATCGCTACGATCAAACCAGCAACAGTTGTTAACAGGGCGATTTTGATACCACCGGCCACAAGTGAAGGAGAGATATCACCAGCTGCTTCAATAGCATCAAAAGCACCAATCATACCGATTACCGTACCCATGAAACCAAGCATTGGGGCAATGGCGATGAAAAGAGATATCCAAACTAATCCTTTTTCAAGACGTCCCATTTCCACTGAGCCATAGGCAATAATAGACTTCTCTACCATATCAATACCTTCTGACATTCTCATCAGACCTTGTGTAAAGATAGAGGCTACTGGTCCGCGAGTGTTTTTAGTCACATCTTTAGCTGCTTCAACGCCACCAGTATTTAGCGCATCCTCTACTTTTGCTAAAAGCTTCTTGGTATTTGTAGTCGCCAGGTTCAAGGTAATAATTCTCTCAATAGCGATTGCCAGACCAAGAATCAGACAGATCAGTACCGGACTCATAAATTGCCAGTCTCCCTCAATAAACTTTTCTTTTACAGCCTGATGGAAAGTTTGCTCATCCATGTCATCTACCAGGTCTTCATCCATAGCTGAGGTAGCAGCGGGAGCAGGCTCTTCTTCCATAGGTTCTTCCATAGCAGCAGCGGTTGTATCCTCTGCCATCTCCGTGGTGTCAGCGTCCATCTGATCCTGAGCTAAAAGTAGTTGAGAATCACTGAAGGTCAGGATGCCAGTTACTAATAATAAAGCGAATAACTTTTTCATAACGTGTTTAGTAGTCTGTTGTAGTGATTAAATAAAGTTAGTTAAAGATTTATAGGTCAAAATTAAAAACATATATGGTGGCGGAGAGGGCGGGATTCGAACCCGCGGTACCCCGGTGGGGGCACACTCACTTTCCAGGCGAGCACCTTCGACCGCTCGGTCACCTCTCCAAAAAGCTATAAACTAAGCTAGAACTGTACTTTTCTTATAAATAGTGTTACCTACAAATAAATCAATAATATATGCTATATGCAAGTTTTAAGATCAAATCGTATGGAAAAATAAGGTTATATTAAATACAGTTAATTTCACCTGTGCTTCTACATCAACAAACTGTAAAATTATGTGTATTAACTTAAACAATTGTCAATAAATATAGAATCAAGCATTAAACTTACTAATAATTTTGTCATTTATTGTAAGTTTTTTTTTGTACAAGAGGGTAAAGTGATTGTAATTCAATTGTATTTTAATAAGTTTCTCCACAGATAGGAAGAGGAAGCAAACGCTTGACTTCCTGTGAGTCTGACTCCTTGCCCAGCAGGAACATCATCTTCGTAACAGCCGCCTCTGTCGTCATGTCTTTACCGCTTATAACTCCGATGTCATCCAAGCTTCTGCTGGTTTGGTATCTCCCCTGTATCACCCGGCCTCCGCTGCATTGTGAAATATTAAGAATAATCACCCCACGGTCAATTGCGTCAGAGAGACTATCCAGCATAAAAGTATCGGTAGGTGCATTGCCTGACCCAAAAGTTTCAAGCACCACTCCCTTAATATCCGGAATCTGTAAAATACTCTCTACTACACGCCTGCTAATTCCGGGAAAGAGCTTGAGAATAGCGACATTGGAATCCAGTTTATTATGGTAGACCAATTTTCGTCCTGCTTCGTAGGCTTTAATAGCAGACTTATTGTAGTCAATCACTACACCTGCTTCGCCCAGGATAGGGTAGTTCTCTGACTCAAATGCATCAAAATGAATACTCTGCCTTTTACTGCTGCGGTTTCCTCTCAAAAGGAGGTTACCAAAGTAGATGCAGACCTCCGGAACTACAGGCTTGCCATCACGGTACTCACTGGCGATCTCAAGGGCGGTAATAAAGTTTTCGTGGGCATCAGACCTTTTAGAGCCAATGGGTAGCTGGGCACCGGTAAAGATTACCGGCTTATTCAGCCCTTCCAGCATATAGCTGAGTGCCGAAGCGCTATAAGCCATAGTATCAGTACCATGTATCACTACAAAACCATCATAGCGGCGGTAGTTTTCATAAATAATATAAGCCATATCAACCCAGTGAATAGGGCGTATATTAGCAGAGTCTACCAGCTCTGGAAAAGAAATGACAGTAATATGAATATTGAAGCCTTGAATAGAAGGGACTTTCTCTACAATTCTGGAAAAATTGAAAGGCATCAGCGAACCACGCTCATCATAAGACATTCCCAGGGTGCCTCCCGTATAAATAATAAGTACAGCAGACATGGGTTTATCAGGTGAGGCCGTATTAATGTTGACTATTTTGTAATTCTGTCTTTCCATATTCGGATACTAGAAGAAAGCGAAAATACAATTAAAATGAATTAAATAACGAAAGTGCATTAGAAGTTGTGCTACTTGCGAGTGTTTCTAACTCCATTTTACGATACTCGGCGATTTTGTTTGCGATCAGAGGGATGTAAGTAGGTTCATTGCGCTTTCCTCTTTTGGGTACCGGAGCCAGGTAAGGACTGTCAGTTTCTAATACGATCTGATCCAAAGCAATGTCGGGAATAACTTCGTCCATTTTTGCGTTTTTAAAAGTAGATACTCCTCCCAGGCCCACCAGAAAACCTACATCTTTAATACGCTTCGCATCTTCTACACTACCGGTAAAGCAATGAAATATGCCTCTCAGCTTTTCATCATGTAATTCTTCCACCAGCCGTATGCTATCTTCAAACGAGTCCCGCGTGTGGATGACAATAGGCAGCTGATATTGCTTGGCCCATTCAATCTGTATTTTAAAAGCTTCCTGCTGCTGCTCGGCAAAGCTGGTGTCCCAGTAGTAATCCAGCCCGATTTCGCCCAGGGCAGCAAAAGGGCGTTTGCTTAGCCACTCTTCTACACGGTACAGCTCTTTTTCAAAGTCTTTTTTTACAGACGTAGGGTGTAGTCCCATCATAGGAATACACTGTTCAGGGTTACGGTTTTCCAGTTCCAGCATACCATCTATAGAAGTATGGTCTATATTAGGCATGTAAATCTTCTCTACACCCTCTTCCCGGCATCTTTCCAGTACATCCTCGATGTCATCTTTAAACTTTTCGTCATAAATATGGGCGTGGGTATCAATGAAGGTCATAATGATTACGGTTTAGTAAATTTGGAAGTGAACATTGCAGTTTTCTCCAGGCATGCAAACCAATAAAGGAATCGGTGAGAAGTCAACAGATCATCTTTTTATTATGCTATACATTTTAATACTTTCTTCCTTTCCATCTTGTTTTGATAGGCAGAAAATATATGGCAAGGGTAAGCAGTGTCAGTACTGCTGCATATAGGTCATAGAGTGCAAGATAACGTATCAGCTTTTTTTTGGGTTTCTTGCTTAACCTTAATTTTCTTTCTACCGCCAAAATAAAAAGACCTTGTAAACACCCTTTCAACAACCATAGTCCCAGAGTTGCTAAGGGGTGAAAAAAAAGTAAAATGATGACCAGCGGAAAAAACAGCGCCTGTAGAAAAAGTATGCCAAGAATGGGAAGTGGTAGCCGGATAGCCCCATGCATCCAACGTTTACGCTGTTGTAACAGCTCACTCCATGAAGTCATAGGTTGGGTAAAAGCTACCACTTGTGATGCTACCACATTCCTGAAGCCATATCCATTACTGGTAATTTGGTGTAATATCTGAAAATCTTCGGTGATGGAAAAAGGTAGGTTCTCATAGCCTCCGGTAGCACGATAAGCTGGCAGATACATCATTTTGTTATTCCCCATAGTAGCAATAGGCATTCCCCAGTCGCTGGCTACTTTTACCATGCCTAAAGCAAAGAGCCAGTCAATGCGTTGAAGTTGTCCCCAGACTGTACTGCTGTCAACCAGCGTAATGCCTGTAACTACTCCTACTTCCTTCTTCTTAGGCAGGGCTTGCCAGCTTCGTACCATGCCTCTTATCCAATTAGGTTGTACCTGCATATCTGCATCGGTGACAAGTAAGAGCTGAGGGGGATCAGTCTGTTGTTCTACTGCCAGGACCAATTGGGCCACTACATTGGCTTTGGCTTTTGCTTCTCCTACTCTTGCTTTGATATCTATGAGAAGTACGCGTGATTCTTTCTTTTGATAAGCCCGGGCAATGGCTAGTGTTTCATCTTCTGAGGCATCATTACCTATCCAGATGCTTAACTTATCTGCGGGGTAATCTGAAGCCAGAAGGCTATCTAAGCACGAAGGCAGTAGTTTTTCTTCGTTTCTTACTGCCAGCAGCACTGCCACTTTAGGATACTCTACTAGCTTAGGACGTAGCATGGGGAGGAGTTCCGAATGAGTTTTTGTATAGGTTTGCTGGTTTTCGTTGCCTTCATAGCTACGGAAGTTGAATCTCCAGAAAAATAGCAAGAGTAGATCAGCCACTATCGTAAATGCGGCCATACAAATGGCTGATATAATGATAATATCAATCACAGTGCGGAAAACTGAAAGCCTGCCTCAGAAAAGTGAGCCAGGTAGCGAGGGAGCACATATTTTAAGTTTTTTGCTGCTTTATGACTATCGTGGAAAATAATGATGGTACCGTGTTTGCTGTGATGAATACATTTCTGTAAGCATTTTTCTGCTGAAAAATCCGGATCAAAGTCACCTGCCAGAATATCCCACATCACAATTTGATACTCATTTTTTAGCAGCTTTATCTGGGAGCGTTTGATTTTACCGTATGGAGGTCGAAATAGTGGTTTCTCCGATTCATGAGAATATTGTTCCTGGCTCTGTCTGCAATATGTTACATTTTCAAGGTAATGCGTGTTTTCAGTTTTCCATCCGTTCAGATGGTTGTAGGTGTGATTCCCGGTGCGGTGACCGGCATCCAGGATTTGCTGGTAGACCTGTGGATAGCGATCAATATTTTCTCCTACACAAAAGAAAGTTGCTTTGGCCCCGAAATCTTTCAAAGTATCCAACACAATAGGGGTGACTTCGGGAATAGGACCATCATCAAAGGTTAGGAATATTTGTTTGCCATTTTCTTTCTTATAGTCCCACAGCAGATCTGAGTAGAGCAACTTGAGCAATGACGGTGTTTTGAAAAAATTCATATGTACTCATCCGATCTTATAAAGCCCCTCCATCAAATTTGTTGTTCACCATGACCGACATGAAAGTGATGTCATCATGGTATTCATTGCCACCACTGTATTCATCCAACTCTTTGAAAAGATAACGGTGAATGTCAGGCAGGTTCAGGTCAGCATGTCTTACAAGAAACTTCTCTAGTCTTTCCATGCCATACTCCTCATCATGCTGGTTGAAAGTTTCAGTAAGGCCGTCAGTGTACGCAAAGAGCATAAAATTGTCAATGTCTTCTAACAATCCTTCATTGAGAAAAGGAAGCGGATGAAAACTTCCCAGCATGACTGTACCCTGGTCCATCAACTGAATTTTCTTGCTTTCATTAATTAACATGGGAGGGGTATGGCCAGCATTAACGTAGCGTAGCTGCTTTGCTTGCTGATCGTAAATGGCAATAAAAAATGTGATGAAGTTTTCACCATTGGCGCTTTGCAATACCTGGTAGTTGAGTTCAGGAATTACCTCTTTCAGATTCATGGTTTGCCGAACGATGGTGCGTAGGGCGGCCTGAAAGTTAGACATCAAAATTGCTGCGGGGACCCCTTTACCCGAAACATCAGCTATGCAGAAAAGAGAGTGATTGGCCGTAAGTTTAATAAAGTCATAATAATCACCACCCACAGAGTGATGAGGCATATAACTGGCTTCTACCTGCAGCCCCTCATGTTGAGGAAGCTCTTTAGGAAACAAAAATTGTTGCACCTGACGGGCAATCTCCATTTCCTTACGCATGGCTTCCTGTGCCAGTTGGCGGCGGGCCAGTTTTTTGTTTTCAATAGCTACGATGATAATATTGCTTAGCGCCTGGATAAAAGTGGTCCCAATCTCAGTTTGCTGTCCGTCAATTTCTTTTTGTAAGCCACCCAAGAATACCAGGGCAAGCACACTGTTTTTGTGAGACACCGGGATAACGATATCAAACTCATCAAAAAAGCCGGGGTCCTCGAGTTCTTCTACCTTGGTGATTTGTTTGATAGGCAGAAAATGCTCATTAAGCATGATGTTGGTGAAACTGATTTCAGTTCCGAAATTCGTTTTACACTCCCAACGATCGGCATCACGCTCCTCCTCCATTAATACATAAAGCGCAAGCTTCTGGATATTTAGGTTGGCACGCAGTGTAAAATTGAAAATTTTATAAAGGGAATCTTCAGATAGGTTGTTGTTGATAGCCTGCGTTACCTCCAATAAAGAATTCAGTTCAAGCTCCTTGAGCTCATATTGTGTTCTGAGTATTGTGTTTACGTCCATGTAGTCCTCCACAGCTAGGCCTCCAACTTGTGCTGTTATTGCTTAAGTCTAAATAAGTTTGCCTACTACAAAATTAACATTTTAGCGCAAAAAGAAAATTGTACTTCCGGGATTGGTCTTTCCAAGGGGGCGAAAAGAGTAATTGTGTTCGCTCCTGTGACAAGGGTGTTCGCCAGAGGACAGTTGAATATTTACCCTTTATCCATAAGTATTTGATTATCAATTAAGTATGTTTTTGGCATAGCGTTGGTCAATAGCCTTATCAAACAACATTAACTTTTTTTAACCCAAATTTTGAAAGACATGAAATCAGTTACCAAAACCCTAATCCTAGCTTTAGTAGCCATAGTAGTAAATGTAAATGCGTTCGCGGCAATAGATGTAGACAAGACTACGGAAAAAGCTCGTGAAGCAGTAGAAGCGGCCAGCCCTGATGATTGGCATACTTATGCAGAGGCTGCTGAAAAATGTATCAAAAAAGGAGTCAACCTGAAGGAAGCTGCCGCATGGATTAAAAGGTCAGTAGAGATTAAAGAGACTTCTTACAATCTAAAAGTGCTCGGATCATATTATGAATTGAATAAACTTCCCGAACAAGCAGTTGAAGCTTACAGCAAAAGTATTAGGGTAGGAAAAATAGAAGATAAAAATTATGCCGACAAAGCAACCCAGGATAAAATTGTAAAATTAGTTAGGCAGTTAGGTTAGTTTATTGGTAAGCAGATGAAAGAGGCTCCTTCGGGGGCCTTTTTTTATTAAAAACTGGCACATAGGATGATATTGTTGGTGTTTACCCCAAACTGTACATCGTATCCTCTTCCATTCGTTAAAGTGCGTTCGTAGGTATATTCAATACCTATATCAAGCTTTTCGGATAGGGGAAACAATAAGCCTGCTCCTCCTCTGAATCCATACTCGCTTTTAGAGTTATTGATTTTATAGTCAAAGCGCAGGTCTTTTATATTATCTTTTAGAGTCTTTCCAAACACATAACCTACGGAAAGAAATGGTCTAGTTTTTCCTGTCGGGAAAGTATAGTACAATGAAATCGGGAGCTGCAAATTAACTACCGAGTATTGTTTATATATATTGCTAGATTCTTTCTTAGTAATAAGTACCTCCGGTTGTATTGATATTTTATCATTGTAAGATAAGTTAAGATACATTCCTCCGGTATAATGGTTGAAGGCTTTAAATTCCGGGTAGCTTGGTGTTACCCCATCTCGATAAGATGTAACCTTGGAAAAGGAGGCTCCCGCCTTTATCCCTTTTTTTACCTTTAAAGTACGTTTGTTTTGGGTACTTTCATTTTCGGGTGCTACACATTGATGATATGCTATGAAAAAATCAGTTAAATCATCAGCGTTGAAATCTACTCGTTCTATTAACTTCTGCACGCTTTCGCAATCTAAGGTGAGCAGCCTCAATATACCCAGATATCTTTTATCTTCTCTAACATATTTTTCGTCTATTACAGTATTGTTTTGTTCTAACAAAATGAGTTCTTCGTTTTCTTTCTGTACGTAGAAGATGTCATCATACTGATAGAGAGTAACCTGGCCTGTAAAGAGCCTGCTCAAGAATAAATTAACGTTCTTCTTTTCTGAAGAAGCTATATTTTTTGAAACGTAATGGCCTCCGCTCTTAAATCCGAATTCCTTTATCTCTGTGGGAGCAAAAACTTTAAAACGCTTCTGACTTTCTTTTCTAAAATGTAATTCTTCACTTAAATCATTTAACGCACGTATTTTTCCATGAATGGTATCATTATCTAAGTTTATGTAAAACCCTTCTTGTGCATTAAAATTTCTCTGAGTATAAGCGTAGGTTACTTGCAGTAAAACAAACACAAGAGAAAAGAGAAGCCGTAAATCCATAGTTGAAAAGGAGAGAGTGATTTCTTAATAATATCAAGCTCACAAAATAGCTATCTATATAATTAAAAAAGTATAGATTTTACTTTATCATATAGTCCTTGTACTATTATATAGTTTTGTATTTAAAAAACTTTATCAGGCAGGTGATTTATGCTAAAGTTTAGTATCATTGGACCAAACATGATGATATGATTAGATCACTGATTCTTCTTCTTACTCTTATTGCAATCTGCTTCACTAGCCATGCCCAAATACCTCAACACCCAGCGGTGCCAACTTTTGGAGGGATTTATGACATTCCTGAGGCTGACAAACGGCCTGACCCTGATGTAGAATATAAGCTGGTGATTGATGTAAAAGGAGGTGCTGAAGTTGCCGAGAGCGAGAACCGTTCTCTAATCAATATCGCACGTACTTTAAACCTGCATGTGCAGGGAGGTGTCCCCCAGGAAAATATCAAAATTGTAGCAGTAATTCATAACCTAGCTACTCCTACAGTGCTGAGTAATGAGGCTTACCAAAAGCATTTTGGCGTGGACAATCCTAATGACAGTCTTATTCATGCGCTGACAGAAGCCGGGGTGGAAATCTATGTATGCGGACAGTCTCTGATCGCGCGCAATTTTGCGGATGAACCCCTGCATCCTGATGTGAAAGTTTCTATCTCTGCCATGACCATCCTGACCGAGTACCAGCTTAAAGGCTATGCTTTGCTTTCTTTTTAAAACTACCAGAATTTCATAATCCGGTAGCTCACTGATATGCTACTTTACACATTAACCTCTTCAGCGAGGAGCTTATCCACCAGCTCATTAAATTCTTCTACAAAACGTTCGTAGTAGACGCCCGTTCCGGGACCACTAAAGCCGGTGTGGATGTTGCGTAGCTGTCCATTTTTGTCAATAAAGATGGAGGTAGGAAAAGACATCACGCGATTGAGCATAGGCAATGATTCGCTGGCTGCTTCTTTGCTCGAAGTGCCAGCGATCAGAAAGTCATAACCGACGTCTAGTTTGTCAATCATTTTTTTAACCCGGCTGCTGGCATACTCAAAATCATCTTTCTGTTCATAGGCCAGCCCGATGATTTCTACATCCTCATTTTCATGTTTGCGGTACCAGTCTGCGTAAAATTTGGTTTCGTCCATACAGTTAGGACACCAGGTTCCGAAAAGTTGTACGATCACAACCTTGCCCTGGTACTGCTCATCGCTGAGCGATACAGGCTCACCTTCCAGATTAGGAAAAGTAAATGCTACTTTGTCATAGCCTTCTTTCAGATAAGTAAGCTCATTCGGGTCGGGCAACTCGGCATCCTCATTTCTTTCAGCGGTCCAGGTAGTATGGTAACTTTGTCCCGACCAGTAGTCACCCTGCAGGGAACCATCTCCCTGCAGGCGGGCTTCAAAGAGGTACGCATGCTCGCCATCAAAAGTACTCAGCATCATGGTATTCCCTTCTACATTTCCTTCCAGAAAACGGTAGTCACCGGTAGCGGTAAGGAATGAGCCTGTCACCTGACTCCCTTGCTGCTCAAAGATACCGACAGAATGAATGGAGTCACCTTCAAACTGCACCTCCCACTTCCCATCAAAATCTTTTGCTTCCGGCTTACTACTTTGGATGAAACGGTAGTCATCGCCATGCGTAGCTGTGAAAGGCAGGCGGTAACCTTCTGCGTAATTTTTAATGAAAACACCGCTGAGCTTCTCCCCTTCAATCTTCGCTCTGATCTGGGTATCAAAAAAACTCATGGGCATGATCAGAGAGTCTCCTTCTATGTTCACTTCGTCTATCAAAAGTCTTTCTTCACCATTGATTAGGTGAACCTTATACGCCATGCTGTCTACTTCGGTAAGCTCAAAAGTAAAAGGCAGTATTTGACCTTGAATATCCAGCTCTGCTCTCCAGCTACCAGGCAAAATTTTAGGTCCTTCATCCGTACTGCCAGAAGAAGAACATGCGCTAAAAACTAGTGACAAAAAGAATAGATAAAGTAGAGTTTTGCTATACATAAAATAGAATAAATAAGTCATATGCTTATGTAACAGAATATTGTCCCGGCAGGATGTCAAAGGTGTGAAATTATTTCTAAAAAAATGAGTAAAGTAAGAAATCTGTAAAATGTGTGTTGTATTTTACGAACTTTTTTGTGGCAGCTCTCTGTGTTCATTATGGCTGATAGCAAGCTCATCTATCCCCTCAATCAAAAAACGGTTTCTGTATTTTATTTGAGTCGCCCACTAACCTTTGTTAGTAAAATACAGGTCAATCAATAACATAAAATAATAAAAAATAACATATGTTATATTAAAGTGCCATTTTGTACTTTTAATAAGAATATCCCTCTAAATTGGACAGAAACGTAAGTTTTTGATGTAAAAAATTGTAAAAAAGCGTGGTAAAAAGTGGGAAGAAGTGGAGGAAGTTCGCATTACTTTTAGTAAGTTTGTTTTAGATAGTTAATTTATTACATGGCAATTTTCACCGGTGAGTACGAATGCAAGATGGATGCCAAGGGCAGACTGTTGCTTCCTGCTAAGGTTAAAGCAAAGCTACCGGAATGTTCCAAGCATGAAATTGTACTCAGCCAGGGATTTGAACCTTGCCTGATTATATATACGATTGAAGAGTACGCTAAAATTTACGAAAAATTCTCTTCACTCAGTAGTTTTAATGAAGAACAAAGAAGATTACAGCGCAATTTTTTTAGAGGTAGTGCAGAAGTGGAGTTGGACAACATGGGGAGGTTTTTAATACCTAAGAGAATGGCCCAGTACGCGAGGTTGGGAAGAGAGGCAATCATCGCGGGGAATGGTAAGGTGCTGGAGATCTGGAACCCGATTACTTTTGAGAATTACTTGGTGGGTGACCATGAAGAATATTCGAGCTTGGCAGAGAAACATTTAGATAGTAAAGATGAGCTTATCACTGAAAGTCATGTATCATAAACCCGTATTTCTTCAGCAGAGTGTGGAGGGGCTCGTATGGAAGCCAGAGGGGGTCTACGTGGATCTGACTTTCGGGGGAGGTGGACATAGCACTGCTATTTTGGAGCGCTTGCAGGGAGGAAGGCTTTTTGCCCTCGATCAGGATCAGGATGCGGCAGAGAATGCTGAGGGGATGAATCTAACTTTTATTCAGGCGAATTTCCGTCATCTCAAGCGCTATCTGAAGTTGTATGGAGTAAGTGAAGTGGATGGAATTCTGGCTGATCTTGGAGTTTCGTCGCATCAATTTGACGTCCCCGATCGTGGTTTCTCTACCCGCTTTGAAGCGGAACTGGATATGCGGATGAATCAGCAGGCGCAGCGTACAGCAAGAGAAGTAGTCAACACCTATAGTGAAAAAGCGCTGCATCAGCTGCTGGGAATGTACGGAGAAGTGAAGAATGCAAAGACACTGGCGCAGGCTATAGTAGCGGCCAGGACTAATAAAACGATTGAAACAGTAGAAGATTTAAAGCAGGTGCTGAACAAATTTGCGCCAAAAGGTCGAGAGGCTAAATACTACGCACAGGTGTTTCAAGCGTTAAGGTTAGAAGTGAACGATGAAATCAAAGCGTTGGAAGAGATGCTGGAGCAGAGCGTAGAGCTGCTGGCTCCCGGCGGTAGGCTGGTGGTGATCTCTTATCATTCGCTGGAAGACAGACTGGTTAAAAATATCATTAATAAAGGGAAGCTGTACGGAGAGGTGGAAAAGGATTTTTATGGGAATCCCCAACTGCCTCTAAGAGCTGTAAATAAGAAGCCGCTGATGCCTTCGCAGGAAGAAATCAGGGAAAACAACAGGGCGAGAAGTGCAAAATTGAGAATTGCTGAAAAACGCTAAACTATGAAGACCGCAGTAAAGAACAGGTATAAAGTAAAAACAAAAGAAAGCAGGCCCAAGGGAGAAAGTCTTTTCTCCAAGATAGATCGTCTGCTCAAAGTGGACACTTCCTTTGATAGTGGTTTGCCGGTACGCTTTGTTCCCTATGTGCTCTACTTTACCTGCCTGGGCTTGTTTTATATTGGTAATAACCATTACGCAGAGAAAACCATCAGAAAAATCAATCGCCTTGATGAAGAGGTGGAAGACCTGCGGGCAAACTATACCACGCTCAAGGCGGATTATATGTTTGAGAGCAAGCAGTCGGAGGTGGCCAAGCGAGTGAAGAAGCTTGGGCTGGAAGAAAGTGAAACACCACCACACAAAATTATAGTGGAAGAAAAGTGAGTATCAAAAGATCCATATTGCTCCGTGTAAGGATTGCCTTTTTGGTAGTATCCCTTTTTGCTTTGGCGCTCTTTTTCCGCATGGCTGAGATTCAGTTTATAGAAGGAGAAAAGTGGAAGGCTATGGCGGAAGAGATTAACCTGCAGTACAAAACTATTCCGGCAGTAAGAGGAAACATCTATGCGGAAGACGGTAGCCTGCTTGCTACTTCTCTGCCTTTTTATAGAGTGGCTTTTGACCCTTCTATTGCCAGTGACGAGTTGATGGAATCTTCTGTAGATTCTCTTTCTATGCTGCTTTCCCGCTTCTTCGGAGATCACAGTCCGGTAGAATATAAGCGTCGTATTCTAAATGCTCGTGCCAAAGGCCGTCAGTATCTGATACTGAACAGAGAGAAGATCAACTACCTTGCTAAGAAAGAGATGGAACGCTGGCCGGTCTTCCGTAAAGGAAAATACGGTGGCGGAGTGATTTTTGAAAAAGTGAATGAGCGTTATAAGCCTTTCTCATTTCTGGGAGCGCGTACTATCGGGCATATCAACGAAAATAGCAAAGGTGCTGGCCTGGAGTATAGCTTCAATGAGCACCTGGCAGGCAGAGATGGGAAAGGCTTATTTCAGAAAATGGCAGGAAGCTACTGGAAGCCTATCTACGATGGTACCCAGGTGAAGCCGGTTGCCGGATATGATATTGTCAGCACTATTGATGTCAATATACAGGATGTGGCGCAGTCATCTTTGATGAAGGCCTTAATAGAACACGAAGCAGATTATGGTGCAGCAGTAGTGATGGAAGTGAAAACAGGAGAGGTCAAAGCAATCTCCAACCTGACCCGCTACCAGAATGGAAACTATGGCGAAAGCTATAATCATGCGGTAGGTGGGCTTACCGAGCCGGGCTCTACTTTTAAGCTGGCTTCCGTAATCGCCTTGATGGAAGAAGCGCATCTCAACCTGAACGATAGCATTGACGCTGGAGATGGTAAGTATGAGTTTTATGACAGGGTGATGACCGACCATGAATATGGAGGATACGGTATGATCAGTTTTAAAGATGCCTTTTCTCATTCTTCCAACATCGCCATTTCCCGCTGGGTAAATCATCACTTTGGGCTGAAGCCTGAACGCTTTGTAAATTATATCCAGAGCATGGGGTTGGCAGACCGGGTGGGTTTCCAGATCAAGGGAGAAGGGATGCCTTATATTAAACTGCCAGGGGATAAAAGTTGGAGTGGCGTCTCCTTACCCTGGATGTCCATCGGTTATGAGTTGAAATTGACGCCTATACAGGTGCTTGCTTTTTACAATGCTGTTGCTAATGATGGCAAAATGATACAGCCTATCATTGTAAAGTCAGTCAAGCAGGCAGACAAAGAGATGGAAACTTATGAAAGTGGAGTTTTGAACGAGCAGATCTGTTCTCGCGAAACGCTGGAAAAGGTGAAGGTTATGCTAGAGAGTGTGGTAGAAGAAGGTACTGCCAGCAATATCAAGAATAGTTACTATAAAATTGCTGGTAAAACCGGGACAGCACAAAAACTAAAAAACGGACGCTATATACGTCAGTACTATACATCTTTTGTAGGTTACTTCCCTGCAGATGCTCCCAAGTATAGTTGCATTGTAGTCATTGATGACCCCAAAGGTTTTCAAAGGTACGCCAGTAGTGTAGCTGCTCCGGTGTTCAAAAACATTGCGGACAAAATATACGCTACCGACCTGGAGATTCATGAGTCACTGCCTAAGCAGTTTGTTCGCGAGGAAGGGGTGTTTCCCGTCATACAGGCCGGGCGATACGACGATTTACAGACCGTAATGAAAACCTTGCAAATAGAGCATGAGCCTACTGATGCTGCCGAATGGGTAAGAGCGCAAAGGGCGGGTAATAAAGTAAACTGGAAAGAAAGCAGTACCTCCTTTGAATACATACCTGATGTACGTGGAATGACAATGCGTGATGCGATTTTTCTGTTAGAAAACCGTGGTTTGCGGGTAAATTATCAGGGAAATGGCAGAGTTTTAAAACAATCGCAGCAGCCTGGCAATAAAGTAATCAAAGGAAGTAAAATTAATTTACAATTAGGATAGGAGAGATATGGCGAGTCTGAAAGATATACTATACAAAGTTTCCCTTCGCTCAACAGTAGGCGATACTTTTATTGAAGTGTCTGCTATCGTGTTTGACTCTCGCAAAGTGGAGCAGGGAAGTGTCTTTGTAGCAGTAAGCGGCACTCAGGTGGATGGACATCAGTTCATTGATTCGTCTATCCAAAAGGGAGCGGTAGCCATTGTATGTGAGCGGATGCCAGCGAAAACTCAGGAGGGTATCACCTATGTGGAAGTAGAACATAGTGCAGAAGCACTGGGAATCATTGCATCTAACTTTTATGGTAATCCTTCTTCTAAAATGAAAGTTGTAGGCATTACCGGTACGAATGGTAAAACCACTGTGGTGACTTTGTTACAACAATTGTTTATTAAGCTGGGCTATAATACGGGCTTGCTTTCCACAGTCAATAATAAAATCAATGACAAAATTATTCCTGCTACCCATACTACGCCTGATGCGGTACAACTCAATGCGCTAATGGCACAGATGGTGAAGGAAGGTTGTACCCATTGTTTTATGGAGTCTAGCTCACATGCGATTGACCAGCGCCGCATCGCCGGAATCGAATATGCTGGAGCGGTATTCAGCAATATCACGCATGACCATCTGGACTATCATAAAACTTTTGAAAACTACATTAATGCCAAGAAGAGACTTTTTGATGAATTAGGATCCGATGCATTTGCTTTGGTAAATATTGACGATAAGCGGGGACAGATCATGTTGCAAAATACCAAAGCCAGCAAAAATACTTTTTCACTAAAGAGCGCCAGCGATTTTAAAGGCAAAGTTTTATCCAACTCACTACATGGATTGGAGATGGAAATCGGGGGAAAAGATATACCTTCGCAGCACGTTTGGTTCAAGCTCATTGGCGACTTCAATGCTTATAATTTGCTGGCTGCTTACGGAGTAGGGATACTGCTGGGTGAGCCCCATGAAGATGTACTGACACAACTTTCGGATGTACAGCCGGCCAGAGGTCGCTTTGAGCAGATGGTCTCGCCTACCGGAGTAACTGCTATCGTGGATTATGCGCATACACCGGATGCTTTGGACAATGTGTTGAAAACCATTCAGAAAGTGCGTACCAAAAATGAGCAGGTGATTTGTGTGGTGGGCTGTGGGGGAGACAGAGATAAGACCAAGCGTCCTGAGATGGCGGCCATCGCTACTCGCTACAGTGATAAGGTGATCCTCACTTCTGATAATCCCAGAAGCGAAGACCCTGAGCAGATTATTGAAGATATGCGTGCCGGAGTAAGTGCTGCGAATTACAAAAAGGTACTATCGATTACAAACCGTAAGGAAGCAATAAGAACTGCCTGTATGATGGCACAGGCAATGGATATTGTATTGGTTGCGGGGAAAGGGCATGAAACTTATCAGGAAATCAATGGGGTAAAACATGACTTTGATGATTTTCAGGTGATTGAGGAAGTATTTAATCAAATGCAAAAGGGCAAATAGCACTGAGCTAAAAGCCAAAAGAGACTATGCTGTATTATCTGTTTGACTATCTGAATCGTGAGTTCGACTTACCAGGAGCCGGAGTTTTCCAATTTCTCTCCTTCAGGGCAGGAATGTCTATACTTTTTTCATTGATTATCACGATCACTTTCGGTAAGCAACTTATCAATCTGCTCCAAAAGAAACAGGTGGGGGAAGAAATCCGGGATTTGGGGCTGGAAGGACAGTTACAGAAAAAAGGAACCCCTACAATGGGTGGACTGATTATCCTGGCAGCGATCATCATCCCTACCTTGCTCTTTGCCCGCCTGGAAAATATCTACGTCATTCTAGCTTTGGTTGTAACCGTATGGATGGGGTTAGTAGGGTTTCTTGATGATTACATCAAAGTATTCAGAAAAAATAAAGAGGGCCTTGCCGGAAAGTTCAAGATTGTAGGACAGGTAGGTGTTGGCCTGATCGTAGGATCAACGCTTTTTTTCCATGAGGATGTCGTAGTTCGTGAGTTTGACGAAAGTGTTCTGGAAATGTTTTCCTCGTCTGATAATCCTGCCTTGGATATTCCAGAATCTGCTTATGAGGATATTAAAACTACCCAGACTACTATCCCTTTTGTCAAGGGCAATGAGGCCGACTATGACAATCTTATATCTTTCGTCACATTTGGCCTTATAAATATAGATGACCGCTTTACCTGGATCATCTACTTAGCGGTAGTCACTTTTATCGTCACGGCCGTCTCCAATGGAGCCAATATTACGGATGGGATAGATGGCTTGGCAGCAGGCTCCTCAGCGATTATTGGACTTGCACTGGCTATCTTTATATATGTGTCGGGTAACTTGCGCTTTTCGCAGTATCTCAACATCATGTATATACCTGATCTGGGAGAGTTAGTAATATTTACCACGGCTTTTGTAGGGGCATGTATCGGTTTTTTGTGGTACAATTCTTTTCCTGCTCAGGTATTTATGGGAGACACAGGCAGCCTTGCCATTGGCGGAATTATAGCGGTACTGGCGCTTGCTGTAAGAAAGGAAATTCTGATTCCTTTGATGTGCGGCATCTTTGTGATAGAAAATCTTTCTGTCATTATGCAAGTGTCTTATTTTAAATACACTAAGAAGAAATATGGCGAAGGGAGACGAATTTTCAGAATGTCCCCCCTGCACCATCATTATCAGAAAGGGGGGTTGCACGAAGCTAAAATCGTAACTCGCTTCTGGTTGGTAGGACTCATGCTGGCAATTTTAACACTGGTAACGCTCAAAATACGATAGTTATGATCAGGGTTTTGGCAAAGCGATATTTACAGGGAGATCCGGTAATCTGGATGGTAGTATTACTGCTTTCGGCAGCAGGTGTGCTGGTGGTATACAGTACTACCAGTACCCTGGCATATCGATTACAGGGCGGTAATACCGAATACTATTTGTTCAAGCATCTTACCTTGCTGATGATCAGCCTGCTGGTAATGTATGTAGTGCATAAGGCCAACTATAGGATATTTGCCCGGGTATCAACATTTGCGCTTTGGCTGTCTGTACCTCTTTTACTCTTTACCTGGATGTACGGTAATACCATCAACCAGGCTTCGCGCTGGATCACTATCCCGTTGGTCAATCAGGCTTTTCAGCCCTCTGATTTGGCTAAGCTGGCCCTGATCACGCACCTGGCAGGTATGTTATCCCGTCGTCAGCAGGCGATTAATAACTTTAGAGCTACGCTAATACCAGTACTTTGCTGGTGTGGTGGCATTTGTGCGTTGATTGCGCTATCCGACATTTCTACCGCAGCTATGTTGTTCGCCACCTGTATGTTACTGATGTTCATCGGCCGGGTACCACTCAAGTATCTGTTTATGCTGGTACTGGTAGGTGGTTTGTTTGGAAGTGCCGCCCTCTTCTTGGGGCAGCGTGCCGAAACTGCCAGAAGTCGTCTGGAGTATTTTATTGACCGGGAAGAAGAGCCTTTTCAGGCAGTACAATCATATATCGCCATTGCTACCGGCGGGCTAAAGGGCAAGGGCTGGGGCAATAGCGATCAGCGCAATATTTTGCCGCATTCTTATTCCGACTTTGTATTCGCCATTATAGTAGAAGAGTATGGTTTAGTAGGGGGCGTTGTAGTGATCCTCTTGTATTTAACCTTGCTTTACCGTGGTATGCAGGCCGTTTCTAAAAGCGATAGAGCTTTTGGCGGCTTGCTGTCCGCCGGACTTAGCTTTGCCATCGTCATACAGGCGATGATCAATATGGGCGTGGCAGTTGGACTTGGTCCTATTACCGGTTTGCCTTTACCATTGGTGAGCATGGGAGGAACTTCGCTCTTGTTTACCGGAATTGCCTTAGGTATAATCCTGAGTACCAGCAAGCAAAAAGAAGAAGAATCAAAATATCAATTGGGCTAATGCAAGCAGAAAAAAGACCATATCGCATAATCATCAGTGGTGGAGGTACCGGAGGGCATATCTATCCGGCCATTGCCATTGCGCATGCGTTGCAGTCTTTGCATCCTAGTACGGAGGTCCTCTTTGTAGGCGCTAAGGGACGGATGGAAATGCAGAAAGTGCCGGAAGCAGGCTACAAAATTATCGGCCTGTGGATCAGCGGTATTCAGCGCAAGCTGACGTTGGATAACCTGGCTTTCCCGCTGAAGGTTACCTCTAGTCTGTTTCAGTCTTCTAAAATATTGTCTGACTTCCGCCCCGATGCGGTGGTGGGGGTAGGTGGTTTTGCCAGTGGGCCTTTATTGTACGCGGCAAGCTGGAAGAATATTCCATCACTTTTGCAGGAGCAAAACTCTTATGCAGGGTTAACCAACAAACTGCTGGCAGGTAAAGTGAAGAAAGTGTGTGTGGCCCATGAAGAGATGGACAGGTTCTTCCCTAAAGAAAAAATTGTCTTCACCGGAAATCCGGTGCGAAAAGATATTGTAGCCCTGGCGGCTGAAGGTATTGGAGAGCAAAAAGGAAGAAGCTTTCAAATTTTTTGGGCTTGACCCAAACAAAAAGACCATACTGGTAGTAGGAGGTAGTTTGGGTGCAAGAACCTTGAATGATAGTATGGTTGCCGGAATTGATAAGCTGGTGGCTGCGGGTGCACAGGTAATATGGCAGTGTGGCAAATTTTATTATGAAGAAATGACTGCCAGGCTTAATGCGAAGGAGCAAAAACAGGGCATTAAGTTAAATGAATTTTTGAGCAGGATGGATTTGGCCTATGCTGCCGCGGATGTAGTCATCTCCCGGGCAGGAGCATTGGCAATTTCAGAATTGGCACTGGTGCGCAAACCGACAGTTTTTGTGCCTTCTCCCAATGTTTCGGAAGATCATCAGCGGAAAAATGCGGAGGCACTGGTGAAACAGGATGCGGCTTTGATGGTGATGGACAGTGATGCAAGAGAACAGATGATAGATGTTGCGCTCAAGCTTTTGAAGGATGAGCAGCAGCAGAAAGCTTTGTCTGAGCAAATCGCAAATCTGGCCCGGCCAAAAGCAGCCGAGCATATTGCCAGGGAAGTAATCAGTTTGATTGACTCAAAAAGATAATGGCTATGAAATTTAAAAGATGGGTCAAAATCGGGTTTTTCTCTTTGTGTATGGTGAGCATCATCGCTATGACGGAAAAGCGGCGTAGTGGAAAGGTTTGCCAACACATACTGATTCATGTAGATGATCGCTATGAGAACTACTTCATTGATGAGCAGGATGTTCAACTGCTGATGACCGATGCTGGTGCAGAAAATGTGGTAGGTAAAAAATATTTTGAGCTGGACCTCAAAGCACTGGAAGGGCGCATAGAAACTAATAAATATGTACATAAGGCAGAGGTGTACAGAGATGTGAAAGGAAACCTGCTGGTATATGCAGAGCAGAACCGTCCGGTAGCCCGGGTCATACGCAGCGATGCTCCTGATGCCTATATCAGTGACGAAGGAGAAATTCTTCCGGTCTCTGACAAATACACTGCGAGGGTGATGCTGATCAGCGGATCATATACCGGAAAGCTGCTCAGGCAAAAAATTAAAGAAAGTGAGGAAGGAGCGCAAATATTTAGCCTGATAGACTTTATCCATAAGGATGAATTCTGGAAAGCACAAATTGCACAGATGGAGATAGCATCAAACGGAAATATCTTGCTTTATCCTCAGGTAGGCAAGCAGTTAATTGAATTCGGAAAAGCTGAAAAAATATCAGAGAAATTTAATAAGTTAGCCGTTTTTTACGAGCAGGTATTACCACGTAAAGGATGGAATTACTATAACAAAGTAAACCTGAAATACCAGGACCAAATTGTGTGTGACTAATCAATAAAAGCTATGCAAGAAGAAAATATTGTTGTCGGACTGGATATAGGCACAACGAAGATTTGTGCCATTGTAGGTCGCAAAAATGAATACGGAAAACTGGAAGTGCTGGGAATGGGCAAAGCGAAGTCAGAAGGTGTCAGAAGAGGTATCGTGACGAATATTGATAAGACCATCAGCGCGATTGAAAAAGCAATCAAATCTGCTGAAGAACAATCAGGTATTGAGATACATACTGTAAATGTAGGTATCGCCGGTCAGCATATCAGAAGCTCAATCCATCATGGGAGCATCACACGCAATTCACTGGATGAGGAAATTCGTATGGAAGATATTGAGCGTCTTACCAACGATATGTATCGTATTGTCACGCCCCCCGGCTGTGAGATCATCCATGTAATGCCACAGCACTATACTGTTGATTACGAAGATGGTATTGTGGATCCGGTAGGCATGTCCGGTGTAAAACTGGAAGCGGACTTCCATATCATCACGGCGCAGACTCATGCCATCAACAATATTAACAAATGTGTGAAAAGAGCCGGCCTGGAAATAGAAAACCTGATCCTGGAACCTCTGGCTTCCAGCCTGGCAGTACTGAGCGAAGAAGAAAAGAGAGCTGGCGTTTGCCTGGTAGATATTGGAGGTGGTACTACAGATATGGCCATTTTCTACGATGGTATCATTCGCCATACTGCGGTAATACCCTTTGGTGGTGACATTCTTACCCAGGATATCAAGCAAGGTTGTTCGGTAATGGAAGAGCAGGCTGAACTGCTGAAAGTAAAATTTGGTAAAGCTATAGCCGAAGAAGCGAGCTTCAATGAGATTGTATCCATCCGCGGTTTAAGAGACCGTCCGCCTAAAGAGATATCCATCAAAAATCTGGCTTATATCATTGAAGCCCGCATGCAGGAGATTTTTGAGCTGGTACATGCAGAAATCATCTCTTCCGGCTATGAGGATAAGCTTGCCGGTGGCGTAGTCGTAACGGGAGGAGGTTCACAGCTACAGTTTGCTAAAGAGCTTTGCGAACTCATGTGTGCCACTGATGCTCGTATTGGCTACCCCAATGAGTACATGGGTAAAAGCAAAATTGAAACCGTAAAGAGCCCGATGTTCGCTACAGCGGTGGGCCTGGTATTGTCGGGTTTCAAAGCCATTGATGAACGAAACCTGGACTACATCAGAAAGAAAAACAAAGAGATGCAGGGCAACAAGCCCCGAAAAGAAAAAGAGCAGGCGCAAGGCTCTATGTTTTTTCGTAAAATGCTGGAAAAAACTAAAAAAATACTTATTGACGATTTTGACGATAAAGAAAACTATTAAGGTTTTCCTTTAAATAAAAAAATTAACCACGGTAATTATTTAAACTCCTTTTGACTATGGCTGACAGAAGTTATGAATTCGATCTACCCACTCAGCATAAATCCATCATCAAGGTTATTGGTGTTGGTGGCGGCGGTAGTAATGCTGTAAATCACATGTACAATCAGGGTATCAAAGATGTTGAGTTTATCATCTGCAATACCGACGCTCAGGCGCTTGAAATTAGCCCTGTGCCCAATAAACTACAGATAGGTGGAGAGCTTACCCGGGGTTTGGGTGCCGGTGCCAATCCTGAAAAAGGAAAAGCGGCAGCAATAGAAAGCAAAGAAGAAATTCGTGAGTTGTTGAGCAATGATACCCGTATGTTGTTCATCACTGCCGGAATGGGAGGAGGTACTGGTACAGGCGCAGCCCCAGAAATTGCCAAAGTAGCCCGTGAGCTTGGGGTCCTGACCGTGGGTATTGTAACTCAGCCATTCGCTTTTGAAGGTAAAAAGAAACAGCGTGCTGCCGAAGAAGGTATCCGCGAACTGAGAAATAATTGCGATACCGTGATCGTAATTCTGAACGATAAGCTCAGAGAAGTTTATGGTAATTTGACCCTGACCAATGCATTTGCTCAGGCAGACAATATACTAACCACCGCAGCCAAAAGTATTGCCGAAATCATTACGGTTCCTGGTTATATCAATGTGGACTTTGAAGATGTGAAAACGGTAATGGCGGGATCAGGCGCAGCTGTTATGGGGTCTGCTAAAGCAGAAGGCGAGCACCGTGCTATGCGTGCTGCCGAGGAAGCCCTTTCTTCACCGCTGCTGGATGACAAAAATATTAAGGGAGCAAGAAAAATTCTTCTTTCTATCCGCTCTGGTGAGCAGGCTGAAATGCAGATGGATGAACTTACCGAAATCACGGATCATATCCAGACTGAAGCAGGTGAAGAGGCAGAAGTGATTTTCGGTCATGGACTGGATGATACACTGGGCGATGCGATTATGGTTACTGTTATTGCTACGGGCTTTAATAACGATGAAAGAGGTGAGGATGAGGAAGAAACCAAGCGCGTCTATGACCTGGACTCCAGCCAGAGAATTAAGAAGGAAGATAAATCGGAAGCCAGTCCGCCGGACAGTCCGCCTCAGGAAAGGAGTAATACACCATCGCCACCTTCTTCTCCACCTTTTGAAATTGAAAATTTTGAGGATGAGGAAGAAGAGGACGATAACCAGCAGCGTCAGGAAAAAGAAGAAGAAGAGAAGCTACTGCGTGAGATGTCTTCCAGCCGCAGGTATTTGATGATGAAAGAAGCTTACGAACGTAAGCTTAAACTCAAGGGTCGTAAGAGCATCAGCTCCCCTGATAACAGTGAAGACATTTTCAAGAAAGAAGATTTCTACAATGAGCCGGCTTATGTAAGAAGAAATATCCATCTCTACAGCGCACCTTCTTACAATGACCGCAATGTGTCGCGTTACTCATTAGATGATGATGATAATATCATCGGTAACAATAAGTTTCTGCACGACAACGTAGATTAGTAGATCATTTAAAACGCTATAAGCTGATCAGCTTGCAGGCGAAGAGTCTCATCGTAGACTTTGCTTGTGAGCTGATTTTCTTTTATATACCTATGAATCTCTCCCATCTTTACTTTTAGGGCCAGCACATGCATCCCCAGATAGTGTAGTACATCAGTAAAGTGACTCAGCGGTATACTTGCTCCCTGTACACCGGAAGATAGCCCCACCAAAGCACATTTTTTTCCCTGCAGGCCGCTGGGGTAATCCATGCCGTCAATAAAAGCTTTGAGCACGCCTGGGTATGAACCATTATACTCCGGAATGATAAAAACAAATTTTTCGTGCTCCTTAAAAACCTGCCTGAAGCGATTAAACTGATTGTTCTTTCCATTATTTTCATACAAGGCAGTAGCCGTAAAGTCAGCAGGCAAATCTACCAGATTTATGACCTGACTTTCTGTACCTTTTTCTTGCAGCACCTTTTGGTAATAGGCTGCGATGGCGGCTGAAAGTGCTTTTTTTCTGTTGGTACCCACAACTATCGTAATCATCTACAATAAAATCAGTGTTAAACTATTAATCTACCTTTTACACGAACCTTCTCACTTTTTTGATGCTAAGGAGGAAATAATAAGAGAATAAATGACTATGCAAAAGGATATGGCTAAAACCGTAAGCGCTCCTTAACTGTTTTGCATGTAAACTCAGCGAACAGTCCAAATATATGAACATAAAAATAAGTACCGCGGTAGAGCAGCCCTATCAAACAGTAATGCAGGGGTTTAATGAAGAACTTTTTATGCGCCTCAATCCTCCGTTTCCTCCGGTAAGGCTACTGCGTTTTGATGGTTGCAAGAAAGGGGATGCAGTAGCCCTGGAACTTAATTTTATCTTTTTTAAACAGCAGTGGCTAAGTAAGATTGTAGAGGATGACTTTGATCAGGAAGAGTTTTACTTTATAGATAAGGGCACCAGACTTCCCTTTTTTTTAAAATACTGGCACCACCGCCACAGGATAATTAAGAATAGTCAGGGAAGTACAATTGTGGATGATATTACCTTCAAGTCTCCCTCTCCTTTGCTGGATTTTTTACTGTGGCCTGTCCTTTGGTTACAATTTCTTTATCGTAAACCTATTTATAAAAAAATATTTAGCTCAAAAGGTATAAAATAATGCAACTGATTGCATAGAAATTTGTCATCTTGTATTTCTTTTGCCTAAATTGGTGCGCCCAAGTAAAAAGGACTAGGCATTAAGATGTAAGATTTTTGAGTATACCTCCACTTATTAGGAACAAATTTTTTATGTTTACGCTAAATATAAGTTAGATCAATGATAATAGGCGTTCTTAAAGAAGAAGCTGATACCCGGGTGGCACTCACTCCGGATGTAGTGAAAAAACTAACCGACAACAACCAAGTTCTCATCGAGTCAGGCGCAGGCGAGAATACTTTTATCTCAGATACGGAGTATCAGGAAGCGGGAGCAACCATCAGCCAGCGTGATGATATCATTTCCAAAACTACTTTGTTGTTAAGTATCAGGCCCCCGGCTGAAGATGTTTTAAGCAAGCTGCCTCAGGGGGCTTCCGTAATTTCCTCCTTTCGTCCTTACGAAGATGCTACTGTTCCTGAAAAGCTAAGTCAGT
Organism: Catalinimonas alkaloidigena; assembly: GCF_029504655.1. Lineage (NCBI taxonomy): Bacteria > Pseudomonadati > Bacteroidota > Cytophagia > Cytophagales > Catalimonadaceae > Catalinimonas > Catalinimonas alkaloidigena. The sequence continues at coordinate 7,732,355 of NZ_JAQFIL010000001.1, forward strand.
ACCCCATCAATGTGTTTAGCATGGACATGATGCCCCGTACCACACTGGCACAGGATAAAGATGTGCTATCTTCTATGGCTTCCATGGCAGGTTATCGTGCAGTATTGGAGGCAGCAACGCATCTACCTCGTTATTTTCCCATGCTAACCACTGCGGCAGGTAGTATTCCCCCTGCAAAAGTACTGGTATTGGGTGCGGGTGTAGCGGGTTTACAGGCCATTGCTACTGCAAAACGACTGGGATCGGTAGTTGAGGCCTTTGATACTCGTCCGGCTGTGAAGGAAGAAGTACAAAGCTTAGGCGCTAAATTTGTTGAGGTGGAAGGTGCCCGGGATGACAAGGCGGCTGGTGGTTATGCGGTAGAACAGACCGAAGATTATAAACAGAAACAGCGAGAACTGATTTTTGATCGCGCTACAAAATCGGATGTCATCATCACTACTGCCTTATTAAGAGGAAAGAAAGCGCCTATTCTGATTACTACAGAAATGATAGAGAAGATGAAGCCGGGTAGCGTGGTAGTTGATTTGGCAGCCGCTGGTGGCGGTAATTGTGAACTGACACAAAATGATAAGACCATTGATCATAAAGGCATTACCATTATAGGAGATTCTGCTCTTGAGGCAAAAATGCCCATGCATGCCAGTCTGCTTTTTGCCAAAAATGTATTCAATTTCCTTAAGGTCCTTCTGAAAGAAGGAGAATTACAACTGGATATGGAAAATCAGTTGATCAGTGGAACCTGTATTGTACAGGAAGGAAAGAATGTATACGCAGTAAAATAAAACCTGAAACTATAAACCAAAAGTTTATGGACGCACTCATTACTTTTATAAGTGAAAACCTTTTAATGATTTACATATTGGTTTTTGCTATTTTTTTAGGAACAGAAGTGATTTCTAAAGTACCCACCGTACTGCATACCCCCTTGATGTCAGGCGCTAATGCCATCAGTGGTGTTGTCATCATTGGAGCGATCATTCTAATTCGTCAGGCAGATCCGACTAATTATTTTATACTGATTCTAGGCTTCTTGGGAATTGCTCTGGCCAGCATTAATGTAGTCGGTGGCTATGCGGTGACTGACCGTATGCTGGATATGTTTAAAAACAAAAAGAAGAAGAAGTAGCTTTTGCATTTGCTTATCTAACGCTAGATCTAACCTTACATGACAACCTCTGTTTACGACTTTCTATATCTCATTAGTATAATTCTTTTCATTATCGGCTTGAAAAGGCTGAGTAGCCCGGATACAGCTCGGAATGGGAATTTGGTAGCTGCTGGGGGTATGGGCCTGGCCATTATAATCTCTCTGGTGTACCCTCTGGGAGTGGAGCAGAACAACTATGGCTGGGTAGCTGGAGGCATTGTACTGGGATCGGTGGTTGGTATTACTGCCGCCAAAAAAGTACAGATGACCGCTATGCCAGAGATGGTTTCACTCTTCAATGGTCTGGGGGGGGCTTGTGCGCTTTTAGTATCTCTGGTAGAGTTTTATAATTATCCCGAGGGTGTCTCTTTACTTAACGGGCAGATTTTTACCACCCTTTTCGCCCTTTTTATAGGTAGCATCTCCTTTACCGGAAGTTTGGTGGCTTATGGTAAATTACAAGGTTTCCTGCGCGATTCGCTTACGGTGCCTTACCCTCGTATAGTCAATGCTTTATTGTTGGTAGCTGTCATTGGCCTTATCATCTACATTATGATCATGCCTACTGCTGACTTTAACTGGGCCTTAATTCTAATGGCAGTGTCTTTGATCTACGGTATTACCTTTGTAACTCCCATTGGGGGAGGCGATATGCCGGTAGTGATTTCATTACTCAACTCTTTCACCGGGATTGGTGCTGCTCTCGCAGGACTAATCTACAATAACCAGGTAATGCTGGTAGGAGGTATTCTGGTAGGGGCTTCAGGCACTATCCTCACCATTCTCATGTGTCAGGCGATGAATCGTTCTCTCTTCAATGTAATCATCGGTGGCTTTAGTAGTAGTGGAGGTCCCGCCGGCGAAGGAAGAGAGCAAATTGTTAAAGAAGTATCTCCCAGCGACCTGGCCATTGAGCTAAAGTATTCCAGCAAAGTAATGGTAGTACCAGGCTATGGTATGGCAGTAGCCCAGGCACAGCATACGGTACACGAACTGGAAAGTATGCTGGAAGAAGAAGGAGTGGATTTTAAATATGCGATTCACCCGGTGGCTGGCCGTATGCCGGGACATATGAATGTACTTTTGGCAGAAGCCGATGTCCCCTATCCCAAATTATTAGAATTAGAAGAAGCTAACAAAGAACTGACTACTACAGATGTAGTATTAGTAATTGGGGCCAATGATGTGGTGAATCCTGCCGCAAAGGACGACCCCTCCAGCCCTATTCATGGCATGCCAATTTTAGAGGTAGAAAAAGCAAAAAGTGTTATCGTGCTCAAAAGAAGTATGAGTACCGGTTATGCGGGAATTCAAAACCAACTATTCTTCGGTGAAAAGACACGTATGTTGTTCGGTGATGCTAAAGCTTCTATTAATAAACTTAAAGAAGAGGTAGATCAGGCATAATTGGCTGCTAAATAATTCCAAATACGTAAGTCTTGCTCAATTTATGAGCAAGACTTCTTTTTTTCTTACATCACTAAAAAGCCTTAATAGAGTACTTTAAAAGAGATCATGTGTGTGATCATAAAAATATTTGCAATTATTTTTCACAAAGTGTTTGCAGAATCAAAAAGCTGCCTTACCTTTGTCATCCCTTTCGGACGGAAAGGATTCTGAAACTTGAAAAAATGAGCGTTTTGCCACTATTTTAGCTGATCAAAGCTACTCTCTTTCAGAGAG